>JBEKDC010000373.1:0-3483 GCA_050014535.1 Rhizomicrobium sp.
TGAAGTCCGTGCTCGCGAGCTACACGCTCAGCCTTGCGGTGTTCATTCCCATCAGCGGCTGGATGGCCGATCGTTTCGGCACGCGACGGGTGTTCGCCTCCGCCATCGGCCTCTTCTCGCTGGGCTCTCTTCTGTGCGGGTTGTCGAGCAATATCCATCTCCTGGTCGCCTGCCGCGTGCTGCAGGGATGCGGCGGCGCCATGATGGTGCCGGTGGGACGGCTCACGCTCGTGCGCACATTCGCGAAATCCGAGCTCGTGCGCGCCATGAGTTTCGTCGCAATCCCTGCCCTGATCGGCCCGATGCTGGGGCCCATCGCCGGCGGCCTGATCGTGGGCTATTTCCATTGGCGCTTCGTGTTTTTCGTGAACCTGCCGATCGGGCTTGTGGGTCTCGTTCTCGTCTATACGCATCTGCCGGACTATCGCGAAGCGAGCGTCAAGCCGCTCGATATCGAGGGGCTCATCCTGTTCGGCTCCGGGGTGGCGCTTCTCTCCTATGTTCTCGAAATCTTCGGCGATCACACGCTGGGCACGGCCGAGATTCTGGGATTGCTCGGTATTTCCATGGCGCTCATCGCGGGCTACGGCCTGCATGCGGCCCATACCGCCTATCCGTTGCTGCAGATGAGCCTGTTCCGCATCCGCACTTTTGCGGCGGCCGTCGGCGGCAGCTTCATCACGCGGCTGGGCATCGGCGGCGTGCCGTTCCTGCTGCCGCTGCTCTATCAGGTGGGTCTCGGCTTCACGCCGATACAATCTGGACTGCTCATCATGCCCCAGGCGGCAGCGGCCATGAGCACGAAATTCCTCATGCCGAAGATCCTGCAAGGGCTCGGCTATCGCGGCGTGCTGGTGTCGAACACGATCATCCTCGGGATATTGCTCGTGCTCTTCGCAACAATCGGACGCGAGACGCAGCTCTGGATGATATTGCTGCTGGCGTTCAGCTACGGCGCGTTCACCTCGCTGCAATATACCGCCATGAACACGCTTGTGTACGCCGACATCAGGCAAAGCCAGGCCAGCAATGCGAGTTCCATCGCGAGCACGATGCAGCAGATGGCGATCAGCTTCGGCGTAGCCGCCGCGGGGCTGACCACGGCGTTTTTCGTTCCGGCTAGCGTGCGGACGAATCCCGACCAGATGATCCGCGGACTGCACGAGGCATTTCTGGTGCTCGGCATTTTCACAATCTTGTCCACCGCCACGTTCTACAGACTGAAAAGAGGCGACGGCCGCGACGTCAGCCTACAGAAAGACGTGCAGCTGGGGTGAATGGATTCGGATCGAAGTGAATCACCAATCCTCACCATGGCCGCGCAACAAGAATCGACAGAATTGCGCTAAGCCGAAGAGCGTTCATTGCGGCTTGATCTCCAGAATTTTGATTTCGTCCGGCGGCGAGCGGTCGCCGAGATATGCGATGTCGCCCACGCGCGCGCCAAGGATCGCTTCGGCCAATGGCGAGCGCCAATTGATGCGGCCCGCCGCGGGCTCCGCCTCGTCTTCGCCCACGATGGCGAAAGTCTGGCGGCGACCGCCCCGCTCGATGGTCACTTGCGAACCGAATTCGACTTCGTTGGGGTTCGACGGCACGAATATGCGCGCACTGTTCTTGCGCGCCACCCAATAGCGCAGATCGCGCATCAGGAGCACGCGGCCATCCGCGTCGGGATTGGCGGCGAGTTGCGCTTCGATCCCGGCGACTTTCGCATTGATGCGATCGAGCCCCGCGCGCGTGACAAGATTGGGGCCGGCGCTCACCTCGAATTCCGGAGGATCGTCCGGCGGGACATTGTCCTGCTCTTTGACAAAGGCTCGGCTCATGACTCGGTGCTCCGCATTCAAGATAAACGCGCCACGAGCTTTTCCAGCGCCGCCTTCCATGCCGCGCGCTCGGCTTCGACGGCCGCCTCTTTTTTCAGTTTGTTGACCTGCACATTGATCTGCGACCTGCCTTCTCCCTTGGCGTAGAAATTGATTTCGAGGCGAGCGTCGCCGTTCCAGCTCCCGCGCAGATATTTGTCTTTGGTCTGAGACGACGGCGTGAACGCGCCTTTCGGGAACCAGCTTTTGCGCGATTTCTCGTCGGACGCCGCGGCATAAAGCTCGGACAAATCGCAACCCACCGTCTTCGACACGCTGACCGAATACCCCGTCGCCGTTTCGTGCCGGGTGCGCAGGCCGCGAGCCCGCTCATACTCCACAGTCACCATCTGGCCCCACCAGCGGCCGGCGCCGAGCTTGCCGGCAATGGCGACGATCTCCTGGTGACCCAGGGTCGCCGCCTTGGCCTTATCCAGCGCCGCGAACCATTGGGCCCAGTTTTTGCCCGTTTTGGCCTTGACCGCCTCGTCGCTCATCGAAGGCACGTAAGCGCCCGCTTGCCCCTTGCCCGCCATAGCCTAATCTCCCGTCCGACCCGATATTCTAAGCATGCGACAAGGACCCGCCCAATGCCCCATGGACCGCTTCACGGCGTCACCGTCATCGACCTGACGGAATACATCTTCGGCCCCTATTGCACCCAGACCCTGGGCGATCTGGGCGCGGACGTGATCAAGATCGAAGGCCCGGACGGCGATCGCCAGCGAGGCGGCAGCAAGTCGGCGAAGAACGCCGACATGGGCGCCACCTTCATGACGCTCAATCGCAACAAGCGCTCGGTGACGCTCGATCTCAAGACGGAAGAAAGCCGCGCGCGGCTGCGCTCGCTGATCCCCACCGCGCAGGTGTTCATCCACAATGTGCGGGCCGAAGCGATGGCGCGGCTGGGCTTCGGCTATGACGAAGTGGCGAAGCTCAATCCCTCCATCGTCTATGTGCATTGCGTGGGCTACGGCTCGGATGGGCCTTATGCGGGACGCCAGGCGTTCGACGATCTGGTGCAGGCGGCGTCCGGCGCCTCCGACCTGTTGCCGCGGGTCGACGGCAATCCCGACATGCGGTTGTTGCCCTCCTATGTCGCCGACAAGGTCTCGAGCATGCATGCGATCTATGCGGTGCTGGCGGCCCTCTTCCATCGCGAGCGCACCGGCGAAGGCCAGTTCGTCGAAGTGCCCATGTTCGAAAGCTTCACCAGTTTTATTCTGGCCGAGCATCTGTGGGGTGCGACGTTCGAGCCGCCGGTTTCGCATCTGGGCCACACACCGGCGCTCGCCGCGGATCGCCGGCCGCTCAAGACCAAGGACGGCCACATCGCGATCCAGCCCGTGAGCCGGGCCGCGGCGGCGAAATTCATGGAGCTGGGCGGCATCGCGGGCGGCTATGACAGCGAGCGCTTCTTGAGCGCCAAAGGCGGCAAGGCAAAGGTCGCGGTCTATTACGAAATGATGCGCGAGGCGGCACTTGCGCATACCACCGAAGAGTGGATGCGGCTCGGCGAAGAGAACCGCGTGCCCATCATGCGCGCCAACACGCTGGAGGAAGTGCTCGACGATCCGCATCTGAAGGCCGTGAATTTCTTCCAGCTGCGCGAGCA
>JBEKDC010000374.1:0-3475 GCA_050014535.1 Rhizomicrobium sp.
CTGACGGGATCGGTTTACGACTCGCCGGTCAAATACGAACTGTTCGCCGATATGGGTGAAGGCGAGGCCCGCAGCGTGAAGCGGACGCGGATCGTCGATGCGTTTCCCGCAATCGGCGACAAGATGACGTTTCTTTTCGATTATGGCGATGAATGGCTGTTCCGGATCGAGGTCATCGACCGGCGGTCGAAAGAGCCGAAGGTCAGATATCCCAGACTGCTCAAAATGAGCGGAGTGGCGCCGGAGCAATACCCGCCTGAGGACGACGAGTAGCGGCTTTCCATTCGAATGGAACTCCGACTGTTATTGTTCGAACGAATGTCTCGCGGTGTGAAAATGGACCGCGGGCATCTTGCCCGCCCTGGTGCAGATGTCATCGCCCATGCGGGCAAGATGCCCGCGGTCCGCTTGCGCGGCCCAGGCCTTGTGAATGGCTGCCGACCGGCCTCTTATTGCAACGCTCCTGTTTCCGGCTATTGTCGAGCGCGTTCGCAAGGGGGGGCAGGCGGCCCGCATGCGCCGTCAGCCTGTTTTGATATCGCGGTGATCCTGGTGAAGCGTCGTGCGTCTCGGCTGGGGGCAGCCGCAGGTCTTGCTCTGCTCGTGACGGCAGGCGCCGCAAAGGCCGATGCGCTCGCGCTGCCGGCGATCAGTCCGCCGCTCGCAGCCAATCCAAATCCGTTCAGCTTCACGGCCGGCCCGCTCGGAACCGTCTATGTCGGCGGCATGGTGAGCGGATTCGCGCTGACGCAAAACAATCCCTATGCCGGCGATATCAATTCGCGCTGGGATCTGAGCAATGCGCAGCTCGTCGTCCAGAAAACGGACGGTCTCGTGCAATTCTATGTTCAGGCCGGGCAATACGACGTCCCTGCGCTTGCCACGCCGACGGTTTCGTCCAGCACCTATACCAACCATGCGTTCGGCTTCGTGCCGCAGGCGTTTCTCAAGCTGGCGCCGACCGATAATTTCTCCATCGAAGTGGGCAAGCTGCCCACCCTGATCGGTGACGAAAACACTTTCAGCTTCCAGAATCCGAACATCGAGCGCGGCCTGGGCTGGAACCAGACCAACGGACAAACGCGGGGTGTTCAGGCGAATTATACGATCGGGCCGGTGCTGCTGAATCTCTCGTGGAGCGACGGCTATTATTCCGACAGGTTCAACTGGATCTCCGGCATGGCCACCTGGACTATCGATTCCGCGAACACTCTGGGATTGGTGGGCGCGGGCAATATGGGCAAAACGCCGGCCAGCACGTTCATCACCCCGCTGTTTCAAAACAACCAGCAGATCTACGACCTGATCTACACGCGCACGCAAGGCGCCTGGATGCTGCAGCCCTATGTGCAGGTCTCGCAGGTTCCGGAAGACCGCGCGATCGGCATCGACAGTTCGGGCAGCACCTGGACGGCCGCGTTTCTCGTCAATTACAATATCGCGCCCAACTGGAATCTCGCCGGCCGCATTGAATATATCGGCACGTCGGGCGGATTGAATCTGCTCGAAGGACCGGCGAGCAACGCGTGGTCGCTCACCGTCACGCCGACCTTCCAGTACAAGATCTACTTTATGCGGGCGGAAGCGTCCTATGTCGCCGCCGATCGCGCGACGTCGGGAGACACGACATTCGGCGAATTCGGTACGAAATCCAATCAGTTCCGCGCGCTTCTCGAGACCGGCGTTCTGTTCTGACCGGCAAGATTGACTTACAGCGTCGGGCCTCTGGTCATGCTCTCGTGAAACCTATATTGTGTTTTGCCTTTCCGGGGAAACATCTATGCCTGAACAACCCAATGCTCCGCTGTCGCTGACGGCGCGGCTTCTTTGTGCGGCCTTTCACGCCTACGCGATCAAGGTCACCGGTCCGGCTCCGGTCGCGACGCAACCTCCCACGCCTCCCAGATCGACGCTGGTCGGCTACGTAACGACGCCGCAGGCCTTCGCAGTCGGCATCGACCGGATCGATGCCGGACTTGTCGGCATCACGTCGACGGAGATCGTCGTCGCTTTTCGCGGCACGCTGCCGCCGGACAGCCCGGATACCGGCCAGATGATTCTCGATTGGCTGGACGATTGCGACGCGGCGCTGGTCCCCGAACCCGGCATGCCGGGTCTTGTGCATCAGGGATTTCGCGATGCGCTCAACTCCCTGTGGTCCGACATGGGGCCGGTTCTGGACGCACTGGTAAAAGCCAATCCCACCAAACCGATCTGCTTCACAGGTCACAGCAAAGGGGGAGCCGTCGCGGTGATTGCCGCCATGCGCTGCCATATTCTGTATCCCGCGGCCAAGATTTATGTTTGCACCTTTGCCGCGCCGCGCTCGGGCGACAGCGCCTTTGCGGACGGATATAACAAGGAAATTACCAACAGCGCGCGCTACGAATTTCAGGACGACATCGTTCCGCACGTTCCGCCTGACGATTTCTTTATCACCATGTTTGGGGACGTGCCGTTCCTTTCGCAGAAGGTCAAAGAGCTGACACCCGGTTACGTATCGGTCGGCACGCTGCACTTTATCGATTGGTCAGGTAACCTCGTGGGAGATTCTCCCACCCTCAGATTCGAACGCTTCACCCATCTGGCGCATTTGATGGTGGAATTCGGCTTCAAGACGATCATCGCGGACCACAGCATCGATCCCGGCTACGCGAAGGCTGTTCCGGGGAGCGAGTGAAGTCGCCGATGCAGAAGATTTAGTGCGACGGGATCGTTCCCGCGAGATCTGCCGCTCGCCAACCCGAAAATCAGGTCGTGGTGCAGTTTGAAATCCCACGCGTCCGAATTGCGACAGCGTCGGAAAGGTTAATCCCCAACAAAATTTTGCGGCGTCTGGCCAACCGTCGCAAGCCGGGTTTCGCCGATTGAATTTCGATCTGAACAAGGGCTTGCCGAAATGTAATCCCTGAGCCACCATTTCCTCACGGAGCCTTCCTATTGGGGTAAGCGCTCAGCACCGGTGGAGAGTAGGATGATCAAATCAGCGTTGCTCGCGGCCACAGCCGCGATCCTTTTGTGCAGTGTCGGTTCGGCGTCCGCCGCAACTGTGAAGTACACTTTCGACGGTTACTGCGACGGCCTCACTCTCAAGGAGTCTGGGGGCCTCGCTACCGGCACACATACCGGGAAAAAATGCACGGGCGGAGAGGGTGACTATGCCGGCGGGTTCTCGGGCAAGAAAGTTCTCGGTTCGGTCGATACCGAATGGGTCATTACCACCGGAGAGACGGCAGGCGCGGCGGGTGAGACTGATGTCTTCATCATCGATCAGACGGCGATGACATGGTCCGCCTACACAGAAACCACTACCACTACGGCATTGGCTCTCGTTAACTCCGGCACTCTTACCGATGGTGCTCCGCCCGATGTTGCGACCCCGGGACCGGCCTTAAGATCGGCGATTACTCCAGCGTCGAAATAGCCGCGTCGAAATTGCAGCTTATAAACTTGGCAGCCCGCTTCGGCGGGCTGT
>JBEKDC010000375.1:0-3448 GCA_050014535.1 Rhizomicrobium sp.
GGTGCGTGCCGACGAGCAGCTCGCGGGCTTTGCGCTGGTCAAACAATTGTCCGAGACGGAATTCGATATGGGCGAGTTCTTCATCCTGCGAAAATATCGCCGCACGGGCCTTGGCGCCCATGTCGCATGCGCCATGTTCGATCGCTTTGCCGGCACATGGGAAGTGCGCGAGCTGGTGCCCAATCTCGCCGCGCAGGCGTTTTGGAAGAAAATCATATCCGACTACACCAACGCGCGATTCGAACAGGGGCAAAAATATTTCGAGGCGTATCGCGGAGAGTTCGTCTTTCAAAGATTCGAGTCGCGCGCCGCATCCTGATCCGTGCTGCACGACGCCGTGTTCAGGGCGCCGTTCGCCGCATATAGTGTCCGCCGCAGATCTTGCTGCCGTTCATGTTCATAACGACCGTGCCGCCATTGGCGATGCAGGCTTTTTCACCTGCGGCAGTGGGGATCGAAATGTCCAACTGGCCCTTCGCGCAATCCGGACAATGACCGCATAGCGCCGGATGATCGAGGCAGAATGCGACAGGCGCAGGTATGTTCACGCTGTTCGCTGCATGCGCGTTCGCGCCGAAGCCGATGGCGAACAAAGCAAACCACAATGCCGGGATTTTCATGGCGACCTCGCTTCGACCCGAACACAATACTCGCGAGTCCCGACATGCCAAATACGCAGAAATGTGCGGTCCCCGGTGACGAGGGCCGCACATCCTTGCCGAATCATGCGTTGCGCTCGTTGCGCTCAGCGATAGCGCCAGCCGCCGTGGTCCCAGGACCGGTGGCCCCAATAACGGTGGCCGTCCCAATATCCGCGACCGCCGACATACACGCCGATGGCAGGCCCACCGACGTTGACGCCGACATAGCCCGGGCCGCCGCCGCAGGCGCCGGGGTGGTTATAACACCAGCGGCGATGATCGTAGCCCGGCCCCGGTCCCGGCACGCCGATTCCGACTCCAACGCTCACGCCGGCTTGCGCGGGGGCCGCGGCCGACAATGCGATTCCACTCGCCACCATCGCGCCGAGTGCCAGTTTGGCCAATCTATTCATGGTTCCGTTCCTCTAATTTGCGCTCCAGACGATCCGGCCGCGCTTATCTAACGCGCACGATCATGAAACAGCGCGACTGAACGGCTACCACGTGTCCCTATTCATAATGCGTTCATCGCAAAATCGCCGGCAGACCGCCTCGAGAGCAACCGGCCCGCGCCGCAAACGAGCGTGGGAACATCGCAAAAAGAAACGCGGCACCGCTCTCGCGATGCCGCGTGTCTGTTGCGAACAAGGTTCAGCGATAACGCCAGCCGCCGTGCCAACGTTCCCGATGGCCCCACCATTGACCGCCATGCCAATAGCCGTGGCCGCCCCAGTAGCCGCCTTCCACATACGGTCCCCCATAGCCGTCGCAGGCGCCTGGGTGGTAGTAGCACCAGCGGCCGGGATGTCCGCCGAAATAGCCGCCCGGAATGCCGATGCCGATTCCGATGCTGACGCCGGCTTGTGCCGGGGGCACGGCCGACACGGCAATGCCCGCGGCCATGACGGCCCCGAGTGCAAGTTTCGATAGTGTGTTCATGGTTCGATTTCCTTCGTAGTTGGCGCGTCGGTGTTTCAACCGAAGCGCTTCGTCAGAGATCCTATAACATGAACAATGCCGTCTGAACCAATCCCGGCCGGCCCGTTCATCCCGCGTTCATCGGAATGGCCGAAATACGGCGCTCGGTTACTGCTTCTGGGACGACAGACGAGGCTTGCCGCCGTTCTTTTGGGCAACTTGTCCGTTTTGACTCGGAGTGCCGTCCAGAAGCAGGCCGGAATCGTACAACGCGAATGTCGCGCTGTTTTGCGTGCTCTCGACATACAGCTGCCAGGTCATTGCCGTCTGATCGAGGACGAAGACCTCAGTATAGCCTGCAAAATTGTTCGTATCGGTAGTGGTGATCAGCCACTGATTGTCTGCGGAACGGAGCACTTTCTTGCCCTCAAACCCGCCGGCATAGTCGCCCTCCGTGCACGCCGTGCCCGCCGTATGGGTTCCGACCGCAACGCCGCTATCCTCGGCCAGGGTGAAGCCGTCGCATAACGGCGTGCCGACTCCGTCGCCCAAGGTGTAATTGACGGTCCTGTCGTGGGCCAGCGCTGCGCTGGAGGCGAGCAGGGCGGCGGTGACTGCGAGAAGTGCCGTCTTGAGCATTTCGATTCCCTTCGATTGTCGAGCGCCGGACTATTCGGCGACATTGCGCAATCGAGTGTGTCCTGTGCCGTCCTAAAGCCGCGTAAATCGTGCCGATACGAATTGCATCAAAACCAACGCATCCGAGCGTCGCGGCAAGTTCGCGACCGCCAATAACAACAGCAGCAAATCGAACGATGGCGATGTTGCGGTCGGCCTCGGAAATTGCCCAAGCGGTAGAATCGCGGGCTAAGCCGAATTATCGGACGCGTAACCAATAATAGCGAAGGCCGCCGAATTGCTTCGGCGGCCTTTAGTGATGCCTGGTGTGCTCCGTTCAGCCCATCACTTGGGCGGACCGTGACCCGTCGGTGTGTTGTTCTGCGGCACACCGCTGCCTTTGACGGCCATGCTCGGCTGCGCGGGCGGACAAGGCTTCGAAGCCGTCGGCTTGCAGGCTGTTCCGCCTGCCGGCGCCGTAGCCGTCAATTCGGAAGCCTGACCCTTGGCGGCTCCATCGCTGATGTTCTTGGAGTCTCCTGCAAACGCGCTGCCTGACGTCAACACCGCCAGACTCACAACGGACGCATACGCCATCAATGAGAGTTTCATATCGATCTCCCGCTAGGCCCCTGTGCGCAACACCATACTCCTTTGCCCAAGGAATCCCAACTGTCGGGAGCTTGTGACCGCTCCGGACGACCGGTCGAATGGCGATGGCGGTGCAGCCAAAACCGGACCGCCGAGTTCAGTGTGTAGCTTCGATCGCTTCCAGCCGGGCGACCCGGTCGTGAAGCTGGTCGATCCGCTGCTGCTCGTCATCGGTTGTCTTTTGAAGCTTCTGGTCGTTCGCCTGAAGCGTCGCAACGGTGCCTTGGAGACCAGCGATCTCCTGCTCCAGATAGGCATCGTGAGCCGGAGGCGTGACGGTGGCTGCGTGCATTCCCGAAAGCACGAAAGCGAGGAACCCTGCGACTGCAATGGTTTGGAATTTTGTCATGGCACACCCCTCCGTGAAATGACGGCGCCATCATAGCACCCGGCACACGGCCAATCGAGGCGCGGCGTTCAAGCCGCACCTGTAAGGCGCTCGGGCATAACGCTTAACGCGTTATGGCAGCGTTCCCGCTACGGGCAGGGATAAGACGCGATGAACGCACTCGAGATCGTCACGGCGGCGGGGCGGTTCAGATTGGCGGGATGGGAGCGCAGCCAGTCTCGTCCGACCAGAAAGAGCTGTTCCTCGGTCACGCCGGTCGGCAGGCAGATGC
>JBEKDC010000376.1:0-3448 GCA_050014535.1 Rhizomicrobium sp.
GTAATCGCGAATATGTCATCGGCGTCTGCGGTAACGCCGTCCGTTGCCAGAGCAACCGCGACACGTGCCCACGACGCCTCGGCGTCCGCAGTCGATTGCTCGATCATGGATTCGAGCTTCACAGCGATCAGACGACTCGTGTGTTCGGCCCGCTCGAGGTAGCGCGCCATCCAATAGAGACTGTCAGCGACCCGGCTCAGCATCAGGCGCTCAAAACCCAGGTGTCTTTCGAACCGCCACCCTGACTGGAATTGACGACGAGACTGCCTCGGCGGAGTGCAACTCTCGTCAATCCGCCCGGCACGATCGTGGTCTTCTCGCCGTGCAGAATGAAAGGCCTCAGGTCCACGTGCCGGGCCTCCACACCTCCATCCACAAAAGTGGGCGCAGTCGAGAGCTGAATCGTCGGCTGAGCAATGTAGTTTTCAGGATCGGCCTTCAATTTCTGCGCGAAGGCATCGCGCTCGGCCTGGCTTGCATGCGGACCGACAAGCATTCCATAGCCGCCCGACTCGCCCACAGCCTTGACAACGAGCTTGTCGAGATTGGCCAGCACATAGCCCAGTTGTTTCGGTTCCCGGCACAGATAGGTCTCGACATTGTCGAGGATCGGTTCCTCCGAAAGGTAGTATCGGATCAGGCGGGGCACATAGGCATAAACCGCCTTGTCGTCGGCGACGCCGGTTCCCAGCGCATTGGCGATAACGACATTTCCCGCGCGATAGGCGTTGAAAATTCCCGGCACCCCGAGCGAGGAGTCCTCGCGGAAGATCAGGGGGTCGATGAAATCGTCGTCGACGCGGCGATAGATGACGTCGATTCGTTTAAGACCCGACGTCGTACGCGCAAAGACGACATTGTCGTTGATCAGCAGATCGCGGCCCTCGACCAGTTCGACGCCCATCTGTCGCGCGAGGAACGCGTGCTCGAAATAGGCTGAGTTGAAGACACCGGGCGTCAGAACGGCGATGGAGACATCTTCCTGGAACGGCGCCAGCGACTTGAGCGTGGCAAGAAGCTCCTGCGGATAATGATCGATGGCGCGAACACCGGCGGCGCGAAACACACCCGGAAAGGCGCGGCGCACGACTTCCCGGTTCGCCAGCATATAGGAGACGCCGGATGGAACACGAAGATTGTCCTCAAGCACGACGAACGCGCCGTCCTCCCGCCTCACCAGATCGGTGCCGCAGACGTTGACATACGCGCCATGCGGCACGGGAAGCCCGCGCATTTCGCGCCTGTAGTGCTTCGAACCGTAGATCATCGGACGCGGCACCACACCGTCCTTAAGCACGCGCCCATCGCTGTAGATGTCGCGCAGAAACATGTTGAGTGCGCGAATGCGCTGGGTGAGACCGCGGTCGATGCGCTCCCATTCATCGGCCGTCACCAGCCGCGGCAGGAGATCGGTCGGAATGATACGCTCGGTCGCCTGTTTGTCGCTGTAGACGGTGAAGGTGATACCCTGCTGCAGAAACGACTGCTCACAAGCCTGCTGGCGGCGTATCAGTTCTTCCGGCGGCAAGGTCGCGAGCCGGCCGTGCAGGGCCGCGCAATGCTCGCGCACATCGCCGTCCGGAGAGAACATCTCGTCATAGGCCGCGCCCAGCGCGTATTTCGCATACGGCGCATCCCGTCCGAGCCGCACGGGTGGAACGGGAAGCAACACCCCGTCGGGAGACCCCATGTCTTCGGCATTGGCGAGCGTCTCATGCTGCATGCGCGAAGTGTGAGGGGCACAGACGGGGGCTCGTCAAGCCGTGATTACCGTTTGAGGGGAAATGGACGGCGCATGCGGGGGGCGCATGCGCCGTCCGGCTCAAGGCCTTGCACGAAAGCCGGGGGGATTCGGCGACAGGCCTTCGAGTAATCGGCAAGTATGGCACAATACTGATTGCGTTACATCAGTCCGGCACGCCAAAGTTGTAAATCCTGTACGTAAAAAAAGGCTTAATGGGGCCGTCGGCCCGACGCCCCTGTTTACGAATGCACCAAGGTGCCGAGAAAAGCCTTTGCAGCCGCGGCAGATTCATTGGGATCGTCCTCCTGCAGAATATGCCCGTTCCCCGGATAAACGATCAGCTTGGAGCCCGGAATTGCGGCATTGAAGGCATGCGCGGCTTCCACGGGGACCAAATGGTCCTCCGCCCCCCAGAGGATCAGGGTTGGCGCTTTGATCTGCCCGACGTGATCCTTGACGTAGGAGCCAAAGGGCTCATTGAAGCGTGCAAGCGTTGCCTCGGGCGTACCCTCCATGCGGTTCAATTCCCAGTATTGATCGACCATCGCGCCGGTGATGACGGCTTTGTGGACGATCGAGTCATTCAGTCCCTCCTTGAACATTGCGCGGGGCGCGAGGTGCAGCAAAAGTTTGTTGAGCACTGGAATACGACCGATGCGAAAGCCGATGGGAACGTGGTCGCCCTGCTTGCTCGGCATGCCGCCGGCGTCGACGAGGATGAGCGCGGTGACGCGATCGGGATATTCTTCCGCAAACCGCGCTGCCACGCCGCCGCCCATGGAATTGCCCGCGATGGCAAATTTCGTGAGGCCGATCTTGTCCGCCACAGCCTTGGTGAATTCGACCATGCCCTGTTGCGAATAGTCGTTCGACGGCACCGCTCCCGTCAGGCCGTGGCCCGGCATATCGATCGCGACGACGCGAAACGAATCGTCGAGACGCTTGGTCCACGGTTCCCACGTGAACAGCGATGCGTTCGAACCGTGGATGAGAACCAGCACGGGCGCGTTCCGAGGGCCGCGATCGCGATAATGCACGCGTGCGCCATCCGGCAAGGCCAGGAATTGCGAGGGTGAGGTCCCGTATTTTGCTTCGAGCGTGGCGCGGGGAATTTCCGGCACGCTCAGATAGAAATACGCGCCGACAAGTGCAGCGACGACGATCGCAAGTCCGATGAAAAACGCTCTCATGAATTTCCCCCTCTTGGCGCCACCGGTTCCGGATCGAAATCGTAGCCGTCCGGGCCGGGATCGTCCGGCGGTCGCGACAGAATGACAAAGCCGCGGTCGCCGTCCCCCATTCCGTCGCCGTCCTTTCGCCAGGGCGTTCGGGACGACGGCAAAACCTTGTCGCCATTTTCTTCCATCTCGCCGGGCGCTTGCAAGAAGGAAGACGGCGTCGAGTCCATGCCCAAACGTTCGTCATGAGCCGCGCCGGGCATCATTTCGAGCGTGTCCGCGGCGGGTGCCGACCATGCCAGCGTGTCGAAGGCGCCACAATTGGCGCAGACCGCATGCCAATCGGGAGTGTTCCAACCGCAATTGCTGCAGCGCCAATCGGCATCGCGCGGCGCGCGCACCGCGCGCGACAACCAGGAATGCGCCGCGGCGGCATCATGTCGCTCGCCCTGCTCGATCTCCGCCATCAGCGCGCAAACGCGAGTCGTGGCGAAGGCCTGTGCCAGAGGCGCAAGCACGCGTCGCG
>JBEKDC010000377.1:0-3447 GCA_050014535.1 Rhizomicrobium sp.
CCGACAAGCGCATCCGGTGCACAGCCAAGAAGCGCGAGCGCAGACGGGCTCGCAAAACGGATGCGTCCGTCAGCGCTGTGCCGTGTGATGAGGTCCATCGCATTGTCTGCCAGGAACCGGTACATCGCGGCACCTTCTGCCGCCGCCTGATCGGCGACGCGCTGGCGATCCTGCGCCGCGATTGCGACGACCGCGGATTGAATGACGGCCGCCAGCACCGAGCCCGCATAAAGCTGCCAGATCGGCAGGTCGAGTCGCGAGCGCGGGAGAGCATGGAACATCTCGACGGCGACGACCGCGAGCAGCACAAGCGCGGCAGCCGCGGCAGCGCGCAACACGGCCGGACGCCCGCCCGACAGCGCGGCCTCTGCCGGCACCAGCGCGAACCACACGACGAGGGGCGAGTTCATCCCGCCTGTGAGCGCCACGAGATATCCGATCAGCCCGGCGAAGACCGAGAGCGAAGCCGTCTCGAGCGCCGGCAGCGAGATTTTGGTGAAGGCGAGAAGTGCGAGCGCGCCGGGCGCCAGAAGGCCCGCGATGGCGACGATCTCGCCGATGTCGGGCCGCCCGACCAGCGCGATAAAAGCGAGCGCGAGGCACGCCCCGATGCCGGCCTTCGCGGCCTGCACCGCGATAAACCGCTTGCGGCCCCCTTGTTCCTCCATACCGGACATCGCAATCACGCCGAAATTCGCCATTAACCGAATGCTTTCAGATGATTGCGAAGCACGCGCATCCTCGGTGCCCAAACTTAACGAAACTTGAACGCGAGCGAACTTCGTTCGTTAATTTGCAAGGTTTTCCGCGGGCACAATTCATCTGTTCTTAACGATGATGGCGTGATTCCGTCCCGTCGCCGAATCCTGCAACAATTCCGCAAGCGTGTTCGGCCAGACTTCCCTGCAAAAGGTGGGGATAAAGTGCCCAAAGTCGCGCAACTTCCCGTGGCGGGTGCCGCGGAGGATGTTTCCGCTTCCGTGCTGGAAGCGCTCGACTGCCTGCGCATCGCCGTGACGCTGTTCGATTCGGAAGAGTGCCTCACCTATTCCAACCCCCATTTCAACTATCTGTTCCGCTCACTGCCACCCCACGAATCGTTGATCGGCGCGAGCTATGCCGACCTGATTCGCCTGGAGATCGCGGGCGGCGAGATTGCGGAGCCCGAGTGCCTCGACGCCGACACCTTCATTGCGCGCCGGCGCCAACAGTTGATCGAGGGCAGCTATCGTCCGTTCGACATTCCGCTCGCCAATGGCCGCACGATCGAACTGAAGGCGCGGCGTACGCGTGACGGCGGCTGGATCGTTCTGTGGACTGACGTGACCGAAGCGCGTAATCTGTTCGCGCGGCTCGAAGACGCGATCGAACTTTCCGCGGACGCATTCGCATTCTGGGATCGCAACGACCGGCTGGTCCTGTGCAACACGGCATTTGCCGAGATGCACGGTGCACCGGTTCCCGCCGCCATCGTCAATGTACCGTTCGAGGAACTGGTTCACGACGCGGTGCGCCACGACAAATTCGCGATCGACGGACACGCCGAAAACTGGATCGAACGCCGCCTCGAAGCCCATCGCGCGCCGGCCGGTGCACTCACGGTCACAACGACGGAGGGACCCTCCTATCTCGTGCGCGAGCGCGCCACGCGCGACGGCGGCTCCGCGACCGTCTTCACCGACGTGACGGAACGCAGGCGCATCGAAGCGGCTTTGACCGAGCAAACAAGGGCTCTTCAGCGCACCCGCAAGGCGCTGCTCAAGACGAAAACCGAAGCACGACGCCGTTCGAGCTATCTTGCCGACCTGACGCGTCAGCTCGATGCAGCCGAAGCCGAGGCCGATACCGCGAAGACGACCCTGCTGCGCACGATGAGCCACGAGCTCAAGACACCGCTCAATGCCATCATCGGCTTTTCGGATCTGCTGGGCGCAATGCCGGGCCGCTTCAGCGCGGAGCAGGTGAGCGAATATGCCGGGCTTATTCACACCGCGGGCGGCAATCTGCTCCGGCTCATCAATCAGATTCTCGACCTGACGAAGATATCCGCCGGACGCTTTCCGCTGCACAAGGCCGTCATGCCGATCGGGAGTGCGCTTTATTCCGCCGTCGATGCGCTTGCCGCGCGGGCCGCCGCCAAACGGATTTCGTTGTCGGTCGAGGACTGTGGCGCCGACCTGTTCGTCGATGCCGACGAAAACGCGCTCGGCATGATGATCGCAAATCTCGCCGAAAATGCGATTGCCTTCACGCAGTCGGGCGGCGAAGTCGCGATCTCCGCCAGGCGCGACGAGGATTTCGTGTGCATTGCCGTCAGCGACAACGGCCCCGGAGTCGCCGTCGAAGATCTCGCGCGCATTCTCGCGCCGTTCGAGCAGGCCGGCCGCGGCACCAGCGATCACAGCCATGGGGCGGGCCTCGGTCTGCCGCTGGTCAAATCCCTGGCCGAGCTGCATGGCGGCTCGCTGGTCGTCGCGAACGGCGCCCATGGCGGCCTGGTTGCGACGCTCGAATTGCCTTCGGCGTGAAGCCGCCCGGGCATACGGACAAATTGCAGAAAATTTGAATTGAACGCGCTTCAATTGCGCCGCTTATTTGAATCGAGATTGATCTCGGCCGGTCAGACGTCCTTGTTCTTAAACCATGCAATTCGAGCGATTAACGAGACTAGCTCCAACTTTATCGATTGATTTCAGCACCTCGCAAAGGGCACCGAATAGATTCTCCCGCGTTGCACAAGCGGTGAGACACATGATCCTTCGAGCGATATTCTGCATTGCGGCGGTTTCGGTGCTGATGCCCCACGAACCCGATCTCGGCTTCGGCCGGCCGGGCGCCCAGGGTTCCGTTGTGCAGTCCGCCGCGTCCTGGATGTCCGGCACGTTGCAAGCGCCGAACTCCCTCTGCAAGGACCACACAGCCGTTTGCGTCGCCACGCTCGGCGCGCTCGATTCCGTTCAATCCGTTGCAGTTCGCAGCCTCGCCCAGGTCAAGGCGGATATCGAAGATCAGGAGCGCGCGCGTAGCTTGCGCACCCGGCTGGCCGCCAATTGACAATCGTTCGTTAAGCACACCCAATCGCGCCCGGGAAACGGGAGCGGGATATGTCGACAGAATCCCAATTCGAGACACGCGACCATCGCGTTATGCCGGGCAGAAGCTTCGAAGAGCTTCGCATCGGCGAGATTTTCCGGGCTCCCTCGCGCACCGTCACCGACGCCAATTTCTCGGCCTTCCAGGCCGTCAGCCTCGACAACCATCCGATCCATTACGATGTCGAATATTGCAAGAGTCTCGGTCATCCCGCGCCGCTCGCCCATGGCCTGCAGGTGCTGGCCTTCACGGCCGCGGGCGCCGGCCTTTTTCCGCATGTCATCGGCGAAGCGTTAATCGGCTTCATCGAAGTGAGCGCGAAATTCCTGAAGGCCGTCTATCCCGGCGACACGC
>JBEKDC010000378.1:0-3439 GCA_050014535.1 Rhizomicrobium sp.
CTCAATGCTGTCACTGCCTACATGGATGTTGTTCGCGATGAATCCACGCTGAAGCTCCGGCAGAACAATGTAACGGTGCTCCAGAAGCAACTCGACGCGACCCAGGAACAGTTCAAGGTTGGCGAACTCACGCGCACGGATGTCGCGCAGGCCCAGGCGCGGTTGGCGGGAGCGCAGTCTGACGTCATCACCGCGCAAGGCCAGCTCGAAGTGAGCCGTTCGAGTTTCGAGCATTACATCGGACGTCCTGCCGAGACCCTTGAAGACCACCCCGCCTTGCCGCCGCTGCCCTCCAGCGAGGATGGCGTGATCACGCTCGCACTGAAGCAGAATCCGGCGCTTCGCCAAGCGCAGGAAAACGTGAAGGCTGCGAACTATGCCATCGACGACGCCGCAGGTGCGCTGGCGCCGCAATTTTCAATTCAGGGACAATATCAATACCTGCAGGATTCGCCTTTGTCGGGCATCAGCGGGGCCGGGCACATCACCTCCGTCATCGGAAATCTCACCGTCCCGATCTATCAGGGCGGAGCCGATGAATCGCTTGTTCGCCAGCAGAAGGAGTTGCGCGCGCAGGCGCAATTGGCGGTTGCCGATATCGGACGTCAGGTCGTGGATGCCGCACGCAGTTCATGGCAGAGCTTCGTTGCCGCGCGGGCCACAATTGTGTCGAACGAAAGCCAGGTGCAGGCCGACGAAGTCGCGTATGACGGCGTCAAGCAGGAGCAGCAGGTGGGATCGCGCACGGTCCTCGACGTGCTCAACGCGGAGCAGGAGCTGCTCAACTCGGAAGTGGCCGTCGTGATCTCGCAGCACGACACCTGCGTCGCCGCCTATCAGGTTCTGTCGGCGACGGGCAAACTGACGGCCCGGGGACTGGGGCTTAACGTGCGGCTTTACGATCCGAGAACCTATTACAACGACAACGCGTCGCGCTGGTTGGGCTTTGGGGACTAACAATCTGCTTGGGCGCGGCACAAAAAGGCCCGTCGGCGTTAACTCCGCCTTTCCTTCTTTAGGTAACTGTCTTAGGGTCTTAGCGCGGTATCCCACGCGCGTGCCGGAGTATGACGATGGCGAGCCCTTCAAGTCCCCAACATGAACCCACCATGGAGGAAATCCTCGCCTCCATTCGCAAGATCATTTCCGAGGACACCCCTGAAGCGCAGTCTGCGCCCGCGCAGCCGGCCGTTCAGGCGCTCGCCGAAGCCGAACCCGAAGTGCTCGAGCTGACTCAGGAAGTGCGCGAGGAGCCGGTCCCGGCACCCGCGCCGGTCCCTGCGCCACAGCCCGTCGCCGCAGCGCCTGCGGACGATGTTGTATTTCAGTCAATCGAGGAGCCCGCAGTCAGCAGCCAGGCCGCGCCGAAAGCGGCCGGAGGCATTTTCTCCGATACCTCCCGTAAGGCATTCGACGACGTTTCGAACAGATTTGTGCGTGCGGAGTCGGCCGCGCCGACCACGCGCGATCCGGTGGCCCCGATTGCGCCGCATGACGGCAACACGCTCGAGGCAGTGTTCGACCGCGCGGTGCGCGAAGCATTCGAGCCCGTTTTGCAGGAATGGCTGGGCGATCATACCGACGCCATCTTGGAACGCGTGAAGCCCTTGATCGCCGAGTGGATGGACAAGAACTTCCCGCCGCTCCTCGCAGCGGCGGTAGAAGCCGAGTTCGTACGCTCGCGCAAGGCGCGCTGACCCCGATCGTGTAATCGAAACCCGGGGCCGGCACGCCAGCCGCTCCGGGCCAGCCACTTGACGTGCAGGCCTCCGGACGGTTTGACAAACCGGCGGCCCGTCCGCTCAAGAGGCAATCGCAATGCTCGACAAGAATTTCACGCCCGCCGAAGTGGAAGGGCGCATTTACGCCCAGTGGGAAGCCTCGGGCGCATTCCGCGCGGGGCGCAGGCCCGGCGCGGAGACCTTTTGCCTCGTCATCCCGCCGCCCAACGTCACCGGCCGGCTCCATATCGGTCACGCTCTCAACAATACGCTTCAGGATTCGCTGGCGCGCTTCGAACGCATGCGCGGCAAGGACGTGTTGTGGCAACCGGGAACCGATCATGCCGGCATTTCCACCCAGCTCGTCGTCGAGCGGAACCTCGCGCTGCGCCAGCAGAGCCGCGTCCAGATGGGACGCGAGAAGTTTCTGGAAGAAGTCTGGAAGTGGAAGGACGAATATGGCGGCGCCATCGTACAGCAACTACGTCGGCTGGGCGCCTCGTGCGACTGGTCGCGCGAACGCTTCACGATGGATGAGGGGCTTTCGCGCGCGGTTCTGAAGGTCTTCGTCGAGCTGCATCGCCAGGGGCTGATCTACAAGGACAAGCGGCTGGTCAACTGGGATCCGCGGATGCAGACCGCGGTGTCGGATCTCGAAGTCGAAAGCATCGAGGTCAAGGGCCATCTCTGGTACATCAAATATCCGATCGACGGCCAGATGGGCCATTTCATCACGGTGGCGACGACGCGGCCCGAAACGATGCTGGGCGATGCGGCTGTCGCCGTGCATCCCGATGACGAGCGCTACAAGGGTCTCGTCGGAAAATTTGTGCGGCTGCCTTTCGTCAACCGCCTGATCCCGATCGTTGCCGACGAGCACTCCAATCCCGAAAAGGGAACGGGCGCGGTCAAGATCACGCCGGCCCACGATTTTGACGATTTCGAAGTGGGCAAGCGTCACAATCTGCCGCTGTTCAACATCCTGGCTCGCGACGGAACCCTGAACGTCGAAGTGCCGCCAGCTTATCGCGGTCTCGATCGCTTCGAGGCGCGCAAGCAGATCGTCGAGGATCTGGACGCGTTGGAATTGATCGACAGAATCGAGCCGATCGTACATGCCGTGCCGCATGACGAAAAAACCAAGACCGTCGTGCTCGAACCCTACCTGACCGAACAATGGTATCTGGACGTCCGTCCGCTGGCCGAAAAAGCGGTCGAGGCGGTCGAGAATCACCGGACGCGTTTCGTGCCGGAGCAGTGGGCCGGCGTCTATTTCAACTGGATGCGCAACATTCATCCCTGGTGCATCTCGCGTCAGGTGTGGTGGGGTCATCAGATACCGGTGTGGTACGACAGGCACGGTCATATCTTTGTCGCCGAAAGCGAGGCCGAAGCGCAGGCCGAGGCCCGCGCAAAGCACGGGACCGACGTCGCGTTGACGCGCGATCCCGACGTGCTCGACACCTGGTTTTCGTCCGCACTGTGGCCGTTCTCGACCCTGGGCTGGCCGGACAAGACGCCCGAGCTCGCGCGCTTCTATCCCACCAACGTTCTCGTGACGGGATTCGACATCATCTTCTTCTGGGTGGCGCGGATGATGATGATGGGCCTGCATTTCATGGGCGACGTTCCGTTCCGCACGGTGTTCATCCACACGCGCGTGCTGGACGAGAAGGGCCAGAAAATGTCGAAGACGAAGGGGAACGTGGTCGATCCCC
>JBEKDC010000379.1:0-3413 GCA_050014535.1 Rhizomicrobium sp.
CAATGGGGCGACACGCCGTCGAAACAGTGGAAAGAGACCTACCCCCACGGCAACCGGTTTGCTAGAAGGCCCGCGGCCAGTTTGTGCTCCCAGAAAGATCATGCCTCAAAATTCGAAGCCCGTCCTGCGTTTTGCGCCGTCACCCACCGGATTTCTTCATATCGGCGGCGCGCGCACGGCCCTGTTCAACTGGCTTTTTGCCCGCCACACGGGCGGCACGTTTCTGTTGCGGATCGAAGACACCGACCGCGAGCGTTCCACGCCGGAGGCCGTCGCGGCGATTCTCAGCGGGCTCGAATGGCTGGGTCTCAATTGGGACGGTCAGACCATCTATCAATTCGCGCGCGCCAGCCGGCATCGCCAGGTGGCGGAAGAGCTGCTTGCGCAAGGAAAGGCATATCGCTGTTTTGCGACGGCGCAGGAGCTCGACGAGATGCGCGCGCAACAGCGCGCGGCCGGCAAGCCGATGCGCTACGACGGACGCTGGCGCGACCGCGATCCCGCCGAGGCGCCTGCAGGCGCCCCGTTCGTCATTCGGCTCAGAGCGCCGCAGACGGGCGAAACCATCGTGCACGACGTCGTGCAAGGTGACGTGCGCTTTGCGAACGAGCAGCTCGACGACATGGTGCTCCTGCGTTCGGACGGCACCCCCACCTATATGCTCGCAGTCGTGGTAGACGATTTCGACATGAGCGTCACCCATGTGATCCGCGGCGACGATCATCTCAACAACGCCGCGCGGCAATTGCAGATCGTCCACGCGATGAGCTGGCCCGAACCGATTTACGGCCATGTGCCGCTAATTCATGGGCCGGACGGTGCCAAACTTTCGAAACGGCACGGCGCGCTTTCCGTCGAGGCCTATCGCGACATGGGTTATCTGCCCGAGACCATGCGGAATTATCTGCTGCGACTGGGCTGGAGCCATGGCGACGACGAGATCATCTCCACCGAGCAGGCGATCGAATGGTTCAATCTCGAGAACATCGGCCGCAGCCCTGCCCGGCTCGATTTCAAAAAACTCGACAATTTGAATGCGCACTACATCCGCCAGTCGGACAACCGCATGCTTGGCGATGAAGTTGCCGCGTTGCTTGCGCGTGGCGGTCGCACGCTCGGCGACAAGGCCAAGGCGCAGTTGATCGCCGCCATGCCGGGGCTCAAGGAGCGCGCCAAGACGCTTGTCGAGCTCACCCAGAGCGCGGAATTCCTGTTCACGGACGGAAAGCGCGAGCTCGACGCGCAGGCCGAGAAATTGCTGACGCCGGAGGCACGCGGCCTGCTCTCCGAACTCGTGACCGTGTTTGCCGACACCGAGTGGCAGGGACCCGTTCTCGAGGAAAAGACCCGCGCCTTCGCGGACGCCAAAGGGATCAAACTCGGCCAGGCGGCCCAGCCGATCCGTGCGGCACTGACCGGAAAGACCTCGTCGCCGCCGGTTTTCGCTATGCTCGAAGTGCTGGGCCGGGAAGAATCCCTAGCCCGGTTAAGGGCTTACACCTGAGACCGGAGGCTCGAAATGGACGGGGATAACGGAAATATTAGTGACGCTGTTAACCCCGATGTCGTATGATTGCTGCAGTGCAAGATAAAAGGCGACCGCCCGGTTGCCGGATTTCAGGAGTTCTCCGATGAGAGAGAGCAAGGCCGTCCCCGCAGGCAGCGCCACCCTCAAATACAATGGCAACGCGTATGAGTTGCCCGTACTGGCCGGCAGCGAAGGCCCCAACGTCGTCGACATCCGAAAACTCTACGGCGAAGCCGACATCTTCACCTACGATCCGGGTTTCACCTCGACGGCGAGTTGCGAAAGCGACATCACCTTCATCGACGGCGACAAAGGTATCCTGCTCTATCGCGGCTATTCGATCGATCAGCTCGCGGCCAATTCTAATTTCCTCGAAGTCTGCTACCTCCTGCTGCACGGCGATCTGCCGAACCAAAAGGAAATGCAGACCTTCGGTCATGCCATCACCTATCACACGATGGTGCATGAGCAGATCGCGCAATTGTTCCGCGGATTCCGGCGCGACGCGCATCCGATGGCAATCATGTGCGGCGTGGTGGGCGCGTTGTCCGCGTTCTACCACGACTCCACGGACATCGAGGATCCGCGCCAGCGCGAGATCGCGAGCCATCGTCTGATTGCAAAAATGCCGACGATCGCCGCTATGGCCTACAAATATCACGTCGGCCAGCCTTTCGTGTATCCCCTGAACAATCTGAGCTACACCGACAATTTCCTGCGCATGTGTTTCGCGGTGCCGTGCGAGGAGTACCGGGTCAATCCGGTGCTGTCGAAAGCGCTCGACACGATCTTCATCCTGCACGCAGACCACGAGCAGAACGCGTCGACGTCGACCGTGCGTCTCGCGGGCTCTTCCGGCGCCAATCCGTTCGCCTGTATCGCCGCCGGCATCGCCTGCTTGTGGGGCCCGGCGCATGGCGGCGCCAACGAAGCCGCGCTCAAGATGATCGAGGAGATCGGCACGGTCGACCGGATTCCGGAATTTGTCCGCCGCGCCAAGGACAAGAACGATTCCTTCCGCCTGATGGGCTTCGGCCATCGCGTCTACAAGAATTACGATCCGCGCGCCAAGGCGATGCAGATTCAATGTCATGCGGTGCTCGACGAACTCGGCATTCATGACGAGCCCCTGCTCAAGGTAGCGATGGAACTGGAACGCATCGCATTGCAGGACGAGTATTTCATCGACAAGAAGCTCTATCCGAACATCGACTTTTACTCCGGCATCACGCTCAAGGCGTTGGGCTTTCCGACCAGCATGTTCACGGCGCTGTTCGCGCTGGCGCGCACCGTCGGCTGGATCGCGCAGTGGAAAGAGATGATCGAGGACCCGCACCAGAAAATCGGGCGGCCGCGGCAGATCTATACCGGCGTGAAACAGCGCGACTACGTGCCGGTCAACAAGCGGACGTAACGCTTTCGGGGCAGACGCTGTCTCGCTGCGTGCGCGATCGGCCGGCAATATCAATGCCTGCCGAAAGCTGTTAGAGAGCCGAGATTGCTCCCAACCGGCTTGAGGCCATGTCCCGCGCCGCGCGCCTTCTCGACCTGATGCAAACTCTCCGCCGCTACCGGCGTCCGGTGACGGCGGATACGCTCGCCGAAAAGCTGGGAGTGTCCAAGCGCACGCTCTATCGCGACATCGCCACATTGATCGGCGAAGGTGCCCCCATCGAAGGCGAAGCGGGCATGGGTTACGTGCTGCGCGAAGGCTTCTTCCTGCCGCCGCTTTCGTTCGACGACGACGAAATCGATGCCGTGGTATTGGGCCTGCGCTGGGTCAGCCGGAATGCCGATCTCGTTCTGGCGCAAGCGGCTTACGAATCGCTGACGAAGATCGCGGCGGTTCTTCCGGCCGGGTTGCGCGACGCGATGGAGAGCGAAC
>JBEKDC010000380.1:0-3410 GCA_050014535.1 Rhizomicrobium sp.
GCTTCTTCTAGTCATATTGTTGCTCCGCGGCTTCGTCGGCGCCGATCCGAAGTTGCTCGTGCGCAGCCTGCGCTATTTCGCGGCTGGGCTTCTGTTGCTGGCCGCGGTGGGGCTCGCGGTGCTGGACCGCGTGGGACTTGCGATGCTGGCAGGCAGTTTTGCCTGGGCGATGTTTACTGGCGGCCAAGTCTGGCATTTCGGCTGGCCGCGAGGCTTTCCGATTCCCGGCAGGCGTGCGGGACCACAGGGAAAGGCGGCGGGTACGACGCAAGTTCGTACCGAATGGGTCGAGATGATGCTCGATCACAATTCCGGCGCGATGAGCGGCCGGGTGTTGAAGGGACGCCACGCGGGCCGCACTCTCGATGCGCTCGACCAGGACGACATGATCGATTTCTATCGGGAGGCCGCTGGCGACGACACGGAAACGGCGAACCTGCTGACAACCTATCTCGATCGCCGTTTCGGCGCCGATTGGCGGGCCCGGGCAAAACACGCTGACGGATCGGCACGCCAATCAAATACGCGCCCTGACTCGGGAATGTCGCGCAATGAAGCATATGCCACGCTCGGGCTGCAGTCAGGCGCCGATGACGACGCCATCCGCGCCGCCCATCGCAAGCTGATGTTGAAGAATCACCCAGATCTGGGCGGTTCCAGCGACGCCGCCGCGAGAATCAATGAAGCGAAAGACGTGCTTCTGCGAGAGTAGATGTCAACGCTGGGCGACGGCCGCGAAGCAGGTCTGGCCGCGTTCGGTCAGGCGCTCGCACACTTCGCGCGCTTCACGTTCGACGAAGGGTCCGAAGCGGGCGCGGAACAGTGTCTGCCCTTCGGCCGATTTGAACGGCACGACGACGCGTTGGGCCTGCCCCAGAACATCCATCGAATGTTCGGCATAGGATGCGAGCTGCGCCTTCGCGGAAGTCATGTCGGCGAAGGCGCCGATCTGGATCGTCCAGTCCTTGTCACCGGTTATCGCAGGCGGAGGGCTCGCTGCGGCGATCTTGGCGGTCGTGCGGGCGACATGTTCGATCACGTCGCCGATGTCGCCTTCGCCGAGCGCTTCGGCGCGGGCACGAGGCGTCACAAGCGGGCGGGTCTGCGGTTGATAGGACGCAAGGATGATCGGCGAAGAAGGGCGCGGCATGGGCGTGACATGAATCGTGCTCGCTAAACGCAAAGCGGGCGGCGGCGGCGACGCCAAAATTGTCGGGTGCTGGGCCGGCGCCGGAGTCGGCGCTGCGGTCGGGACCGCAGGCAGCTGCGGGAAGGGCGGCGGAGCGGCTGCGATCACGTTTGTGTTCGGGGCAGGAGCAGGTTGATTGTCGTTGGTGTCCGGACGGCTTTCGGCGGCGTCCTCGTCATCAGGATCGGCCGACGTGCCTGCCGTGTTCGCGACTGCTGGCTGCTGAGGCGCAACGCCGACGCCGCCAAGCTGGAAGCCGGCGATAACCGGTCCCGACCGCGTGTTTTCGGCGATGGTCTGCCACGGTACATTGGCGCGCGCCACGAGGCGCGGATTCTGGTCGATCTGCGCGAACGTCTCGTTGAGGAGGCGGATCATTTCGCCGTCGCGACGATGGGCAGAGCGGCCGCCCATCACCACACCGATCACATGCGCGCCGCCGCGAACGATGGACGACACAAGGTTGAATCCAGATGCCTGGGTGTAGCCGGTCTTGATTCCGTCTGCGCCGTCGTAATTTCCGATCAGATTGTCGTGCGTCACGTAATATCCGCCGCGATAGGAAAAGGATGGCGTGGCGAAATACGGAAAATATTGGGGAAAGTCGTAAGCGAGGTGGTGCGCCAGAATCGCGAGATCGTGCGCCGTCGTGATCTGCTGCTCGTCGGGCAGGCCCGACGCATTGTGATAGAATGTGTGCTCCATTCCGAGTGCGCGCGCTTTCGCGGTCATCATCTCGGCGAAATGTCCTTCGCTGCCGCCGATCGCTTCGGCGATGGCCACGGCGACGTCGTTGGCCGAGAGCACGACGATCGCCTTGATGGCGATGTCGGTGGGGACGGAGTTGCCGGGGCGGACATGAAGTTTGGTCGGGTGCTGGCTGGCCGCGTGTTCCGACACCGTGATGGGGGTCGCCAGGGTCATTTGCCCGCTCTTCAACTGCTCGAACAGCAGGTAGAGCGTCATCATCTTCGTCAGTGAGGCTGGATGGCGCAGGGCGTCCGCATTGCGTTCATACAGGGTCTTGCCCGTCAGGCCGTCGACGACCAGCGCTGCGTCCTTATCGGGGTCGGTCGGGGTGCCGGACACGGCGCCTCCCGTCCAATGATGGTGCCGAATCGCGGCCTCTGCCGGCTGGGTCGCCAGGCAGGGGGCGAGTAGAATCAAGACGGCAAATGCCGTCCAGGCGATCGCGCCACCCAATGCACGCGGTCGTGCGGACATTCGTTACCCCTGTTACGCGTTACGCTTTCCGCCCTTGCAACAATGAGACCAAATTGTGGCTGCAGTCGCAAGGGGAAAAGCCGATCTACTTTGACTTACGGGCGTTTACGAGTGGTTAACTCATGGCAATTCGAGGCAGCCGGACAGCTCGGAAATGTGCCTATGAAGGTTTTATGGTGCAGTGCAACATTTTACCCTTGACAACAAATACGCTGCACCGCATATAGGTCATGTTGCACTGCAACAGGGCCATTGGCCCGGCACGCGGTGCGTTCGAGGCGAAAGGAAAAACCACCATGGCTACGAAGGCAAAAGCGGCCGGCGAGAAGATCAACGGCGCGGAAGGCATTGAAGCGACAATGAAGAACGGTTCGGAGGCCCTCAAGGTCGGCTTCGAGAAGGCCGTAAAGAATTACGACCATCTCCTTGGCTACAGCAAAGAGACGGTCGAAGCCTACATGAAAGCCGCCAATGCGGCGGGTAAAGGCGCCGAAACGCTGCACAACGAAATCTATTCCTTCTCCAAGCAGTCGGTCGAAGACTCGATGACGGCGGTGAAGGCGGTGCTCGGTTCGAAGTCCGCCCACGAGGTTTTCGAGCGGCAGACCGATTTTGCGAAGTCCGCGTTCGACGCCTATGTCGGCCAGATGACCAAGCTCAGCGAAATCTTCGTTTCGGTCAGCAAGGAAACTTTTGAGCCGCTTCAGGGCCGCGTCCAGGCGTGGGTCGAGATCGTTCAGAGTTCGCGCGCCGCGTAATCGGCGAGCACAGATTCGTCTCGCGGGCATCCTCCCCCCCTCGCTCGCGGGACGGAATTGGAAGGGCCTGGAGCTTGCTCCGGGCCCTTTCGTTTGCCCGCGGACCCGAAAATCGAAATCGGCCGCCGCTTTCCTGTCACATTCGTAAACCTTGCGGCAATCCACGATTGCCAAACTAGGTGGGATTTCCGTTAAGCTGGCGCGGGCTACGCGCGGATGGGCCGGCGCGTCGGACGATT
>JBEKDC010000381.1:0-3383 GCA_050014535.1 Rhizomicrobium sp.
CCCGGTGATCTCCGCGGTTTGCGGAACGATGGTCGACATTACGCCGTGTGATGGACAAATTCAGCGGGCTTCCCCCACCTCCGCCCCCTCCACCGCCGTCGCCCGCTTCCGCCGACAAAAGCGTGGAAACGGTCGTCGTGACGGGTTCGCGAATTCCCGATCCGCGCCAACTTGGCGATTACAAGCTCTATCGGCTTCCCGAGCCGACCAACTTCGCATCGCACCAGTCCAAGCAGGTACAGTTCCTCCAGCAGACCAAGGTCCCGTTCGAACGTATCTACACTTATGCCGTGGACCGTTACGGCGCTACGAGCGAAGACGTGGCGGCGACGGCCATGCTGCGTCTCCACAATGACACGGCCGATGGCCTGGGAAAGCCACTGCCGAATGGAACGGTTTCTGTGACGGAGTCCGCGCCGGGCGGAATCCCCGTGTTGGCCGGCCAGGATAACATCCACGACACGCCTTCGGGTTTGCCGGTAGAAATCGCAACCGGCCGCGCTCTCGATGTGCGGGTGGTACTGCGGCAGTCGAGTTCCCAGTCCCAGGGCAGCGGCCGGAACACGCGCACGCGCAAATCTTATGAAATCACGATCGAAAACGACAAACGCATCCCGATCCAGTTTGAACTCGGGCAACCCGTGCTGGATGGGGCGCGTATCCTCGACGAAGACCAGCCACATGCCGTCAAACCCAACGGCATGATTTGGAGCTTTGCCATGGCGCCCCACGAGCGCAAGGTCATGCACTACACAGTCGAGCTGTCGGAGTAACAGCATTATGACGCACGCAAGATCATTCGGGCGATTGGTTGCAACATGGGCGCTCTTCGTCGTGTTACTCGCGCCTCTGCGAGCCGCGTTGGCGGACGATGCGCCGCCGGCCATTCGCCAATTCGACGTGCCCACGATCGAAAAGCTCGGACGCGAAATGTACGATCAGGATCAACTCGCGTGGAAAGCCACCGACATCGCCTTGGCGCATTTCACGGAAGAAGGCCTCAAGGCTCAAAAGACCCATGGCTGGATCGTGGAAACGACACAAGCCGGTGGCGTTGTGCGCTTCGTTCACGACACGCACGACGGTCCGGCCTTTTTCTACGATGTCACCTTTCCCGGCACCGGTACGCCGACCGCCTCCATTCCGGACAACACCACGCCGAACACCGAGGAAAGGGCACAGTACGATGCCCGTACTCTTGCGGTCGCCAATATCAATCCAAGCTGCAGCAACCGCTACAACACTGTCTTGCTGAAGGACCCACAGGGCGACGGATGGCTCGTCTGGGTGATGGCCGCCTCCATGGACCCACAAACAATCGTCATCGGTGGGCATTACCGCTTCACCATTTCGGCAGACGGGAAATCCATTATTCAGAAGGATGCACTCTCGAAGAGCTGCATGACGATGAAAAAACCCGCGATCCACAACGGAGAAATGGAAGATGTCTCGTGGACGCAAATCGTGTCGACGGCGCCGCTTGAGACTGCGGTTTTTGCGAGCCTGTCATACAAGATGCCGGTGTTCGTCGGAACAATGGACGGCAAAATCTGGAAATTCGACGGCGACAATGTCGTGAATGTCGATATGGACTCGCCTGGCGTCGCCGGCTCGGCAGCCCGCTATATTGCCGGCCTCACGGAAGTCTGCAGAATCATCGAAACCAAAAACGGCGAAACTTCAGAAAAATATAATTTGCAGGACAGCGTCGACGTCGTCAATGCCACGGAAAAGGATGCGTCATTTAAGCTGACGACGTCAGCCGGCTACCAGGCCGTATCCGTCACGTGCGGGCGTCGCGATTTCGTGCCCGCGCCGAATGATTACAAAGTCGTTTTGGCCGGATATCCGCTGATCATAATCGATACAGGCACGGGGCATCCTGAGCGCATCGCCAGTCTGGAGATCGTCAGCGGCCGGTTTCAGTTTCGTCAGTTCGAGGGCGATCCGCCGACAGACGAACTCAAATCGCGAATCGGCGCACGTCTCGATGCGTTTCAGAACATCGTCCAAGCCAAGCCCTGACGCCTCGCCCTACGCCAAGGCCTTCATCGTACGCGACACGGCAATGTAGCCGAAGCCGGTGGTGATGAAATTCACGCCGAGCAGGATGCCCAGCACGATCACCGATATCTGGGGCCAGCCGGCTGCGATCAGCATGGCCATGATGATGCTGGCCAATCCCGAGATCAGCATCGCCACCCAGCCGCGATGCGGCCGCATCTCGAACGCGAAGAACAACTCGAACGCGCCTTGAAAAATGAAGATGACGCCGACCATCAATGTCAGCGCGACCGCGCCCGCCAGCGGATTGAACAGCAGGAACACTCCCGCAGCGATCGACAGGATACTGAGCAGCAGCGCGCCGAAAAACGGGCCCGTGCCGTGGATCGAGAACGAGCCGAAGAACAGGAACAGGCCGGTGATAAGAAACACCCAGCCGACAAGCAGAGCCGCCACGAAAGTGGAAATGATGGGAAACACGATGGCCGCCGCGCCCACGACCACCAGCGCAAGACCGAGCCAGAACAATCTGCCCGAGGATGCGCGAAGCTTGCCGTGAAACAGGCTGTCACTGGGGGTCGTATCGCTCATGACTTATCCTCCCAACAATATTTGCCCGGGTCCGTTCGCGGCGTGACATTAACCAACCGGATCGCCCTCCGCAAATATCTCGCTTCGGACGCATCGTTCCGATCCGCTACTGCCCTATTCCGCGCCGGAGCAATGATTCGCCGCCTGAGAATGTCGGTTCGACGAGCCAGAGTCGCAGAAGGTGGCGTTTTCGCGCTGATTCCTCCCAGTCTTCATACTGCGTGCGCTTGTGCAGGATCGACGTATTCTTGAGGAACTGCATATCGCCCGGCTCGAAATCCATGTCGAGATAGTGAGCGGGATCGTTCGCGGCTCTCTCGATGAAAGCGATTGCTTCCTGCTGCACTTTCGTCAGCCGTGGCGCGCCCTCGTGCATCTGACTCTCGCGGATATACCAAGGAATGAAGAATGTCCGTAACCGGCCCTCTTCATAGCGGCAGAGCGGAAGATCGAACCAGGGATTGCGGCCGGCCTTTTGCTGGTTCTGCGTATCGAACGGGAGGCTTTCGAACAACACAGGCACAAAATCGGGCCGCTCGCGCAGCATGCGGTTGAAAATCGCGGGCGAACTTGCAATTCGGCTGATGCCGCCCCGCTTCGCCTTGGCAATGCAGAACAGTCCGATGATATCGGCACCGTCGGTGTGGAAATCCTGCTCCGCGCGTCTTGTAGAGACGAACGCCATATTCGTTCGGGTCCGCACCCGTGTCGCGCACATGCCCGATCAGATCGCCATCGGTATTTTGGGAGATTGCACGGCCCATGTAGAGACAGAGCCCCCAATAGAT
>JBEKDC010000382.1:0-3380 GCA_050014535.1 Rhizomicrobium sp.
CCTGGCCGTCCATCGTGTAGCCGTTGAAGAAATAGCGGTCGTAGAAATTGCGGTCGGTGCCCGAAGTGGCGATGGGCTCCGGCAGCTGGTGAACGGGATAGTCGTCGGCTTTGGTGAGCATGGGTGTGCCTGCTTTTTTGCCAGCATGGCGCGCCCGGGCGGGCAGGGCAACACCCGAGGCAGGAGCGGCTTCGAGCCCTTATCTCAAATGCGGCGCGACCTTCGATTTCAGGAGGCGGACTAGGCCTGCGTCCATAAAGGCGAACTTGTCCGGGATATCGAGACAGACGATCCTGGCATTGCGGAGCGAGCCGCGGAACCGGGCCGAGAGTTTTGCGCGGTGGCTCTTCTCCATCACGAAGATGATGTCCGCCCATTCCACCAGCTCAGCCGTCAGCGGCGTTTCCGCGTCCCCGCTCGTTCCGGCCGACGCCGTTTCGATGCCTGGATAGTTCGCAAAGACATTCTCCGCCGTCGGACTGCGCGCCCGGTTGCGTCCGCAGACAAAAAGGACTCGTTTCATCTGAAGTGCGGAAATCGTTGCGGCCCGCTATTCGACAACGCCTACTGGGCCTCGGCGCCCGTGAGGTAGACGACCTTCTCGTCATACGCAACATAGATGCGAAGCTGACGCAGCACGCTCATGCCCAGAACGATATTCGCGTCGTGATTTCGGCCCGCGTCGAAATGGTCCTGCGGGATCAGCCTGATCTGGGGATTCGAGACGGAAACGCCTGCGAAACTCAGCGTGGCGAACGGAAAGGCGTATAGCGGCGTCGATGTGCCGCCGTTGATCTCTTCCGTTCCGAGGGACTTGAGGCGCGGATCCGCATCCGGCCATCCGAAAAGCCGGCGCGCCGCATCGAGACTCATGATGGAACTCGGCGAACCGGTGTCGAAAATGACCGAGACCGGTTTTCCGTCGAGCGATGCTTCGACCGTAATATGCTTGCTCCTGTCGAGGTCGATCGGTATTGCCGCGAAGGCGTCGTGCGTCCAATAGACGGCACTGCCGGGGCATTCGCTGTGCATGAAAACATTGAATTTGCCGTGAAAGAAATCGTATTCGATGTCGTAATTCCTCATCATGTCGTAAGCGAGCAGCCCCGAAATCGTGTAAGGCAGGATTTCATTCGGTATCACGACAACCTGCCAGCGCGAACTCGAATGAAGCGGCCCGATTCTGAACGAATCCAGATAGGCATATTCGTTGATCGCGACATTGTTCAGGAACGACCCGCCATAAGGCGTCCATTTTTCCCTCGCGCCGAGTTCCTCCGCCGTTTCATCGGTTATCGCCGTATATTCGCTTCCCGTGTTGACGAGCAATTGCGCGGGCAGATCGTTGAGCATGACCGGTACCGCAAACTCGCCGGTTTGCAATGTCTGCATGTCAAGCGACACGATTTCCTGCAGAGTGCAGGTTTTCGGTGGGGCATCGGCGCCGCTTGCTGCCGCAGACAGGAGCAAAAACGGCAGGGCGATCGAGCAATTCCACACTGCGATCCGGTGTCCGCTGAAATCCATCATCGCGGCCTCAATGCAGCCGCGCCAGATCGACGGTCGCCAATTGATGCGTGGCAAAATTCACCGAGCAGACGCTTGCAGAAGCTTGCAACAGGCGCCGGGCTTCGGTGACATTTCCCTGCATCTGTTGCCATTCGCCCACAAAAAAATCGACTGTGCACTGCATGTCCTCGCCCGTGTCGGAGTCCTTGCCTTTCAGCTTGAGTAGCGAGTCCGGCGTCACCTTACCGAGAAACAGCTGCACCAGCGGTCCGGGCCATACGGAAAGATTCGCCTTGGCGAAACGCGCCGCGATGTCCTCCGGAACCTTGGCGTTCTGTCGCGACTGCGACATCGCGAGCCATATGAACGCAAAAAGCTGCAGATTGCTGCGCTCAAGACTGTCCTTGAATGAACTCGCAGCGTCGTCGAAGCGTCCCATGGCCCACAGGGTCTGGCCCTTTGCGACGTAGCCGTCCGCACTGTCCCGCCAGCGATCGATTGCGGAATCGAAATTGTCGAGCGCCTTCGGAAAATCGCCCTTCGTGAAATATATCTTGCCCATTCTATCGTAGGGAGAGGCCCATCGCGGGGAAATATCGCCGGCCGCGTCGGCATCCGCTATCGCCTTGTCGAAATCGCCTTTGCGCTGGAACAGATCCGACCGGCCGAGCAGAAGGTCTGCATCTTTCGGGCGGGCGGCGATGAACGGCGTGTAGTCGGCGATCGCGTCGTCGTATTTCCCCATTTGAATGTAAACGGAATTGCGAAAGTTGTGGATCTGCCAGTTTTGCGGCTGCAGTTGAATGGCGCTGCTGCAATCCGCGACGGCTTCGGGGAACATCCCTTTGGCGGCATAGCCGGCGCAGCGGTCGAGCCATGTGTCGGCTCTGTCGGGCCTCGCGCGGATGGCGGCGGTGAAATCCGCAATTGCGGAGTCGTATTGTCCTTGCTCAAGATAATTGTTGCCGCGAGCCAGATAGGCGGGAACCAGCAAATGTGCCGGCAGGTCCGCGTCGCCAAGCGCGACCGAAAGCAGTTTGATTGCCGCAGTACGATCAGAACGCGCCGAAGCGGCGGCACCAGCGTTGAAATCCCGATATCCGTCCGCGCGAGCGCCGGTCGCGAATGCCAAAAGCAAAACGCACGCCGACAAAAGCGACTTTGCCAATATCTTCTCCCCCAAATTGAGGCGAAGTCTAAAGCAAATACCGGCTTCGTTCAAATGCCTGATCTTTGCTAAGCCCGTTGCCGACATTTCCGCTCGAAACTACTCTCCTCCCCACGCGGCTGGATCATCGGCCAACAACGGACAGTCGATCGAAACGCCGCATGCTGCGATTCCTGCGAGCTCTGTCGCCCAAAGTCGAATTTGCCATCGTTGTCGGCGTGGCGTTCGGCTATATCATCCTCGTCAGCATCGCGGTCGCGGTGCATCCGCGCTCCGGCCCCCATCACACAAATGGCAGCCTGATCGGCCTCGTTGTCTTCGAAACAATCCTGATGGCCGTACTCTTCCCGCTTTTGCGCATTCGCGGCTGGACGTTTGCCAAAATCGGTCTCGCTCCAACCTTGCGCGAAACGAGCGTGGGTCTTCTCCTCGCTCTGGCCTTCTACGCGTTATGGACTGTGTTGTGGGTCGCAATCGTCCTGTTTTCGCACGAAACCGCGCAACGGATGGCCGAAACGCGGATCGTGGCGCAGGGCATACCTTTGGCCACAATCGTCCTGGTCAGTCCGGTCAACGCGTTTTTCGAGGAAGTTTTTGTCTGCGGCTATGTCATGACCGCGCTGCACCGAAAGGAGAACGTCTGGTTCGCCCTCAATGCCAGCGTTGCGATCAGATTGCTCTATCACCTTTACCAGGGCCCGCT
>JBEKDC010000383.1:0-3377 GCA_050014535.1 Rhizomicrobium sp.
GGGTGCTTCCTCGATCACCTTCTGATGGCGGCGCTGCAACGAGCAATCGCGCCCGAACAGATGCACAGCATTGCCATGAGTGTCTCCGAAGACCTGCATCTCGATATGACGCGGTCGCGAGACATATTTCTCGATCAGCACGCGGTCGTCGCCGAACGCCGATTTGGCCTCGCGCTTGGCGCCGTCGAGCGCGGCGGCGAAGCCGACTGCCGAATCGACCTTGCGCATGCCCTTGCCGCCGCCGCCGGCCACCGCCTTGATCAGGACGGGAAAGCCGATCTTTGCGGCTTCCGCGGCCAACATCGAAGGCGATTGGTCCTCGCCCAGATAGCCGGGCACCACCGGCACGCCCGCCTTCGCCATCAGCGCCTTGGCGCGGTCCTTCAATCCCATTGCGCGGATCGCTTCCGGAGGCGGTCCCACGAACACGATCTTTGCCGCCGCACACGCTTCCGCGAACGCAGCGTTCTCGGAGAGAAATCCGTAGCCGGGATGGATCGCTTCCGCGCCGCTCTCTTTGGCCGCGGCGAGAATCGAAGTGGCGTTCAAATAGCTTTCGCGCGGCGCCGCGGGGCCGATGCGATAGGCTTCGTCCGCGGCGGCAACATGCGCGGCGTTGGCGTCGGCGTCGGAATAGACCGCAATCGTGCGCAGACCCATGCGCCTCGCCGTGCGCATGACGCGAATGGCGATCTCGCCGCGGTTGGCGACAAGCAGCGAGCGGAACATACCGGTCATGGGAAGGTTTTGGGAAATGCTTCGGCCGAAGCGCCGCGCGCTTTGGGACGCAACGGGTTCTGCATCGCCCCCTTCCGCCCGCTACGCGGGCACCTTCCCCCGAAAAGGGGGAAGGTTAGAAAAGAAAGCTGGCCTTCACTTTTTTGACCTTCCCCCCTCGCGGGGGAAGGTGGACGCCTCGCATTTCGCGAGGCGAACGGAAGGGGGGATCTTTTATTTTCCATTCACATCCCCAACAATGTTTTCCAACCGAACAGCAGCACGCCGACGATCCCACCCCGAATGAAGATCGCGATCAGGCAGCCCGCGCAGCCGAAGCCGCGCACGAAACGCGGCGGGTTAAAATAGATGCGGGTCTCGGGGAGCTGATCCATGGGCGCGCGCGTGGTCCGTCGCGCGCATGCTTAGGCGGTTTTTGCGCGCCGACCAAGCCTTCCGACACCGCAAAAGTTCTGGATCGTTTCGGGGCCTAGTCGTGCCCTCTACTACCACCGGGAAGGACGCGAATCTTAATGAAGAAAAAGATGGCAATGACGATCACATAACCCAGAAACAGCGCAAAGGCGTCGCGCCAGTAGGACACTTGGAGCAAATCAGGCGGCAGATGGAACTGTTCGCGGTTGTCGAGGACCGGCAGCATCACTTCCGCGATCAGGTGGATGATCGTCGCACCCAGCGCCACCGGCAGGAGTCGCCTCCAGCTGGAGAGCAGATAGGTTGCCACGAGCGCGATGATGATGCCCAGAATGGCGTTCACATGGGCAAAGCCGTCGCGGAAGCCGGTTCGTAGGAAGTCTATGATTTCATTCAGATAAAACTGAAAATCGTGCATCGCATCCCCCTATGGAGTTAAGCTTCGTTGGTTAACAACGCTTAACTTAGGTTGAGTTTCCCTCACATGCGGAACACCCCGAAGCGGGTTTCGGCGATCTCCGCGTTCAGACAGGCCGACAACGCCAGCGCCACAACTCGCCTCGTGTCCGCAGGCGCGATGATGCCGTCGTCCCACAGGCGCGCGGTCGCGAAATAGGGATTGCCCTCTTCCTCATAACGCGCGCGGATCGGCGCCTTGAACGCGTCTTCCTCGTCGTTGCTCCAGCTTTCGCCGCGCGCCTCCATGCCGTCGCGTTTGACTGTGGCAAGCACACTCGCTGCCTGCTCGCCACCCATCACCGAAATGCGCGAATTGGGCCAGGAGAACAGGAAGCGCGGACCATAGGCGCGGCCGCACATGCCGTAATTACCCGCGCCATAAGAGCCGCCGATGATCACGGTGATCTTGGGGACGTTGGCGCAGGCGACGGCCGTCACCATCTTGGCGCCGTCCTTGGCGATGCCGCCCGATTCGTATTTCCGCCCCACCATGAACCCGGCGATGTTCTGCAGGAACAGAAGCGGCACCCGGCGCTGGCAGCACAGCTCGATGAAATGCGCCGCCTTCAGCGCGGATTCGGAGAACAGGATTCCGTTGTTGGCAACGATGCCGATGGGCATGCCTTCGAGATGCGCGAAGCCCGTGACGATCGTCGTCGCGTACAGCTTCTTGAACTCGTCGAGTTCCGATCCGTCGACAAGTCGCGCGATCACTTCGCGCACATCATATTGCACCGTCAGCGTCGGCGGCACGATGCCGTCGAGTTCGGACGGATCGAAGACGGGTGGGCGCGGGTTCGCGAGCGGAATGCTGGGCGACTTCCTCGCATTCAAGCCGGCAACGATGCGGCGCGCGATCGCGAGCGCATGCGCATCGTCGTTCGCCAGATAATCTGCGACACCAGAAACGCGCGCATGCACGTCGGCGCCTCCCAGATCCTCGGCCGTCACCACTTCGCCGGTAGCGGCCTTCACCAGAGGCGGCCCGCCGAGAAAAATTGTACCCTGCCCTTTGACGATGATGGTCTCGTCCGACATGGCCGGCACATAAGCGCCGCCTGCCGTGCAGGAACCCATTACCGAAGCGATCTGGGGAATCCCCAGCGCCGACATGTTCGCCTGATTGAAAAAGATGCGGCCGAAATGCTCCTTGTCTGGGAAAATCTCAGCCTGGTTCGGCAGATTGGCTCCGCCGGAGTCCACGAGATAGATGCAGGGCAGCCGGTTTTCGCGTGCAATCTCCTGCGCGCGCAGATGCTTTTTGACTGTCATCGGATAATACGTGCCGCCTTTGATCGTTGCGTCGTTGCACACGATCGCGCATTCGCGGCCGGAGACGCGGCCGATGCCGGTAATGATTCCGGCGCCATGGATATCGCCCTCGTACATACCGAACGCAGCCAGCGGCGAAAGCTCGAGAAACGGCGAACCCGGATCGATCAGCCGCTCGACCCTCTCGCGAGGCAGGAGCTTTCCCCGTTCGGTATGTCGCTTGCGCGAGCGTTCGTCGCCACCAGGCTCGGCGATGCTCAAACGCCTCTTGAGTTTTTCGACGAGCGCGGACATCGCAGCCGCATTCGATTGGAACCCGGCATCGCGCGCATTGATCAGAGATTTGAGAGCAGTCATAGACGCTCGACTGCCACAGCGGTTGCCTCGCCGCCGCCGATACAGAGCGAAGCCACACCGCGCTTGAGGCCGCGCTTCTCGAGCGCCGCGAGCAAGGTCACGATGATGCGCGCGCCGCTGGCGCCGATCGGATGGCC
>JBEKDC010000384.1:0-3370 GCA_050014535.1 Rhizomicrobium sp.
TGTTTTCGGTCGGGCTCGCGACGGTGGCGGGCACGGTCTTCGTGCTGTACGCGACGATCCTGGAACCCGTGGTGCCCGGAGCGCTGGGACACATCCTCGTGGCGTCCGTTCTTTCGCTCCCCGGCGCCATCATGATCGGGCGCATCATGATTCCGGGCGACGCACAGACCCCCGCCGAAGCCGCACCCGGTTTCACCTATCGTTCGAGCATGGATGCGATCGCACGCGGCACGGAAGACGGGCTCAAGCTGTGGCTCGGCATTGTGGCGATGCTGCTTGTGATCGTGGCGCTCGTCGCATTGGCGGACATCATCCTCGGCCATCTGCCGGCGCTGGCCGGCGCGCCGATCACCGTGGAGCGCGTGTTCGGATGGATCTTTGCCCCCGTGGTGTGGCTTTTCGGTATCCCTTGGGACGAGGCTGCGACCGCGGGGTCGCTGATGGGCGAAAAAACCGTGCTCAACGAATTTGTCGCCTATCTCAAGCTCGCGGCATTGCCCACGGACGCGCTCGACCCACGCTCGCGCCTCATTATGCTTTATGCCATGTGCGGCTTCGCCAATCTGGGTTCGGTGGGTATCATGATCGCGGGCGTCAGCAGCCTCGTTCCGGAACGGCGGGACGAAATCGTGCCCCTTGCCATGCGCGCGCTTTTGTCGGGCACGATGGCAAGCGGTATGACAGGCGCCATCATCGGGCTGTTGCCCGTGAGTTAAAAGAACAAGAGTGGGTGGGATGGACGAACCGGGATTTGGCAAGGCCGTTGCGCCGGATGCACGACCGCCGTTCTTTCGCGTCGAAGGCGTGAAGCTCCGCGCCTGGCCGATCCTGTTTACGGTCCTGATCGGTCTTGGGCTGCCGACATTGGCCGGTTTTGCCGTCGACGGCGTCCAGCATTTCATTCCGCTGCCCGACCGTCCGGCCAATCCGTGGATGGAATATTACTATGCCGGCGCGGCGCAGCTTGTTCTCACGCTGGCCGCAATCTCGGTCTTGAAGGGAGTTGTGAAGGGCGATTTTGGCCTGCACGCGCCGCGCGGAGACAGTTATGTCGCTCCCGCCATCTTCTGGGGGCTCGTGATCGGCGCGGCGATGACGGCCGTCGATTTTTGGCCGCAGATCGCCGCGCATCGCCCTCCCTCGGGCGCTTACGAACTCACGCCGGTCAACATCGCCGGCTGGCTTTCCTATCGGGGAGTATTCCTCGGTATCGCGGACGAGACGCTGCTTCGCGGCCTGCTCGTCACCTATCTCGCGGCGATGATTCCTGGCCGGATATCGTTCCTCCGCCTGGAAATGAAGGCGGCCGGCGTCATCGTCGCGCTGATTGTCGCGCTTCCCTATCTCGGCAGTTTCGTCGGCTATCCGTTCTGGATCGCGCTTGCGCGAATCTTCTACACTTTCGTGCAGGGCGTATTCTTTGCGTACTGGTATGAAAAATCGAAGAGCCTGCTTGCGCCGATTGTCGGTCACAATGTTTGTTACGGACTCTATCAGGTGCTCATCTTCGCCATGGTCGCGGCGTGGCCTTGACCGTCAGGCGATAGCAGATTCCTGCGCGAGCAGCTCGTAGGATTTCAGGCGCGATTCGTAGTCATAGGTGATCGTCACGATCACCAGTTCCTCAGCGCCGTGCCGTTCCGCCAATGCCTGCAGTTTCCTGCGGACGAGATCGGGTGTGCCGACGACGGAACGCGCTTCGATATTTCCCAGCAGCGCGCGTTCCTGCTCCGAGAACGGATAGGCGATCGCTTCCTCGACCGAGGGAAAAGGAATCGGCCGGCCGGTCAGAAGCCGCACTACCCACAGATTACGCGAGGCCGCAAGAAGCCGAGCCTGTTCTTCGGTTTCGGCCGCGAGTGCCGCCACGCCCATCGAGATCGTTGGCTTCTCGCACCAGCCGCTGGGTTTGAAACGGTGGCGATAGGTTTTGCAGGCTTCTTCGCTGCCTTCGGGGCTGATGAAATAGGCATGAGAAAATGGCAGGCCGAGTTCGCCCGCATAGACGGCGCTGTGAATTCCGGAGCCGAGCATCCACAATTCGGGACGTCCAGGTCCGCGCGGATTCGCATGGATGCCGCGATAAGGATGATCGGCGGGCAACGGGGCGATGCCCGCGGAATCGTCGAGAAACTGACGCAACAACTGCACTTGGCTGGGAAAGGCGTCGATGCCCCAGGCCTGCGGCCCCGCCTGCAAGGCGCGCGCAGTCAGCTGATCGCTTCCCGGCGCGCGCCCCACGCCCAGATCGATGCGTCCGGGCGACAACAATTCCAGCATGCGGAACTGCTCTGCCACTTTGAGCGGGCTGTAATGGCTGAGCATTACGCCGCCCGAACCCACCCGCAGCGTTTTGGTCTCCGCGGCGACACGGGCAATCAGCACTTCGGGGCAGGAGCCGGCGAAGGAATTCGTGTTGTGATGCTCGGCCAGCCAGTAGCGGTGATAGCCGAGCGCCTCGCAGGCCTTCGCCAGCGCGATGGTCTCCGCCACGGCGGCGGCGGCCGATCCGTCCTTGCGGATGGGCGATTGATCGAGGACGGAAAGACGCATGCCGGAACCCGGTTTGTAATGTTTGCAATCGCTTAACCATTAAGACCCAGTGTCACACAACGATCCAGTCAGGACGGCCCCATGCCCGATGCCGAGCAGAATCCGGGAAGCTTCGTCCGCCCGCCGACGAAACGGGTCGACACCAGCGAAATCCAGAATGCCCAGCTGCGCAAGGCGTTCGACCTGTGGACCAGGCTCAGAGGCTCGAGGCTCTTTCCTGCCCGCAGCGAAATCTCGCCCCGTGATCTGACGGACTTCCTGCGCAATACCGTTCTGATCCGCGTCCTCGACGGCGGCAATGAATTCCAGTTCCGGATTGTGGGCGACGCCATTGTGCTCGCGCAAGGTCAATCCTTCCAGGGCCTGACGACTGCGGAAATCGAAGTCCGCCTTCCGGGCTACGGCGCGATGGTCAAGCGCGCTTATCAACGGGTTCATGGCGAGCGCAAGCCGCTTGTTCTGCGCGGCTGGTACGAGCAGGGCATCGCACAACGCGCCTTCTTCCACGAGACGTTGGGTCTGCCGCTGGGTCCCGATGACGCGACGGTCGACCACATCCTGGTGGTGGCCGTATATGCCTTCAGCGAGGAAGACGCGTCGGCCTGAACGCCCCCTTGTTTTCCCGCCGAATGCGCTAATCTCCCCTCGGCACGGAACTGGAGGCAGGAATGGCGCTCGATCTGGAAACGCGCAGCGCGCTCATCGATACGGTGCGCCGCTTCGTGCGCGAAAAATGCGTGCCCGTCGAAGCCAAGGTCTCCGAGGAAGATCGCGTGCCCGACAGCGTCATCGCGGAGATGCGCGAGCTCGGTCTCTT
>JBEKDC010000385.1:0-3356 GCA_050014535.1 Rhizomicrobium sp.
CTGGAGACCCACATGGACGGACTTCAACTTCGCTCGCTCGTCACCAAAGACGGCACGCTCGAGCTTTCGCTGGCGCGCGTACCCGTGCCCGAACCAGCCGCCAACGAAGTCGTCGTGCGGGTGCAAGCCACGCCGATCAATCCGTCCGATATCGGTCTCCTGTTCGGGGCCGCAGATATGCGCACGGCGAAGTCCTCCGGCACGCGCGAAAATCCGATCGTCACCGCGACGATTCCTCCGGCCTTTCATCGGGCCATGGCAGCGCGCGCCGGGGAGTCGATGCCTGTCGGCAATGAAGGCGCGGGCGAAGTGATCAAGGCGGGCAGCGCGGCGCAACATCTGCTGGGAAAGACCGTCGCCATCATCGGCGGGGCGATGTACGCGCAATATCGCTGCCTGCGCGCGTCCGATTGTCTGGTGTTGCCGCCGGGCACGACGGCCGCGGAAGGCGCGTCGTGTTTCGTCAATCCGCTCACCGCACTCGGCATGGTCGAGACGATGCGGCGCGAGGGCCATTCGGCGCTCGTGCACACCGCGGCGGCATCGAATCTGGGCCAGATGCTGAACAAGATCTGCCTCGCGGACGGTATCGGCCTCGTCAACATCGTGCGCAGCCCGGCTCAGGCACAGATCCTGCGCGGCATCGGCGCCAAACATATCTGCGACAGCTCCGTGCCGTCCTTCATGGAAGATCTCATTGCGGCGCTGAAGGACACGAACGCGACACTCGCCTTCGACGCGATCGGCGGTGGAAAACTCGCGGGCCAGATTCTGTCCGGCATGGAAGTCGCGGCGAATGCCAATGCAAAGACCTATAGCCGCTACGGATCGTCGGTGCACAAGCAGGTCTATATCTATGGCGGCCTCGATACGGGACCGACCGAACTCAACCGCAGTTTCGGCATGGTGTGGGGTCTGGGAGGCTGGTTGCTGACGCCGTTCCTGCAAAAGATCGGGCCGGAGGAAGGCGAAAAGCTGCGCCAACGCGTGGCGCGCGAGATCAAGACGACATTCGCGAGCCATTACACGCGCGTCGTGTCGCTTGCCGGAGCGCTCCAGCTCGACACCATCGCGGCCTACAACAAGCGCGCCACGGGCGAGAAATTCCTCATCGATCCAAACATGAGTTAATGGGAACGGCGGTTCTTGAGCGCGTGCCGCCTTTCGGTCCAAATCGTTAACGAAGGTGCGGCGGCTGCGCGCTCAAGCAGATGCCCAAAAAATTAATTTGTACGGGTGCGGACCATTTCGTTAACGCTCGCAATTGTTGAGTCAAATCAGCGCATTAACTCTTTTACAAACGGCCCAAACCCTCGAAATGAACGTTTGAATGGTTAACCAACTATTACCATTTTCTCTCAGCCATGCTATGACAACCGTCGCGAGTGATGTCGGATAGCTCCAGAACAAGGAGGCACCTTCGACCTCGCGGCAAAACGGGTTGAGCCGCCAGGACGCATCTTTCAGGTCCCGACCGGTACGCGATCTCGCCCGATTGCCCGATTGCGCCGAGGATTGGAATGACCGTCACGTTGGGGCTGGAAGAGGAGTTGCAGGTCGTCGACGCGCTGACCGGCGCGCTCGCCCCATTTGACGTCGAGCGCGCCAAGCGCGCGTTGCCGGAAGGATCCGGCGGCGTCACTTGCGAGATCCACAAATGCACCGTCGAGTTGCAGTCGCCGGTGGCATCCCACCCCGATGACATCGTGAAGTCGTTATCGCAATTGCGGGATTTCGCGCGCGGACAGGCCACTCAACACGGACAAAGAGTCATGGCCGCGGGATTGCATCCCTATTCGCCGTGGCAGACGCAGGCCGTACACGATCAATCGAACCGCTATCCCCATTACGCACATCTTCTTCACGAGTATGGCGAGGTCACGCGCAGCGCCATGTCCTTCGGCCTGCACGTTCATCTGGGACTGCCGGATACGCGGTTTCGCATCCCGGTGATGAACGCGCTGCGGTCGATTTTGCCGGAAGTGCTCGCGCTGTCCGTCAATTCTCCCTTCCACGAAGGACGCGACACCGGGCTTGCGAGTTGGCGTCATAGTCTGCTCGGCCGCTATCCGCGCATGGGTATCCCCGAGGCGTGGCCCGACGAGCAATCCTATTTCGCCCATATCGAGCGGTTGAGGAAGGTTGGCAGTCTCGAACCCGATCAAGGCATGTGGGACGATTTGCGCCTGCATCACCGCTACGGCACGCTGGAAGTGCGCATCTGCGACGCCGTGTATTCGCTCGAGCGGATCTGGCTGATCGTCGCACTCCTGCAATGCGAAGCGGTGACGCTGACGGAGGAAGCCGCACGCGGACGCCTGCCCGAACCCGAGCCGAGAGCGTTGATCGAAGAAAACAAATGGCGCGCGCGCCGCTACGGCATGGGCGCATTGCTTGTGGATTGGTCCCGGGACGAAGCCCTTCCGACTCCCGTCCGGTTCGAACGTTGGCTCGCGCGACTTTTGCCGGCGGCGCTGAAACTCGGCCTTTGGCCCCGCATCGAGATGGCTGTAGCCTCGGCGCTGCAAGCCGGTACAGGAGCCGATCAGCAGCGCGTCTGGCGAAGCGAAGGCGCGACGTTCGAAGGACTTGTCAAGACGCTTGTCGATGCTACTGCCGAACCCTGGATCGTTCCTCCATCAATCGGGCGCCGCCGCCGTGACATTCACAAGAGCCCAGAAATCGGAAAGCCGGCGCGACAACCGGGGCCTGCTCCATCCGCTCACCTTCGAACTGGCCGCGCGACACCCTGAGCCGCGCGCGGAAATCCTTGCGGCCTGGACGCGAATGCTCGACGGGCCACGATTTCCGATCGATCCCGGCTGGATCGCCGAGACTCCCATCGTCGCGTCGCGAACCCTCATCGATCTGATCGATCGCAGGCTCGCCGACCTCGCGGGCTGGTTGCGGCCGCGCCTGGCCCGGCGCGACGACCCCGCGTGGCCGCTCGCGCCTGCGGCCGACGTGCTGTGTGCCGACATCGCCGTCGTATCTGCGCCGGAAACCGAAGCGGGGTGGGATTTGCGTTGGGTGGAGATGCAGACCTTCACATCGTTGCTCTCCACCATCTACACCTTGCACCGTGCCGGCGCGGAACTCTGGCCCGAGCTGAACGATCTGGCATTTTCGGATACGCCTCCGCATGGTCGCGACTGGTTCGAGGCGACGCGTCGCTGGATGGCGCCGGACCCGGGTTCCATACTTCTGGAGAACGCGCCATGGACTCAGTTCACGCGCTCCGATTTCGAAGCGGCCCGACGGTGGTTCGGATTGACGATCGTCGATCCAAAATCGTTGCGGTCGCGATCCACGCAGCTCGAGCATTGCGACGACGACGGCAACTGGCATGCGGTGCC
>JBEKDC010000386.1:0-3343 GCA_050014535.1 Rhizomicrobium sp.
CCTAGCATCCGGAAAATACTTTCACGCCGGGATTTTTCGCGTTTACCAAAGAAAAATACGCGAGCATTCAGCCGCTTTTTGAATTCTGGTAAGTTGTTCGTGTTTGGCGCTTTGGGCGGGTGTCATGAGCAACGAAGGCGAGGCATTGGGTCAGGCTACCGTCGCGCTGATCCGGCTCGTCTTCTCGCCGCTCTTTCCCATCATCACGGTTTCGGTCTGCGGGGTTTCGTATCTGCTGACCTTCGGCTTTCACCTTCCGCAGTTCGGCCTTTGGGCCTGGCTCGCCGGGCAGGCCGTGGCCTACGCGCAAGCCAACTTTCTGGCGATGCTGGTGCTGGCCGCATTCGTGCTCGGCGCCCTGCCGCTGGCTCTCGTCGGCTTCCGCGAACATGCGACCCGCACGTCCGGCGTCATCGGCGGATGGGTGTGGGTGGCGATCATTTCGGGCGGGACGATCTGGGCGGCGACGGCATGGCCGGCGGATGAATACCCCGCTGTGCAGCAATATGTGTTCGCGTTCCTGCTCTTCTGGGCATGGACAAGCATCTGCGAAGTCTTGATGAGCACGCTCAAGCTGATCGCGCAGAACCGTCCGCAACCGGGGCCGGAAGTCGTCGTCGCGCAGAAGGCGCACGGCGACGCCCAGCTTGCGGGCGAAGCTGAAGCCCTGTCGCTCCTGAAATCCAAAAAGTAAATCGCCGTGGCATTCTGGAACAAGAACGCCGCACCGCCGCCGAAATCTTCCGGCCCCGAATCCTCGATCTATCTCGGGCGCTATCTCGATCTCGCATCGGGCAAGACCGGCTCGGAACTCACCTATGACGGCGAGCGGCACTTGCTCCTGCTCGGGCCGAACGGCTCGGGCAAGGGAACGCGGCTGCTGGTCAACAATCTTCTTCGCCTGAAAGACCGTTCAATCGTCGTGATCGACCCGAAGGGCGAACTGACGGCCATCACCGCCGATTATCGCCGCAAACTTGGCGAAGTCGTGGTGCTTAATCCCTTCGACGTTCTCGAACTCGGCGGCGTGGGTTTCAACCCCCTCGCCGCGCTCGATCCCGACGACGCGACCTTCGTCGATGACGCCACCGGCATCGGCGAAGCCCTCGTTAAGATCGACCCCAATGAGAAAGACCCGCATTGGTCCGATAGCGCGAGAGGTTTGCTGATCGCGCTCATCATGTGGGAAGTGAAACTCGCGCGCGAACAGAAGCGCGAACCTTCAATCGAAAACGTCCGTTACCTTCTGACGCAACCGAACGAATACGAACGCGACGATCAGGGGAAAAGCAGGCTGGTCGCAGGGCTGCGCATCACGGCGGGACGAATGGCGGCAAAAGGCGGCTTCGAGATCGAAAGCCTGATTAGCCGCTTCCTGCGCGAGACCGACGAAATCGCCTCGATCCAGTCCACGGCAGACCGGCATACGGCATGGATGCTCTCGCCGCTCATGCGCACGAACATGGCAAAGAACGATATCGACTTCGCCACGCTCAAGGAGCGGCCCGTCACGGTGTATCTGATATTGCCCGCCGAACGCATGAGAACTCATGCCGTCTGGCTGCGCCTCGTCATCGTCTCGGCGCTGCGGGCGATGTATCGCCCAGGCGGCCTGAAAACTCTCTTCATGCTGGATGAGTTCGCGCAACTCGGCCATCTCGGCCCGGTCGAAGATAACTTCGCGCTGATGCGCGGCTTCGGCATCCAGCTTTGGCCGGTGCTGCAAGACCTGAATCAGTTGAAGGCTCTCTATGACAAAAAATGGGAAACATTCGTCGGCAATGCGGGCATCGTTCAGGCCTTCGCGCCGAACGATCTCACGACCGCCGAATGGATGAGCCAGCGCGCGGGCGACACGACTGTCGCGGCGGCTGGCTTCAATCGTGGCGACCAGCAATCGGACGCGGGCCACGGCTCGCTAAGCACCGGCCTTTCCTATAGTCAGGCCCGCCGCCGATTGTTTCTTCCGCAGGAGTTGATGGATTTTCGTGCCGGCTCGGGCCTTCTCTGGCCCGCCGGCACGTCGAAAAGTGTCCCGTTCTACGCGCCGTCCTATTGGGAGATGCCCGATTTGAAATCGCGGGCGCGTGGCAATCCCTACTACGAAAACGCGGGCATGCCGGTTCGCAAGCCTGCCAAACCATCTGTCCGTCCGGCTGCGACGGCTGCACCCGCGCAAAAAACCGAATCCGAAACCGCGCGTGCCGCGCGCGCGATTGTCGAAGCAGGAAAGAAGGCGCTGCCTCCGGCAATGAAGGCCACCAAGACCGGCGCGATCAAGACGCTCACTTTCTTGGGTTGGGCTGGAATGGTGATCGCAAAAGAAACGCCGCCGCTCATGCGCAAACTCAAGGCTTTCGGAATCGAGGCATATCAATACCTGCGAAAAGCGTCCGCCGATGCGATGGAGCGGTATCGGCGGTCCCGTGAAAACCGCCAAGAAATCGAGGTCAGAAAAGAACCCGGCCCGCCAGTTACGGCGAGCCGGGATTCGGACGAAGGCACCGTAGAGAATTCCACTACGCGGCCTTTTTAGCGGACGCCACGCGAAGGACGATGGCAGCGCCTTCGAGCGGACGGGCCGCGAACGCAAGGTTGAAGCCCTTGCCGTCCTTATGCGGCCACACCGCGCCGATCTCCTGCCACGCGGCTTTCTTCCCGGCGTTATTCAACACGCTGTAGATGCGGTGCGAGGGAAGATTGGTCTTGGCGGTTTGCTTGTTGCTCATTGTCGTTTCCTTTCGATTGTGAAGCCACGCTAATCGCGGCCTCGATGCGGTTCGCCCGCACGCGCGGAAGAGCGGCGCAGTCAAAAAGGCCAAAGGCCGTCCGTAATGGGGTGTGGGTTCCCCGTTCGGTTTTGACGGCGCCGCGCGCGCGTGCAGAACCACGCATCAATTCAGAGGCCAGCGCGTGGCTCCCTTGTCGATGGAAACGCGCGACAGTAGCGCCAACACCTAAACCCGGCGCATCCAGCAGTCGGCAATGCAGGAAGTGACGCGGCAGGGGGCGAAAACTTCGGCGCATTAAGGGTTCGGCACTTCGTTCAATCGGAATGCTCGCGGTCTCCTTCCGAAAATTCGACGCATAGCTGCCTTTAACCGGCCATCGAGCGCCTTGCGTCGGCTCGTCAGCCGCAAGTGCAAGCACTCCTCCTCTTCGTTCCGGTCGCAAGCGATGCGGGCCGCCTCCTCTGGCGCCGTGTCTCGGCCGGACGGCCGCAATTACGCGGTCGAAAACGAAGGAGAAGAAAATGCGAGACTATTCTTTGAACGAATTATTTTGCCTCACGCGCGCCGAACTGTTTGCGCTTCATGCCCGGATCGTCGCCGAACTGCCGACG
>JBEKDC010000387.1:0-4953 GCA_050014535.1 Rhizomicrobium sp.
GGAATCTTCGGCACGAATATTTCGCCGCCGCGAGTCATTTCCATACTCGACAGCACGAAGTTCACGCCTTGCGTCAGGGTGATCCAGAAGCGGGTCATGCGCGCATCGGTGATCGGCAGGGTCTCGGCGCCATCGGCCGCGAGTTTGCGGAAGAACGGCACGACGCTGCCGCGCGACCCGAACACATTGCCGTAGCGCACGACTGCGAAGCGGGTACCGTCAGCGCCGGCCAAATTGTTGGCGGCGACGAATATCTTGTCGGAGGCGAGCTTTGAGGCGCCGTAGAGATTGACGGGGTTGGCGGCCTTGTCGGTCGACAGCGCGATCACCTTGCGCACATTGCGCCGCAGGGCCGCATAAACGAGGTTCTCCGCGCCGAACACGTTCGTGCGGATACACTCGAAGGGATTGTATTCGGCCGTCGGAACCTGCTTCAGGGCTGCCGCATGAATGACATAGTCGATGTCGCGCATGGCGAGCTCGAGCCGGTCCCGATCGCGCACGTCACCGATGAAGTAGCGCATAAACGGATACTGCTCCATCGGGAACAGCTGCTGCATTTCATACTGCTTGAGCTCGTCGCGCGAGAAGATCACCAGCCGCCGCGGCTTGTAGCGCTCGATCACAAGCTTGACGAAGTGCTTGCCGAACGAGCCCGTACCACCGGTGACCATCACGGCTTTTTCGTTCAAATCGAGCCAAGGCTGCGTGAAATCGCGAAAGCCGCGATTGATCGGTTCGATATTGTCCGGTGTTTCGGTGGCCGGAAGAAAGATCTTGGTGGCGCGCTGCCCCATGATATTCGCGTCCTTCGGTTTGACGAAGCCAATCGTTGCAGAACGCGGTTAATTATTCCCTGCGGATGGCACGCGGGAGATGCCAAATCGAAAACGCCGGACCCCTGCGCGATAGGCCGAAGGCTTGCGGGTCTCGTCGAGTTCGAGTGCAGAAAGCGCGAATTGGCAGAACAGGCTGCCGCCGATCGGCTTGTGGGTCAGAAAGCCCAAAAGCGGCGCTGTGGCGCGGTCCACGTCGATTCGGATGGTGGTTTTGCCGTCGCCGATTTCCGCCCAGCCTTCGGTCAATCCGAGCCCGTGCGACGACGACACGAGGAAGGAAACCGGCGCACCGTGATCGACGAGCGTGTCCTTAAGGGAAAAGGTTTCGCAATCCTTACCGCCATTGTGTGTGGTTAGGGAAAGCTTCTCCCAGTCGAACGCGTCGGGCAGGAGCGTGACGTGACCGAGGCGCAGGCTTCCCTTGCCCCAATCGCTCCAGTCGAAGGTCACGTCAAAATCGACTCTCGGCTCCTTGGCGATCGACTCTCGGCTCCTTGGCGTGAAACCGCATGATCTTTTCGATAGAGCCCCTGGACGTCTCGACTCTGGCGGATGCAAACTCGTCGCCATCGGGCGAACGCCACCTCCGCGCTTCGCACCATTCCAGATCGGTGACCTTGTGCTCACCCGGCGCCTCGAACACGCAATCGCCGGTGTACCAGTCGGCCTGAAGCGCAATGTCGTCGAAATGTCCGTGCGGCAATCCGCCGATCACGGCGCGGCAGTCCCCGGCAAACGTCAGCCGTTGGATGGCCAATCCGCGCCTGCGGTCGAGCGTGGCCGACAAACATTGGGTCGTGACGTCGATATGGCGCAGGGCAATGATTTCCGCGTCATCCGGTCGGCGGCTCGGTTCAACTGGTACAGCAGTCCATTGTCGCTCGCTGCGCGCGAGGCGCTCGCAGAACGCCGTCCAGCGTTTTTTCGACCAGAGATAACAAAGCTCCTTCCAGGCGGGCTCCTCGGCGTTCTGCTCGACAAGTCCTCGGCAGATGCGTTCGCAGGCGGCGTTGACGGACACGTCGTCCCGGCCCGTCACGGCCCAGCGCGCAAGGCTGTATTTGCGTTGTTTTTTGACGGGGACGGGGCAATCGGCGGATTCGAGACGCAGCGAAAGGTTTGCACCTTCGACGGCCGCAAGTTCCAAGATTTTGCCGGGTGCGACGAACCCACAGCCGGGCTCCGCTCGTATGGCAGAGAGCGCTTCTGCGAACCGCTTCCATTCGCTGACATTGCTGATGGCTTCTTCCGTCTTGTACCTGCCGGGGCGGAAATCGAAGATCTCCGCATCGCTGGCGTAAAGGCATAGTGCGCGCGGCCGCGAACCGCGCCTGCCACCGATATAGTCGAGATACTCGTCAAGCAGCATATCGCCGTGTACGAAGCGCTGCAGCTTCTGGAACGCGACGGTGCTGGTCCACAACAGCGCGATGCTGCGCCCGTCGCTGCCCAAGGCACGCTGAGGAAGATAACGCGTCTCGGCCGGCCATTCCGGGTGATGCGCCGCGGGATTGTCCCAATCCATCAGCAGCGCCCGATAACCCGCATCGAGATAGAGTCCGACGAGCCCCGCCGAATAGGCCTGTTCGTTGACGAGCGCGAGCAACGGCTTGCATCCGAGCAGACGTTCGTAGATTTCGTTGCCGATCCGCAGATTGGCTTCAGTCACAAGGGCCGGTACGAGAGGCCCGATGATCTGCGCATAGCCGGAGCCGATCAGCTCGATATGGCCCTTTGCAATCAACGCGCGCGCACGACCGCACCACTCGGGATCGCGGGCGGCGATTTCCTCCAGCGTGAACCCGGTGATTTCCAAACCGATGGGGCCGTGCGTCTGCGCGAGATCGAGCAGCGGCCAATAACAGCGCCGGATCACGTCGTTGCGCTGCTCCTCTTCGATCGAGGAAAAGGCGAGGTTGAGATGGAACAGCGCAAAAAGCTGAAGCGTGGCACTCGAAGTGCGCGCCTCGCGAAGAGGGAATGGCGCGTTCATGCGATTTCGATGCGCAACTGGGCGAGCGCGTCGTTTGCGGCGGCAATCGCCGCGTCGCGCGACGCGCCGGTGGCAAGAACCATGGCGGCAGACGGCCGCTTGTCGCCGGCCGGCGGGATCACATCGCCGGGCCGCGCCGTCACGATGAGTTCGGCCACTCCGGGAATCTTGCGCGCGTTCTCGGCACCGGTCACCGACACCACTTTTCCGGGTTTGGGAAATGCGTAGCGTTGGATCACGGGCGTGAATTGTTTGGGTTCCAGCTCTTCCGCCGAAACCGGATCGCCCAACGCCACCTTGATGGCAGCACCGATGAAATCGACGCCGGTGTTAAGAGGAATTTCCCGGGTGCAGAAGAAACCGCCGGAAAGCCGCGCGGCCAGTTCGATGACATAGGGCTCGCCGTCATGTACGACGATATCGCCTTTTACCGTTCCGTTGACGATGCCGAGAGCGGCTGCAGCGCGTGCGACGACGTCTCTAACTTTCGCCTGGATTTCAGGCGGTAGGCTGCTCGGCAGATCGCCGCCATTCTCGATGAAGAACGGCGCGTAACGCTCGAGATATTCATAGTTGCGGTCGGAAAAGCCCGGCGTGTAGCACTTGCCCTCCACGACAATCGATTCGGTGGAGACCTGGGGACCGCTCAGATATTGCTCCACCATCACGCGCTCGGTCGGAGAGTGGGAGCGCGCCAGGAAAAACGCCTTGTCGAGGTCGGCGACCTGCGCCACACGCTGCACGCCACGACTTCCGCGGCTGTCGACCGGCTTGATCACCAGATCCCTGCCACGCTCGACGGCAATGCGCGCGAGCGCCTGCGGCGTTGATACCTGTGAGAACCAGGGAACCGGCACGCCCAAATCTCGAAATCGTTCCTTCATAGCGAGCTTGTCGGATGCAAGCCGCGCGCTCTGGAAGGAAAGGCCGGGAAGGCCGAGTTTTTTGGAAACGGCCGCAACCGTCATCGGCGCGTCCGCGGCTACACAGATGGCGCCGTCGATGCGTCGGATCTTGCGGCTGAAGCGTCCAGCTGCGGCGGCCGTTTCGTCCGCACCATAGACGTCCGCGATCAGGCAGGAATCGGCGAAGGCGAATCCGGGCGCCTCCGTGTCGCGATCGGAGACCACGACGTAATATCCCATTTCCTTGGCGCGCCTGGCTGCGTCGGCGGCCTCGATGCCGCCGGAGACGATGAGGAGGGTCTTCGCCATCAGAAATAGAGTCCGCCATTGACGTTCAGAGTCTGCGCCGTGATGTAAGACGATGCGTCGCTTGCAAGAAACACGACCGCATCGGCCACTTCTTGCGTTGCACCCAACCGTTTGAGCAGGATGTTTTCCGCGGCCTTCTGCACGCTCGCCGCCGCCATCGCGGCGCCGGCCATGTCGGACGCGATCAGACCGGCGGCAACCACGTTTGAGCGGACGCCGTGCTGCGCGCCGAAGCGCGCGATCACTTGCGCAAGCGACATGAGACCGGCTTTCGACGCCGCATAATGCGCAGTGCGCGGCCCGCCATATTGCCCGCTCACCGAACCGATATGGACAATGCTTCCGCCGCCTACCTGCGCCAGCAACGGCAGAAACACCTGTGCGCAGATGAAGGGGCCCTTGAGATTGGTGGCGAGGACCGAATCCCAGTCCGCGTCCGTCACCTGGTCGAAATCCGTCGGCTTGTTGATACCGGCATTGTTGACGAGAATTGAAATCGCGCTGAACTCGCCTTTCGCGTCCCTGGCCGCCGCTTCCACGCTCGCGCGATCGGCGACGTCCATCTTGAGCGCGAGCCCGCGGCGCCTATGTGCTTCTATTTCGCGCACGACGGCCTGAGCTTCGTCGGCTTTTTCGCGATAGGTGAGCACCACGTCGGCGCCGGCCTCTGCAAGACCGATGGCAATCGCGCGGCCGATGCCGCGGCTGCCGCCGGTGACGAAGGCCGTCTTGCCGGCGAGCGAAAATCGCGACATCGAGGTCATCCCTTCCGCGCAATGGCGCGTCTGGCTGCCTTTGCGATATGCGGAGCTGTCAGACCGTAAAGTGTCGCGAGCTCTTCGGGTTCACCGGAGGCGCCGAACACATCTTTGACGCCGATAAATTCGATGGGGCAAGGATGTGTTGC
>JBEKDC010000388.1:0-3334 GCA_050014535.1 Rhizomicrobium sp.
CGCTCGACTTCCTGCACCACGCGATCGTAGAGGCCCGCCGGCGGCAGCTGGTCGCCATGGGTGGCGAAATAGCGAGTCAGATGACGTTCGATGGAGACGGCCAGCGAAACCGGCTCGCCGTCGTCGGCGCCATTGCCGTCCTGCGGCGGTTCGCTGAGTTCGCTCGCGATGGTTGCCGCGGACACCGCGTCGCCCGAATGCAGAACGGCGAGACGGCGAATGAGGTTTTCGAGTTCGCGCACATTGCCGGGCCAGCGATAACGCCGGAGCAATTCCAGCGCGTCGGTGTCGATCCGCTTTACCGGCAGGCCCTCGTCTTCCGCCTTGTGCAGGAAATGGCGCACCAGATCGGCGATGTCCTCGCCGCGTTCGCGCAAGGGAGGCAGGCGCAGCGGCACGACGTTGAGGCGGTAATAAAGATCTTCGCGGAACAGGCCCTGATTGATCAGCTGCCTCAATTCGCGATTGGTGGCCGCGATGATGCGCACATCGGTGCGAATGGGAGTGCGACCGCCGACGGTCGTGTATTCGCCCTGCTGCAGCACGCGCAACAGGCGCGTCTGCGCCTCCAGCGGCATGTCTCCGATTTCGTCGAGGAACAGCGTGCCGCCTTCCGCCTGCTCGAAACGGCCGATGCCGCGATTGGTGGCCCCGGTGAACGCGCCGCGCTCATGGCCGAACAATTCGCTCTCGACAAGCTCCTTCGGAATCGCCGCCATGTTGACCGCCACGAAGGGTCCGTGACGTCGGCGTCCGTAATCGTGCAGCGCGCGCGCGACCAGTTCCTTGCCCGTGCCGGATTCGCCCATGATCATCACGGTCAAATCAGTTTGCGTCAGCCGCGCGATGACGCGATAGATTTCCTGCATGGCGGGCGAGCGGCCGATGAGCGGCAGCCGCTCTTCGCCCGTTTCGCGTTGTGCCTGGGCGTCGCGCTTGTTCTGCGGCGTGGCGAGTCCGCGCTGCACGACCGAAACCAGCTCCTTCAGGTCGAACGGCTTGGGCAGATATTCGAACGCGCCGCGCTCCGCCGCCGTGATCGCAGTCAGGATCGTGTTCTGCGCGCTCATCACCACGATCGGCAGATCGGGACGCACCCTCTTGATGCGCGGAATCAAATCGAAGCCGTTCTCGTCCGGCAACACCACATCGGTGATGACGAGATTGCCCTCGCCGCTGGAAACCCAGCGCCACAGACCCGCCGCCGTACCCGTCGTGCGCACGTCGTAACCCGCGCGGCCAAGAGCCTGGTTCAGCACGGTGCGGATGGCGCTGTCGTCGTCGGCAACGAGGATCATTCCCGCCGGCATTTCAACCTCCTTCGCGATCGGCCTTCGGCAGCAGCACGCGGAACACGGTGCGCCGAGGAACGGATTCGCATTCGATGACACCGCCATGGTCGCCCACGATCTTGGCGACGAGCGCAAGCCCCAATCCCGAACCGCGCGCCTTCGTGGTGACGAAAGGATCGAAAATATGGGGCATCAGATCTGAGGGCACTCCCGCGCCGTTGTCGCGCACGGTCACTTCCAGCGGCAGGCTAAGCCGCGTGCCCGTCGGGCCCGCGCTCATGCGCATGCCGGGGCGATAGCCCGTCGTCATGGTGATTTCACCGCCCGATTCCGGCACCGCATCGCTCGCATTGCGCACGAGATTCATGAACACCTGGATCAACTGGTCGCGATCGCCGAGCACGGCAGGCAGTGACGGATCGAACACTTCGGCGAACGTCACGTGCTTGGCGAAACTCGTCGTGGCGACCTTGCGGACTCTGCCCAGCACCTCATGGATGTTGACCGGCGTGCGCGGCAGCGCGCGCGTGTCGCCGAAGGCCTCCATGCGGTCGATCAGCGCGCAAATGCGATCGGATTCCGCGCAGATGAGCTGGGTGAGTTCTTTCTCGTTGTCGGCCAGCGCGTCTTCCAGCAACTGGGCCGCACCGCGAATACCTGCGAGCGGATTCTTGATTTCATGCGCCAGCACCGCCGCCATGCCGTGCAGCGAGCGCACCGCGCCGCGATTGGAAAGCTGGCGATCGAGGCGTTGCGCAAATCCGCGTTCCTGCAAGGTGACAAGCACCGCATTCTCGGGCTTCGCCAGAGGCGTGACGATGACATCGGCCAGCCGCTCGCCGTGGCGCGGCGTGGTCAGGTCGACATCGTGCTCGCTGATCGACGAGCCGCGCTCCCGCGCCTGGGCGATGACTTGAATCAGCGGGCTCGCGAAAGGCGTGATGTCGTGCAGCCGCTGACGCACGAGCAGTCCGGCACCCATGTCGAAGAACTGTTCTGCCGCCTGATTCACATAGAGGATTTCGAGATGCGGTCCGATCAGCAGAACGGGCATCGGCAGAGCAGCCGCAATCAGGCCGGCAGCCGTGCGGTCCGCGTCCCCGACATTATCCTGCTGCTGCCCCAAGCCCATTGTGCCCATTGTTTAATCAGGGATTGGTCATGACTATAGGGTGGGCATACACATTCGCAAAGCCCGCCTGGCGCGACCCTGGCGACTTGACGCGTGGTTTGATTGAATCAAGTGTGGGAACAATCGCTTACGCCGCCTTTACCGCCTGTTTCCGGGACAAGAAATGGCAAAGATCGCCGCTTTAATAGTGGCCGCCGGCAGCGGCGAACGCGCGGGCGGCGGCGTTCCCAAGCAATATCGCGCGCTCGCGGGTGCGCCGCTGCTGCGCCGGACGGCGGACCTGTTCGCGCGCCGATCCGACATCGAGGCGATTCAGATCGTCATCGGTTCCGGCCAGGCGGCCCAAGCCGCCGCCGCGCTGGATGGTCTTGCGCATCTGCCTCCGGTTGCGGGCGGATCGACCCGGCAGGAATCCGTGCGAAGGGGGCTTGAGGCGCTCGCGGCACATGCCCCCGATTACGTCTTGATCCAGGATGCGGCACGGCCGTTCGTCTCCGATGCCCTGATCGAGCGTTTGCTGGCGACGCTGGAGAACGGCGCCGATTGCGCGATCCCTTTGGTCGCGGTGGCGGACACATTGAAACTCGAGCGCGCGCCCGGCGTTTGGACCACGGTGCCGCGGGACGGACTGATGCGCGCGCAAACTCCGCAAGCATTCCGGTTCGACAAAATCCTTCGCGCCCATCGCCGTCATGCGGATGCGGCCGTCACGGACGACATGGCGCTGGCAGAACTGGCGGGCCTGAAGATCGCCGCGGTCGCCGGCGAAGAGGTCAATATGAAGATTACCACGGCGGAAGATTTCGCCTACGCGGAGCGATTGATGGCGGGGCTAGCGGATTTTCGCACGGGTTCGGGGATAGATGCGCACCGCTTCGTGGCGGGCGATCATGTGTGGCTGTGCGGCATT
>JBEKDC010000389.1:0-3334 GCA_050014535.1 Rhizomicrobium sp.
TCAGGGCATGCGCTTTCGAGCCCGCGATATCGTGATCGGCGAGCCGTTTGTCGAAATCGACGGAGGCGTTTATCTCCTCCATGATCCCGGCGGGGCCGCGCTCGAAGCGCCCGCCCCACATCCTGTTCGCCGTCATAGGCCTTGCCGATGCCTCATTTTCGCCCAGTGCAATTTGCCGCCTTGGTGCTGCTTGCGGGCGTCGCTGTTCTATATGTGATCTTCGGAAGGCCTGTCCATGCGCCGGGCCCGCCGGCGAGCCTCGCGCGGCTTCAGCCGGTCGCGCCCACGACGTTGCCGGAAGTGGCATTCAGCGATGCGAATGGCGCTCGCCACACGCTTGGTGCGTTCAAGGGCCGCTATGTCCTGCTCAATCTGTGGGCGACCTGGTGCGCGCCCTGCGTGCGCGAATTGCCCGCGCTCGCGAAGCTTCAGCGCGCGATGCCGCCGGGAGGCCTGACGATTGTGGCCGTCAATGTGGGCCGCGGCAGCCCTGCCGATACGCTCGCTTTCCTCAAAGCGCATGACGCGAGCGGTCTAACCGGCTATTTCGATCCCGACCACGGGCTGATGCGGGTGTTCGGCGCCTTCGGACTGCCGCTCAGCGTGCTGTTCGATCCGCAAGGTCGCGAAGTGGCACATGCACTCGGACCGGCCGATTGGGACGATCCGGCAGCAATCGCCTATTTCAAATCGCTGTCGGCCCACGCCGCATCGTAAGCCGCCCACATCGGTGCACAATCCACGACGCCGTTTTCCCGCATCGCGCGATCGATCGCCATGACCGTCAGGCCCGCTTCCATCGAGTCTTCGGCAGTGACGGGAAATTCGGCGCGGCCCTCGACGGCCGCGAGCAGGTCGACCGCCATTGCCTGATCCGCGCCGTTGTGCGCGTCGGCCGTCAGCCCGCCCCATTCGCGACGCTCGGGCTTACCGAGATCGAGCGCGCCGCGGACCATCATCTTGTTGCGCACGAGATCGGCAATGAGAGTGCCTTCCGTGCCGGCGATGTACCAGCGCCGCTCGGTCAGGCTCACATGACTGTTCGAATGGAACGACAGCTGCACGCCATTGGCATATTCGACGATGGCCGTCTGGTGGTCCGTCACGTCCATGTCGGAATGAAATGCGTCGTTGGCCGCACCCCAGCCCGCATCGCGCAGCGCATAGGCGGGCGAGCCGTCGCTGTAGGTCTGTCCGACATTGGTGCGGCCCGCATGGAAGATGCGTTTGCCTCCGAAGCTCGCCACGCGCGACGGCCGCACGCCGACGATGCGTCCGAAAATATCGAAATCGTGGCACACCTTGTCGAGCATGAAGGAGCCACCCCATTCCTGCTTGCGGCGCCAGTTGCGCGCGAGATAGCCGCCATGCTCGGGCGGCAGATGCTCGGTCGTATCCATCGAAACGATCTCGCCGATCTGGCCCGCATCGATGCGCGCGACTATTTCGCGCACGATCGGCATCGAGCGCATCACGAGGCCCAGATAGAGCGGCGGAATGTCCTCGCCGGCGAGGATTCGTGCGAGCGCGAAGGTTTCCTCTTCCGTGCGCACGATGGGTTTCTCGCAGAAGATCGGAAATCCCGCCTCGAACGCTGCCAGCAGATGCTCGTAATGCAGATGATTGGGCGAGCCAATCATCACGAGATCGAACGGACCTGCCGCAAGCAGCGCCTTGGTGTTCAGGAACGCGCGTCCCGGCGGAATGTCGCACTCTGCGAGAATGTGCAGGCCTACCGGCGCCGGATCCGAATAGCCCACGATTTCGAGCTGCCAGCCCATTTCCTTCATCGCGCATACGACATGCGCAATGCGTTGGCCCAGTCCGATGATGGCGAGACGTGTGGTCATGGTTCACTTCTTGATGGCATCGAGGACGAGTGCAAGGGGAATTTGCGGCGCGCCGTCGGGCAGCTTCCAGTATTCGTCGTCCGCCTTCACCAGCTGGGGCAGAGCCTGCCAGGGGATTCGGTCGAGTTCCTCGATGCGCGCGATGGAAAGCCCCGCCGTCATGGCCGCGTTGAGGATGGTCGCGATGCCGTGCAGGAATTGCACAGTGCGGTGCGCTTTCAGGGTTCCCGGGCCGGCATATTCCTGCTGATGCTCGAGTTCGAGCGGCGTTCGCGAATCGTAGTCGTAGCGGATGCGAAACGGCGCATCGGCCGCAACCGCTTCGTCGATCGTCATCATCATGGAATGGCCTTCCGCGAGGAAAAGTCGGCCTCCCGATTTGAGCGCGCGCGCCGCCACTTGCATCCAGCGCGTCATGTCGCCGATCCACGCGATGGCGCCCCAGGATGCGAAGACGATGTCGAATCCCGTGAGATCTTCCGGCGCCTTCAGCACATCGGACTGAACGAATGTGGCCGGCACATGGCATTGGCGCGACAGCGCGCGCGCGACTTCGATTGCGACGGGCGAGAAATCGAGACCGGTGACGTCGGCACCCATGCGCGCGAGCGAGAGCGAGTCCAAGCCGAAATGACATTGCAGATGCAGCAACCGCTTGCCAGCGACGTTTCCGATTCGCTCGCGCACCAGCGAATCCAGGATATTCTCGCCCTTGCGGAATCGCGCCGTCGCATAGAAATCCGATTCGACATGGCGCTCGGCCAGCTCGTCCCAGAACGCGCGGTTGAGGGATACATAGTCGCTCATACGGCGGGGATAGTGCCGGGTTTTGAAGATGTCAAAGCACGCGCGGTTGCGGCTGAAAAATCGTCGTTTCCCCCGCGGGAGAGGAGAAATTCGGCGCGGGGCAGGCCTATTACCGCGTCGGAACCGGATGCTCTCCGCGGTAGTCGTAGAAGCCGCGGCCCGTCTTGCGTCCGAGCCAGCCTGCTTCGACATATTTCACCAGCAAGGGGCAGGGACGGTATTTGGAATCCGCGAGGCCTTCGTAAAGCACCTGCATCACCGAAAGACAGGTGTCGAGGCCGATGAAATCCGCAAGCTGGAGAGGACCCATCGGATGATTGGCGCCGAGCCGCATGGCGGTGTCGATCGCATCGACGTTGCCGACGCCTTCATAGAGCGTGTAGACGGCCTCGTTGATCATCGGCATCAGGATGCGGTTGACGATGAAAGCCGGAAAATCTTCGGCGTAAGCGACGGTCTTGCCGACGCGCTTGACGATTTCGAGCGCCGCCTGGAACGTACCGTCGTCGGTGGCGATGCCGCGGATCACTTCCACCAGCTGCATCATCGGCACGGGATTCATGAAATGCAGACCGATGAAATGTTCCGGCCGATCCGTCGAGGCGGCAAGCCGCGTCACGGAAATCGACGAGGTGTTCGTCGCGATCAAGGTTTTTTCGGTCAGGCGCGGACACAGG
>JBEKDC010000390.1:0-3327 GCA_050014535.1 Rhizomicrobium sp.
TCACGCTTCCGATTCAGACTCATGCCGTGAAGCTCAATATGCCGCCGCCGAACCAGCCGAAGCCCCCGGTTCCTCCCCCCGTCGTCGTTCTGGCGATCGACTTTGACGGAACGATTACCTGGAACGGCACAGTGGTCGATTTTCCGACGCTGGATACCTATCTGCAGCAGGAAGCGGCCAAGGGCGACGACCAGGACGAAATCCATCTCGACCCGAACCGCCTGGCGAAATACGACACGGTGGCAAAAGTGCTGTCGGACGCCCAGCGTCTCGGTGCGACGAAGATTGGATTCGTCCACATCGACCAATATATGAATTAATGTGAGGGGCGACCGCGGAAGCGGAACATGCGGTTGCATGCGTCCGAGACCCGCGCCTTGAATTCAAAAGAGGTCTTGAAATGATTTCCTTGAAGCTGCGCGCCTTGGCAACGGCGCTTTTCCTCGGATCCGCAGTTGCCGCTGCGAGTGCGTTCCCGATGGCCGTTCCGGCCGAAGCCGCTGCGCGTCCTGCTGTCGGAAAGCTCCTCCAGGAAGCGATCAGACTGGCCGGTTCCGGCAACACCAGCGGCGCCAGCGAGAAAGTCCGGGAAGCCGAAGCCGTTGGCGGGCTGACTTCGGGCGACCAACAGGCGATCGAGCAGACCAAAGCCTATGTCGCAGCCAAGAACGGCAGCGGCGCGACGGGGTCCAAGGCGAAGTTCGCCAACGACTACAACGCGGGCCGTTTCCGCGAAGTGGTGGGTGAAGACGCCGACGAGCTTCGCAAGGCGGGCCAGTATGACGGCGAGGCCGAACTGGTCGTTGCCCAGGCTTATTACCAGATGGCAGACTATGCTTCCGCCATTCGCATGCTGCGCGGTATGCACGGGCAGCAGCCGCTCGAATTGTTGATGAGTGCCGCCTACAAGTCCGGCGACAACGACGGGATGCGCGTCGCGGCCGAGCAGCTGATCGTCGATTACAACCAGCCGAAATATTGGTCCGATCTGCTGACAATGGCCGACCGAGTGGCGGGTACGCCCGAGAACACGATGGATGTGTACCGGCTGCGCCTTCTCACCGGCACGATGCGGAACGCCGACGACTATACGACAGCCGCGGAGGTCGCGCTCCAGGTCGGTTGTCCGACGGAAGCGCAGGGCATCGTCCAGAAAGGGATGGATGCCAAACTGCTCAATGACGCGCGCACGGTGCGGCTGCTGACCATGGCGAAGGCCCAGTCGGCGATCGAAAACGCGAACCTTGCGAAGGAAGCGGCCGCGGCAAGTGCCGCCAAGACGGGCGACGCCGACATAAAGCTCGCCGCGCAATATTGGGGTTTGGGCCGTTATCAGGATGCACAAGGCGCGGCGAAAGCCGGTATCGCGAAAGGCGTCACCGACACCGATCTGGCGCAGATTCGCCTCGCCATGGCCGATATCGGGCTGCACCAGAGGGATGCCGCGGTGCATGCGCTTAGCGCGGTTTCCGGTTCGGCCAAGCCCGGTAACGCGCTCCTCGCCCATTTGTGGTCGATCTACGCCCGCACGCATTAAGTCGCGCGTGTGGCAACATGAAGAAGCCGCCGGTCGCCCGGCGGCTTTTTCGTTTCAACGGTCAAACCCGGCCGCTCAGTTTGTCGGCATCGACGCCTGAGCCACGCCGGGTCGTGCACCTTGCACCGAAACGAGATAGGCGCGCACGTCGATGTCGGGAGGCGCGGCAACCCCTTTTCCCGGCCCCGGTGTTCGCAGCTCGTCAAGCGTGAAATCCATTTCGGCTTCGTAGGTGCGATCGAGCTGGTTGCGCAGATTCTGTTCGACCGCGTACCAAGCCTGTTTGTTGCTGCCGTCCCTGCAGGTTGACAGCTCGGCCGGGTTCGTCGCGCCCCAGCGGCGCTCCACGCATTGATAGGGATCGAACGACATCAGAAAAAGGCGGCGTCGCATGTCGTCATAGCCCAGCGTCACTTGCGAATTGTCGGTGCGGGCATAGGTGAGCTTGCAGGCTCCCGCCTCCCGGTCGTAGGTCGCGATCAGGTCGGCCACGAGATCGTTGCCCCTGTAGACGAGCTTCGAATCGCCCGCCTCGTACATTTTCACGAACCGCTCGGTCTGGGCGCGCAATTCCGTGAACGATGTCTTGAGGCGCGCATCGCGCGACGGCGTGGAATAGTCCTCCCAATTGCCTTCCGTGCCGTAGATGTTGGGCGGCAGGCGCGCGGGCTGCGGCAGATCTTCGATGCCCGCAGCCAGCGCCACCTCGACCGCATCGCTGCGGTAATGGAGGTCGTTGCAGTTGGAATCGATCATGTCGCGCACTTCCCTGACGGGATCGAACAGGAGCTTCCCACCCGCCATCACCGCGCGCACATAGTCGTAATAATCGTAGGTCTGGCCGTTCAGCACGAATGCGCCGGTGTTCCAATTCTCGTCGTCGTCCGGCCGCGCACCCGTGCCGAAGAATTGCGCGTCCGAATAATCCGGGATGTTTTTGTTGGCGGCGAGCACGACATGGCCGCCGATATAGACGCCGTCGCTGCGCCGCACGGCGCCGGTCAGCCACAGCGGACGCCAGTTCTTGAAACCCGCGCCCATATCCGGCCGCGACCGGACGAAACGCTCGTCATAATAACCGCGCGTCACCGAACTGTCGGGATGGGCGTCGATATATTGCATGCGCCCGTTGGGTTCGATCCGGAAGATGATCGCCACATGGCCGTTGGGATCGTACACCATGGTGCCCGGGCGGATCGACTTCACGCCGATTGCGGGCGAATACATGTCGGGCTCGTCCGGCTCTTCGAGATCGGGATGGATGCGGAAGCTGGCCGACGAGACGGCATCTCGCATCACGTCGATCATTTCGTAGCCGGTCGTCGAATAGGACAACACATCGGTGCGGGCCGAGACTTCGTTGCCGGCCGCGGTGTAGCGGATGTCGCGCGTGTGGCCGCGCGGTTCGACATCGCCTTCATAGGAAAAAGGCAGTCCGTGCTTCCACGCGAAATAGCCTCGCAGGACGTAAGGCAAGTCGGCGCAGTCGGAGCGGAACGGCATCGATTCCGGATCGCTGGCGCGGAACGGATTCGCCGGATCGTGCAGACAGTCGTTGACCGTGCGGCAGCCCGAGTCCCCGATCGCCGTGATGAATTCGCTGTAAGCGCGCTCGTCCGCGTCGGTCCAGTGGTCGTAGCGGATGATGATCAGGTCCGGCCGGTTCTCCACGACAGCGGGTGCGGGTTTTGCCGGAGCGGACGAAATCTGGGCCGCAAAGGGCTTCGCCGGAACGCCGGCTTGCGGCGTGGCGGCCTGCGCCGGCGTCCATGCCAAAAGCGCCGCGCAAA
>JBEKDC010000391.1:0-3318 GCA_050014535.1 Rhizomicrobium sp.
CTTCATGACTCGCGGCCGCGACACCACATCCCGCTACGGCGGCGAGGATGCCGTCGATGTGGGTCCCGCCGCCATCGGCACGATCATCCAGGTGCCGGAGCCGGATTTCTCGTATTCGGTGCGCGCAATAGACCACGCCGAACTGTGGAGCGTCGGGACTGCGTACCGTGTCGATTGGCGCAGTACTGGCGTGCTCGAAATGGGCATCCAAAGAGAAGATTACGGCGAGTCGGCCGCCTCCCCAGGTACACCGGAATCCGAGCTCACTGCGCGTCCTGTTCGCTCCTACGCCAACTCGGCCTTCGCAGTCACGCCGCAATTGACGCTTTATGCGGGTTACACGCAGGGGCTCGAGAATTCCGGGGTTGCGCCCAATTCCGCGCAAAATAGTGGGGCCGTCCTGCCCGCATCCTTGACCTGGCAGGTCGATTCGGGAGCGCGTTATGCCGTGACACCGAAGCTGAAGATCATTGCCGGAATGTTCGAGCTTCAGAAGCCGTATTTCAACTTGGATACGAACAACGTCGATCGGGAACTCGGCGTGCAGCAGGCGAGAGGCATCGAACTTTCGGTTGCGGGCGAGGTGACCGAGAACTTCCACGTCAACGTCGGCCTTCTCGATGGCAGAGTGGGCATCACCGGGCCGAATCTGGCCGCCGAAGGCGTGGGCTCTGTAGCCGTCGGTCAACCGCGTGTGATGTACGTGGCCACCGCCAATTACAGCCTTCCATGGTGGAAGGCCGCGTCGCTGGACGTGTCGGCCACGCATATCGGCGCCGCGCCGGAAAGCGTGAGCAACGGCGTTTATACGTCGGCATTCACGGATGTGAATATCGGAGGCCGGTACAAACTCACCGCCTTCGGTGAGAACAGCACGCTTCGCCTGCAGGTCCAGAACGTGTTGGCCACCAATCTATGGCAGGAACTCGCCACGCCGGGGTTCTTCCAATGGCCAGGACCGCGCAGGCTTTTCGCCTACCTCACGACGGACCTTCAAGGATGACCGCTCGCCGATGATGGTGGCAATCATGAGACAGACCGCGCAAAGGATCGTCAAATGACGATGAAACTCTATTCCGCTGATCTCAGCCCCTATTCCGCCCGCGTCCGCATGCAGATCTACGCCAAGGGCATTACGGACATCGTGTTCGAACTGCCGGAACATTGGGGCATGCCAAAATTCCGCGAGAGATTTCCGATCGGACGTATTCCGGTTCTCGATATCGATGGCGACATGATGCCGGAATCCGAAGTGATCGCGGAATATCTCGAAGCAATTTATCCCGAACCTTCTCTACTGGGAACTACACCGCGCGAGACCGCGCATATCCGCATGCTTGCCCGCGTTGGCGACATCTACATCATAAACAACATGTTCATGCTGTCACGCCACACAGGCGCTCTGTCCCGTCAAACACCCACCGCCGCGCGCGACAATGGTTTCACCGAGCAGCTCGCCGGCGAGGTGGTGCGGAACCTCAAGTCGCTCGACAAACTCATCGGCAAGGATGGCTTCGCCTGCTGCGGTCGCATCACGCTGGCGGATTGCGCGCTCGTGCCCGGACTCTTCTTTGTCGAAAATGTCATGCCGGCCGCCGGCGTCGAGACGCCGATTCCGGCAATTGCAAATGTCGCCGCCTATTGGGCTGCAATCCGGAAGAACGAACACGCGGCAAAAGTGTTGATCGAACTTCACCGCGGCCTCGAAGAACGCCGTGAAAGGATCCGCAGTGGTGAGTTTGAGCAGTTCGTCGCCGCGAGGACCGCGGCGCAGAAGGAGGCGGACGCGCAAAATTGATGGATTGCGAACTGCGCGAATGCGATTGGCGCTCCCACGGAGAATCGAACCCCGGTTTCAGCCTTGAGAGGGACGCGGCCGAAGCGCACCGCGCATAGGAATCGCGCAGCACGACGGGCTCGATCATCTTGACCGCTATCCCATCCTGAGAGGAACCCCCATGACAAAATCCGCAATCGTTTCGCCCAAACTCGCGCCGCCCGTCGGCCCCTTCTCGCAAGCCATTCGCTCGGGCGGCTACATCTTCTTCAGCGGCCAGGTGGGACAGGACCCCACGACCGGCAAACTCGTTGAGGGAGGCGTGGTAGCCGAGGCGGAGCGCCTATTCCTGAACCTCGCCGCCGTTCTGGAAGCCGCGGGCAAGAGCTCCGACGACGTGGTGCGCGTCGGAGTGTTCCTGACCAGCATGAGCGATTTGGCGACTGTCAATAGCATCTACGCCAAACATTTCTCGCAACCCTATCCGGCGCGCACGACAATTGCGGCTGCGGCTCTGCCGTTGGGCGCCAGCGTCGAGATCGATCTCATCGTAGCTGCGTGAGCGCGCGCAGTACGGGAAGGAATCCTGCAATGCAATACAAGTATTACATCGTGGACGTGTTCAGCCGGTCGCCCTTCGGCGGCAATCAGCTCGCCGTTCTACCGGAGGCGACGGGAATTTCGTCGGAGGGAATGCAGCGTATCGCGCGCGAATTCAATTTCGGGGAAACGACTTTTGTGCTTCCGCCGCAAAACGCCGCCAACAGTCGCCAGGTCCGGATTTTCTCGCCGAGAGCCGAATTGCCATTCGCAGGGCATCCGACGGTCGGCACTGCCTGCGCCCTCGTCATGGGCGGCCGTGTCGGCACCGGCGAAACGCACCGATTGATTCTTGAAGAAGGCGTGGGCCCGGTTGCGGTAGACGTCGAAAAGCGGGACGGAGTGTTCAACGGCACGCTGACTCTCGGAGGTAAGGCCGAACGAAACGATGAAACACCGGCCCTCGGCGATCTTGCGGCTGTTCTCTCGCTTGAGCCGCAGGCGGTGACGCACGCCACGTTCGCCTCAATGGGATTGCCGTTCTGTTTCGTGCAGCTTACCTCCCGCGAAGCGGTAGATCGGGCGATCATCGATAAGTCCGCCTGGTCAAAGCATTTGGCGAAGGCTTGGTCGCCGAATGTGTTTTTCTTTGCCGGCGACACAAGGGACGGCGGCGCGCTGTATGCCAGAATGAGCGCGCCGGCGCTGGGCATAGAGGAAGATCCCGCAACGGGAAGCGCGTGCGCCGCTCTTGTCGGCGCGTTGGCGGCAAATCCGGATTTCCAGGGTGAGCAGTATCGACTGTCCATAGTTCAGGGCGTCGCAATGGGCCGGCGCAGCGAGATCGAGGCACGTGCGCACAAAGTCGACGGGGTTGTCATGTCCGTCAGCGTGGGCGGGGCGACGGCTTATGTGGCGAGCGGCGACATCGAAGTGCCTCGGGGATTTCTTTCGTAGTCGACCGTCGCTTCCGGCGCGACGCGTCACTGCTCGCGATTATT
>JBEKDC010000392.1:0-3274 GCA_050014535.1 Rhizomicrobium sp.
TGACGAGAGTGTCGTTTATCCAGACACCCCCACCGTCAATCTTTCTGCGCGCGTCCGAGTTCGAAGACGCGATCCCAGAGGCAGCTAGAATCGCGGCGCTCGTACGCCCGCTCTTCCACTGTTCGTCCGAACCGCGATCAATCGGCATTATTGGTAGGTTCAACGACACTTGGCCCCGCTCGAAAACTGCTTCGGCAGCGTTTCTTGCTTCGTCAGCTGCCGCGCGCCCGTGCACGATGGCGGTCGCTTCGGTCGCGAGAATCTTTTTCGCTTCGTTGAGTTCGCCACCTTCGAGTTTTTCGAGTCGCGCAATCTCGTCCAGCTTCATGTCCGTGAACAGGCGCAGGAAGCGGCCGACATCGCCGTCCTCCGTGTTGCGCCAGAACTGCCAGTAATCGTAAGGCGAGCGCATATCGGCGTTAAGCCACACCGCGCCGGACACCGATTTGCCCATCTTCGCGCCGGACGAGGTCGTGATCAGCGGCGTGGAAAGCCCGAACAGCTGCGCGCTCTCGACCCGGCGGCCGAGATCGATGCCGCTCACCACATTGCCCCATTGGTCGGAGCCGCAGGATTGCAGCCGGCAGCCATAGCGCTTGTAGAGCTCGACGAAATCGTAAGCCTGGCAGACCATGTAGTTGAATTCGAGGAACGACAGCGCCTGTTCGCGCTCCAGCCGGATTTTCACGCTCTCCATGGTCAACATGCGATTGACGGAGAAGTGGCGGCCGATATCGCGCAGGAACGGAATGTATTGGAGTTCGTCGAGCCACTCCGCATTGTCGATCATGATGGCGTCGCTGGACCCATCGCCGAATTGCAGCAGATGGCTGATGCCGGCCAGCATGCTTTTCTTGTTGGCGTCGATCTGCTCGGGCGAGAGCAGCTTGCGGACCTCGTCCTTGCCGGAGGGATCGCCCAGTTTGGTCGTGCCGCCTCCCATCAACAGGATCGGGCGATGGCCCGCCTGCTGCAGCCGCCGCAATGTCATCAGCTGGACCAGATTGCCGATATGCATGGAGCTTGCCGTGCAATCGAAGCCGATATAGGCGGTCACGCGCTCGTTACGGAACAGCGCGTCGAGGTCTTCGGCCGCGGAGCAATCGTAATAGGCGCCGCGCTCCACAAAGGTGCGGAGGAATTCGGATTTGAAGCGGGCGCCGGTCATGTCACAATCTCATAAGCGAAGGGGCGGGTGTGTAACACGGATGGCCGAGCTGCAGAAAGTCGTCGGCCTGATGAGCGGCACGTCCCTGGACGGTATCGATGCCGCGCTGGTCGAGACCGACGGCGAGGGGATTGTCCGGCCGGGACCGGCCCTGTTCGTCGCCTATGCGCCGGAATTGCGCGCCATTCTAAAAGCTGCGCTGGACGCGGCGTCGTCCTTTCCCGCCGATGCGGCCACGCCTCCATCCATCCAGGACGCGGAACGACGCGTCACGGAAGCGCACGCTGACGCAGTCCGGCAGTTGCTCGAGTCCGCGAATATCCGTCCCGTTGAGATCGCGTTGCTGGGCTTTCACGGCCAGACGATCCTGCATCGTCCGCGCGAGCGGCGAACCTGGCAGATCGGCGACGGCGCGCAACTCGCAAAGCTAACCGGCATCGCTGTGGTGAACGATTTCCGCGCCGCCGATATCGCGGCGGGCGGCGAGGGCGCGCCTTTCGCGCCGCTCTATCACGCAGCCCTCGCGAGACAGACTGCCGGTCTCGCTCTGCCGGTCGCGGTGCTCAATATCGGCGGTGTCGCAAACGTGACGTTTGTGGGCCGCGATACCGTGCTTGCGTTCGATACGGGTCCGGGCAATGCGCCGCTGGACGATTGGGCGTTCAAGCACACTGGCAAGCCGATGGACGAGAACGGCAGGCTGGCGCGCAGCGGCAAGGTCGATGCGCCCATTCTTGCACGGATGATGGAAAGCCCGTTCTTCTCGCGCCGTCCGCCCAAATCGCTCGACCGGATGGATTTCGGTTTCGAACCGGTCGACGCATTGTCTCCGGCCGACGGCGCGGCGACACTCGCAACATTCACCGCCGCCTCGATCGCGCGGGCCGCCGAGCATTTCCCCGAACCTGTTTCGGGGTGGATCGTGTGCGGCGGTGGTCGCCTCAATACCGCTCTTGTGAGCGCGCTGCGGCGGTCCGTACGCGTGCCGGTCCGGTCGGCCGAAAACGCGGGCTGGCGCGGCGATTTCATCGAAGCGGAAGCGTTCGCCTATCTGGCGGCGCGTTCGGTAAAAGGACTGCCGCTCAGCCTGCCGACAACCACGGGCGTGCCGCAGCCTATGACGGGCGGGCGGTTGCATCGCGCTGCAGCTTAAGCGCAAGGAAGGCAATCACATTGGGGATGTCGGAATCTTTGGTTGAGGCTTTGGGTTCGGTTCGTTGTGTAGCCAGCGCAGGGTGCGTGCGCCCCAATCGTCCCTGAAGTAGCAAGCCGATTGCATGTTTGCGTCTACACTTGGCACGCAGTCTTTCGCAAAGTAATTCAATTCCCATCCATGCGCGCGCATGCAGTCATACGTGTCGGAGTGGATTTTCTCCAATGAACGATAGAACTTTTCTTCGTTTTGCGGCTTGGCAGAAGGAACGAGTGTGGCTGCAAACGCTGCAGCCCGACATGATTGGATCTGCGCTTGCTTGTTCTGCGTGCAGCCAACCAGCGCGAGGGATGCTGCGAGAACAAGGGCCAATTTCATGCTAGACTTTCCATCATCTCGGCACGCGACCAGGAGGTGGGAAATGTTCAGGTGCTTATCCATCTTACTATTTGCTCTAATTTGCTCAAGCGCGGCGCATGCGGCCGACCTGCCGCAACCGCTCGATGGTCCCAATCGCATCTTTCAGGACGAATTGCTGGACCACATGACCGGCAGCTGGACGATGACCGGCTCGCTGATCGGCGCACCTGTCCGCCATAGGGTCGATGTGCATTGGATTCTCAATCACCAGTTCCTGGAAATTCACGAATTGGATACTGCACCGGTGAGGGGCGGCGGTCCGGCTTACGAAGCGATGCCGCTCATCGGATACGACAATGCGAGCGAGCGTTATGTCGCGCATTGGATCGACATTTATGGCGGACGTTTTTCGGAAACGCTGGGTTACGGCAAGCGCACCGGCGACACGATCGAATTCGTGTTCGAATATCCCGACGGACCGTTTCACACCGCGTTTCGGTGGCGGCCCGAACGGCAACAATGGCAATGGCTCATGACGCGTAAGAACGCGTACGGAAAATGGGTGGGATTCGCAGAATTGACGCTGACGAAGC
>JBEKDC010000393.1:0-3260 GCA_050014535.1 Rhizomicrobium sp.
CTAGGCTATTCCTATCAGCTCACCCACGACACCTGGCGCTTCACCAAAAAGTCCGGCGAGGTCGCGACGGTACGGCCGCAAGGCCCGCTTCGCGTCAACAATGGCGACGCCATATTGCCCAGCCTTGTTGCCGGCATCGGGCTCGGCGTGTTGCCGGAATTCATCCTGCGCGACGCGCTCAAGTCCAAGCGGCTCGAGATCCTTCTGCCGGAATGGTTCCTGCCGATGAGTGCCGTGCATTGGGTGACACCGCCCGGCGGCCCCAAGCCCAAACGCCTCCATGTGCTCGCGGATTTTTTTGCGCATCGGCTTGGGCGAGGTAAGGGCAAGTGAATGCGAGCGGGTCGCTTTTGGCTTCGTCCGGGAATTGTGTTCCTTGTAGTGACGGCCGCGTGAATCGAGGGGTGCATGGCGGAGGATTCTGAAGACCCATTGTCAGATACTGCCGCGACGGGCAGCACCGATCCGGCGGCGTTGTCTCTGGCGCTCGGTGGCGCGAGTCCGGCCCGCACTTCGCCGACCCGCTGGAAATGTGGGGCGAGGCGCTGATGCTGAAGAATCGCTCGGACCTCGCGCTCGTCAAATTCGAGGAAGCGGACAAATACGCGCGGAATTGGCGGCGGTTGCATTTGAAATGGGGCGAAGCGCTATTCTACGCGGACAAGCGGGACGACGCGAAGAAACAATTCATGATGGCCGCCAATCTCGATCTCTCCGCAGTTGAGCGGAACGCACTTGCAGGATGGATAGCGCAGCATGTCTGAAAACGAAGAGAGGCAGGAACGCGCCGACCCGACAACCCCGCCGTCGTCCGACGCAGCGGCGTGGGCCGTCCTTGGCGCGGTAAGCCGGCAAAGCGCCGAAGAATTCATCGCCGAACAAAAAAAGGTCGCCCAGAAGCAGCAGATGCTCCTCGATTTGCAGGCGCACGAACTCAAGCACGAACTGTCACTGCGCCACTGGTCGTTACGCGTCCATCACGTCAGCGACGTGATGAAAGTATCGTTCGAAATCGCCGTGGCGCTGATCATGATCGCCGTCGCGCTATTCATTGGCGGCGCGGTTTGGAGCGCCGCCCACGACGACGGGCTCGTCATCCAGGCGTTTTCCGTGCCGCCAGATCTGGCCGCGCGCGGAATGACCGGCGAAGTCGTGGCGGGCCGCATGCTCGACAGGCTTTCCGACCTGCAGGCGCAAACGGAATCAATGCGAAACCCCGGCAGCTACACGAACAACTGGGGCAACGACATCAAGGTGCAGATCCCCGACACCGGCGTCTCCGTCGGCGAGTTCAACCGCTATCTGCATCAATGGCTGGGTCATGAGACGAACATCACCGGCGATGTGGTGCGCACGGCGAACGGACTGACGGTCACGGCCCGGGCGGGCTCGGATGCCGGAGACAGCTTCACCGGCCGGGAGGCCGATCTCGACTCGTTGCTTCGGCGCGCTTCCGAGGCGGTATACGCCCGCACGCAGCCTTATCGCTACGGTACGTTTCTTTACGAGCATGACAAGCTCCTGCCGGCGATGGCGGTTTTCGCCGGCGATGCGCAAAGCGGCTCGGCCGAAGAACGGGCCTGGGCCAATGTCGGCTGGGCCAACACTCTCGGTACGCAAAACGCCATTCGGGAATCGGAAGATAAATCCCGCGCGGCGGTATCGCTAATTCCCGACATCGCACTCGGCTGGCTGAAGCTGACACAGAGTGCATCGATTCTCGGTCACGCCGAAGTCGCGTTGGCGGCGGGCAGGATGAGTGTGCGCGTCATAGATGGGCGCGGCGCTGAAAATTTGCGGCCGGAATATCTTCCGATGTTTAGATTGGAAATGACAGGTTCCGTTGACGATCTCATGGGAGACTACTCCGACGAGGTGAAGCAATATCGGGCGGTTCAGGCCGGCAAGGCATTCCGCTTCGTCGCAGAGGCGCTCAGCTATTCGATTGCGGCAACGTTTGTCGAAGATCACGATCCTTCCGGTGCGCAGCGATTTTTGGCTACTGCTCCCGGAATCTCGGCGGAGAGCACGGTAGGACACTCCGCACAGATCGCCAGGGCGAGCGCGCTGGAGAATATTCGGGACATCGAGATGCTTGGCGCGCTGGACCACAGGAATTGGCCACGTGTTCTTGAGACGGCACGAGACATTGAAACGGAAGAACCGAAACTGACTGCGTCGTTCAACGCTGGTTTCTATCTGCCCACCCAGATTTGGCCATATCTTGCTTATGCCGAGGCGATGAGCGGCGATTTCGTATCGGCTCATACGCAAATCGACAGGACACCGAACGATTGCGACGTGTGTCTGCGCATGCGCGGCCGCATCGACGCGGCACAGAAGAACTGGCGCGGCGCGGCCTGGTGGTTTGAACGTGCGGTCGCGGCCGCACCATCGAGTCCGTTTGCCTATACGGATTGGGGTGCGATGCTGCTCGCAAAAGGCGATCCCGACGGCGCCATCGCTAATTTCACGCTCGCCAATCGAAAGGGCCCGCACTTCGCCGATCCGCTGGAGATGTGGGGCGAAGCGTTGATCTACATGAACCGTTCCGACCTCGCACTCGCGAAGTTCGAAGAAGCCGAAAAATACGCGCCGAATTGGGGACGGCTGCACCTGAAATGGGGCGAAGCTCTATTCTATGCAGGCAAGCGGGAGGAGGCGAAGAAACAATTCTCCATCGCCGCGCACCTCGATCTTTCTGAGAGCGACAAGGTGCAGTTATCCAGGGTGAGTACCGCGCGCGAATAGACGCCTGAGTCGTCGCAGTGCCGCAACGATTCCGTCATCGGTGCAGCGGATCGAAGGTCACGGAGGCCGGACGCCGATACGACCCTACGGCGAGCTTTCTTTGAGTTGGGTCGTGACCATCGGGCCTTCGCCGACCAGCATCAGCAGGCACGGTGTATCCTTGGCGCCGTCCCAATGGACCATATTGGCGAGATCGCGCACATAGCTGCCTGCCGGAACGGGATAAGCCTTGGCGGGATCCCAAGTGCCGCTGGAACTCACCCACCAGGTGCCGGAGACGACATAGGCGTATCGGTCGGTCGAATGGAAATGCGGATGGCTGTAATGACCCGTCAGCCACTCGATCAGCACGCCATAGATGCCGCTTTTGTTCGGATCGCCGAACAAGAGCGCCTGACGCGATCCGTTTCCGTCTTTCCATGGAATGTCCTTGCCGAACACGATCGGGACATGCGCAGGATCTGGCAGCGGGATGGTCGTCGTCACGGGCCCGCTTTTCAGCAACGCAT
>JBEKDC010000394.1:0-5856 GCA_050014535.1 Rhizomicrobium sp.
CGTCGCGACCGGCCGCAACGGTCGCGCACTGGACGATCTCGTGCGGCGCTTCGGTCCGCGCGTGATCCCTGCGCAGATGACGGGAGCGGAAGCAGACGACCGGCGCCGCATTATCGAACTCGCGGGCGGGCCGATCGACTGCGTGCTCGACCTGTTGCCGCGCGAGGCGTCCACCTCGCAGGTGCTGGCGGCCGTGTTGGCGGTGCGTCCGGGCGGACGCGTGGTGCTGATGGGAGGCGTCGGCAGGCAGGGCGGCATCGACCTCGCGCTGCCTTACCCCTGGCTGATGCGCAACGACATCACCGTGCGCGGCAAGTACATGTATCCGCGCGACGCGATTGCCCGGATGGTGCGGCTCGTCCGCGCCGGGCTGATCGATCTCGCGCAGTTCGACTTGACCGAATTCGCACTGGACGACGTCAACGCTGCGATCGCCCACGCCGCCGCCAACGCCGGTCCGCTCAAACTCACCGTGCTGCGACCGGACCGGTGAGCATCAAGGTTAGCACGCGAAGACGCGGAGCGCGCGGAGGATCGCAAAACGGAGATTCATCGGTCGTATGAGTCGTTTCAGCGGACGTGAAATTGGGTCGGTTCGCCGAATGGCTCCGCGTCCCCCGCGACTCCGCGTGAATCATCGTCCATGGAGATCGAGATCAGGGCGAGAAACGCAAATTCGGTGACGAAAGAATCGGGGTCAGAGTCGACATACCTCGAGAAACCGAAATAATATTTAGACGCTGCTCTCGTGCAGAAACGCGCGCACTTCAGCAATCGCCTCGGCAAGCCCGCACCGTTTGACCGGCGTCTCCGGCGGAAACGCGGTCAGCAGACGCGATGGGGTCGCGGATTCCAGGATCACGAAGCAGCCGCGGTCGGTCTGGCTGCGGATCAGCCGTCCGAACGCCTGCTTGAGCCGGAGCCGCGTCAGCAGATCGTCATAGGATTTTCCGAAGCGCGCGCGGCGCGCCTTGTGAAGAATCGTGGGCTTGGGCCATGGCACCTTGTCGAACACGACGAGGCGCAGCGAACGACCCGGCACATCGACGCCGTCGCGCAACGCGTCGGTGCCGAGCAGGCAGGCGTTTTCTTCGGCGCGGAACAAATCGACCAGCGCACCCGTATCGAGGCGGTCGACATGCTGCGCATAAAGCGTGAGCCCTGCATCGGCGAGCGGACCGGCGATGCGTTCCTCGACGGCGCGCAACGCGCGCACCGCCGTGAACAATCCCAGCGCGCCTCCCCCCGCGGCCAGAAACAATTCGCGATAGGCGGCCGCCTGCGCCGCCGGATCGCGGCGCTCGACGTCGCGCACGATGAAGATGCGCGCCTGCGCCGCATAGTCGAACGGCGAGCCGAAGCTCGCACGCCGCGCAGGCTCCGGCAGATGGGCAGCACCCGTGCGCACCTCGGCCGATTGCCAATCGTCGCCGCCGGATTCCGCGTCGCGCAACGTCGCCGATGTGATCAGCGCGCCATGGGCCGGCGCCAGCACTTCGCCCGAAAGCGGAATCGTGGGATCGATCCAGTGTCGCCACAGCCCGATATCGGCATCGCGGCCGTCTTCCCGTTCGATCTCGAACCAGTCAACGAATTCTTCGCGGCGCTCGCCCGTCTCCAGCGCATCGAGCATGGAGATCCAGGCGGGCAGGATCAGTTTGGCGCGACGCTCGAGCCCGCGGGCCGCCGCCTCGATGCGCGCGCGGCTGTAGCTTTCGAGATCTTCGGATTTGTCCGCGATCTGTGCCCGCAAGCGTTTCGCAAGACGCGAAAGCGGCGCGGCGATGCGCTTCATGCCGAGGCCTAGCGCGCGTGCGGCAGCAATCGTTTCGTCGCCGAGCGGTTCGGTGTCGGCTTCCAGCGAATAGAACGCGTCGCGATCCTCGGTGCGGGCGCGCACCTGCTGGTAGGCGGCGGCGAGGAAAATTTCTCCCGGACCGCGCGGGCCGCCTCCCGCAATCCTCGCCATCCAGCCTTCGCCGGCGAGCGCCCCCGATGCCGAAAGCGTTTCCTCCAAAGCGGATTGCGCCACATCGTCGTCGGCAACCAAATCCTTCAGGCGTTCCTGCAGCCCCCGCATGCGGCTGCGCGCGCGACCCTCGGCGCCGCGAATCCAGCGCCGCAGATCGGCCATCTCCGTGCCCGAGATGAGTGCTGCGAATCCGGAATCCGCGGCATCGAACAGATGATGGCCCTCGTCGAAGACGTAACGCACGCGGCGCTCCGGCGGCGCGTCCGTCGTCTCGTCGACGGCCAGCCAGTCCTGCGAGGCCTGCGCGATCACCAGCGCATGGTTGGCGACGACGATCGACGCGTGCCGCGAGCGCCTTATCGCGCGCTCGATGAAGCAGCTGCGGTAATGCTGGCAGGCCGCATAGATGCATTCGCCGCGCCGGTCCGTGATTTCGCGCACCGGAAACGATGCCGCGAGAAACGCCGGAAATCCCGCGCCGGAAATATCGCCGTCGGACGTGGCAGCGATCCAGCGCGCGATCAGCCCGAGCGCCACGGTGCGTTGGCCCGGCGCGAGCGCGCTGCGCTTGGCAGCCTCTTCGAAATTGAGCAGGCACAGATAATTCTCGCGGCCCTTGCGGACCACCGCCTTCTCTTCGCGTTCGGCCGGATCGGGATAGAGGCGCGCGAGCTCCTGTACGATCTGGCGTTGCAGATTGCGGGTGTAGGTCGAAATCCAGAGGCCCGGTCCGTTCTTCTCCGCCCACAGGCTTGCCGGCGCGAGATAACCGAGCGTCTTGCCGATGCCCGTTCCCGCTTCGAGAAGCGCCACCTTCGGCGAACCCGCGAGATCGCGCGGACCGAACGCATAGGCCGCCGCTTCCGCATAATCGCCCTGCTCCGGCCGCGCTTCGCCGCCGTGGCCCACAAGCTGCGCCAGGCGCGCGCGCGTTTCGGCGACGGCCACAGGCAACGAACCCGGCTTCGCCGGCGGCGCGTCGTCTTCCCATTGCGGCAGTTCGCGCCAGACCTCGAGACCCGCAATCGGCGACGATGATTTCTCCGGCTCGCCGGTCGCGCGAAGAACCGCTGCGCCCCAGCGCCAGCCGGAGCGCGCGAGCAATGCCGCCAATGCACGCGCGCGAACGCGGACAGCGTCGGGTTGGCCGCGAAGCTCCTCCAGCAGGCGGCTCGCGGCGAGACGCAATATGCGCGCCTGCTCCTCCGCATTGCGCGGAATTTCGAGTCCGAGTGCGCGCGCGAGGCCCACCGGACTCGGCACGAAATCGAACAGAGGCTCGCGCGGCGCGGTCTTGAGGCGGCCGGCCACAAAGACCCCGTGCGCCACCAGCACTTCGCCGGCGCGAAACAGCGCGCGCGCCTCGTCGAGCCCCACCATCCGGCTGGAGCCGTCTGCGGCTTCGACGATGGCGCCGCCTGGCGCGGGCACGAGGGCCGGTATGTCGAAAACTTCGCTCAACTTCGCATCCGGGGAAAACCGGATGCGATCATGCACGATTGCAGCGGGGAAAGTCGTGGCCCAACTCACCCGCTCCGGCGACGCGTCACCGGAGCGGCGATTTGCCGGAAAACGTGTTCAGCCCGGAGGCAGGGGCTGAGGATTGAGGCGATGGACGCCTGACGACGGGGTATGCGGAATGGCAACCGTGGCGGTCGGCATCCGGCGCGGCGGCAGCGGTTGCGGATTGAGAGCACTGGCGGCCTCGTATCCGGCCAGAGTGAACAGCACGGCCAGAGCGATCATCGGAAGCTTGGTGTTCATGGCGATCTCCTCTTTCTTGCGGTGCCGGCGCCGATCCGCATCCGGAACGGCGCAACGGCAACGACGCGATCCTGCGCGAGCGAGGCTGAACCAACGCTGGAACGCGCGTTCATCGGCGGTTCATCCGCCGGCTGGCTCCGCGACTAAAATGAGCCCGAACGATTCGCGTTCGACTCTCTCCATCAAATGCCGGAGCTAAACACCAAGGATCAAAGGAGACCGAAGAGCGAGGGTGGGAATAATTGCGCTAACATAGGCTGATGTCGATTGATCAAAACAATGTAGCGCTGCAAGTATTGTCTGAAACTTCAAAACGTGATTAGCTTTCCCAATTCGCCAGCAAGGGGGGCCACGCGCGCGAATTTCTCGACCTCAGGTGTCCCAGTCAGACTTGCACGGCGCTCTCCGCCGCTGAACCTCTCGGCATCGGCGGGAAGCTTCCAGTCCGGTTGACACCGCGATCCCTCGGCGACCCCGCCGTTTGGTGGTCGCAAAGATCGTTCGACCGTTCACGGCACACGACCGATGGGAGCTGCCAATGACCACATCCACCTGGAATGTTGCGGCGAACGGCGACTGGTCCGATGCCTCGGATTGGTCCGGTGGCGTACCAAACAGCTCGACGGCGACGGCCACGATCGCTGAATCGGGAACCTATATTGTCGACATTGCACCGACGGAGACATTCAGCGTCGGCTCGATCACGCTCGACGACCCCCATGCGGTTCTGGAAATCGACGGCACGCTCAACCTCGCCGGCACGATCACACAGACTGCGGGCAATGTGGCTTTGAGCGGCACGATCAATGGCGGAACGATCGACACCGGGTCGTATGCGCTCTACAGCGCTGACGGAACGCTGAACGGAGTTTCGGTCGACGGAACGATTAATTTCAATGCGATTCAGACTTCACTCGCGCTGCCGGACGGTCTTTCGATGCACGGCGCGGGAGGTACAGGCAACGGCACGATCGATATGATTCAATATTGCGATCTGATTGTTGACGGCACCATCAGCAACGCAACAATCAACGCGGGTTTCGGCGGCCAGAATATTGTCGATTATCAGGATAACGGCACGATCACATTTGCGTCCACGACGACAATCAATACGCAGGAATATACCGGTTTGACGATTAATGGAGGCACCGGTCCGATCATTAACAACGGTACCATAAATGCCGCGGCCGGCACGGTTTCGATCGCAGCACCCACATTTACAAATGCCGGGACGATCGATGCCGCGTCCGCCGATTACAATCAATACAGTGTTGTGATTGAGCCGCAAAACTTCGACAATTCCGGCGCCATCGCGATCAGCAACGGTGCGGCCCTGGAGATATCCGCCAACAGCATTACGAACACAGGGAGTATCTCTGTCGATGGAACCAGCACTCTCACTATTCAAAGCGCGGTCACAACGGCCGAACTCGGCAAACTCGATCTTGCATCCGGCGCCAGTTTGGATTTCGGCGGCGGTCTCGACAACACCGGTGCAACTCTGGGCCTGGCGGGTGGTCAGCTTCTGGGTCAGGTCGATGGCGGGACGATCGAAGGGACGATCAATTTCTCAACGCCGGCCAACGAATTTATCTATGAGGTGCTCACTCTCTCCGGCGATGTTTCCCTGGAGGGCGCCGGCGGCACAGGTGCGGGCACAATCAACCTCACCGGTCCCAAGGGTGAGTCGCTCATTCTTTCCGGCGATGTTTCCCTCGAGGGCGTCGGCGGCACAGGCGCGGGCACAATCAACCTCACCGGTCCTAGCGGCACTTTGGTTCTTGAGGGGCCGATGACCCTCAGCAATGCGACGATCGATTTCGGCAGCGCGCTGGGCTTGGACACAATCTCTCCAGTCGGAACGAGTTCGGTCACGCTTGACTCGTCTGTGACAATCGATATCGCCACCAACGACGGCAATTCTTCGAACGGTGCCTTAATTGGAGAATTTTATAGTGGCAACCCTCCCGAAGGGACGATCGCCAGCGACGCGACAATCAACGACACAACAAGCGGCGCGCAACTTACGATATTCAACGTACAGAGCTTTACCAATGCCGGCACGATCAACGTCTCGAACGGAAATGTGCTCCAAGTCGGCGAGAGCGGCGTGAATGTAA
>JBEKDC010000395.1:0-3209 GCA_050014535.1 Rhizomicrobium sp.
CCGCACGAAGACTCACATCTCCCCTTTTGCTTCGTCCTTCGTGATGGGGCGATAATCCGTTCGACGATAGGCAACGCCGCGTTTCACCGTCAGGGTCACAGACCGGATATTGGCGATGTCGATCAGCGGGTTCTTCGCCGTGAACACGAGATTGGCGAATTTGCCCGGTGCGATCGTGCCCATGTCGCGTTCCTCGCCGATCGTCATCGCGCCGACATGCGCGGAGGCGACAATCGCTTCGAGCGGCGTAAATCCGGCATGCCGCACCAGCAATTCGAGCTCGTCGTCGAGCGACGGATAGGGGGTGTTCCACGCTCCCGGATCGTCGGTACCGGCGGAAATCCTGACCCCGGCGCGATGCGCCTCGCCTGCGATTTTTTCCGCCAGTTCCAGCGAGCAATAGGGTCGCGTCTTTCCGTGGGATTCGCGCCACATCGATTGATACACGTAAAGCGTAGCATCGAGGATCGTGCCGCGCGTCTTCATATCTGCGAACAGCGCATCGACGGCCGCGTTGTCGCCTTTGAACTTGTCTTCCTCGACAGGCGCGCGGTTGTGATATTCGGGCGGCATTGTCGCCGAAGCCTGATAGGCGAGCATGCAGGCATGGCTCACCACATCGGCGCCGGAGTCGATGACCTGCTCGGGTGACGCGGGAAACACCGACGCATGGGCCCATACCAGCATGCCCTGCCGATGCGCTTCGGCGACGATGCGGTCGACCAAGATGGCCGGCAGGTCGGCGTAAATCTTGATCGCGGTCGCGCCGGTGCCGTGCGCTTCGGCCACGGCAATCTGCATGTTGGTCTCGGTCGTGATCGCGCGCATCCAGGGGACTTGCCCGGGGATATGTCCCTGCGTGGCTGCCGCCGTACGCGGGTCCTTGAAGAATTGCGGTCCCGCCATCAGCGCCGCGTAGTAGATGTCCGGCGACGGCACTTCGTCCATGAGTGCCGCGCGCGAATATTCGCCGAGCGCGCGGGTATCTCCCGCCATGTCCCGCACGGCCGTGATGCCGCTATAGACATCGCGACGCAGCAGCGCTTCCGCAAAGCGACGGTTCGGTGCCGTCGCCAAATGCACATGGGAGTCGATCAGCCCCGGCAGGACATATTGCCCGTGCATGTCGACGATGGTTGCGTTCTCATGCGACGCGGCCTGCGCCTCCGGCACGACGGCCAGGATGCGTTCGCCTTGTGTCACGATCGCCATGCCGCGCTGCAACGGCGCGCCGGTTCCGTCGATCAGACTGGCGCCGACATAAACGACGATTTTTCCCGGCGGGCTCGCAGCGGTTTGGCTGAGCGCGATCTGCGGCATCAGCGCGAGCGCAATCGCCGCACCCAGACGGCACAAGGTCATGACAGGACGCATTCTTTGGTACCCGATGTTCGCCGGATCATCTGGCATGATTTCGTCCGACCCGCCAATATGCGCGCGCCAGGAGCCTCCGCGAATCCCATGCCCTATACCCAGCGACCGATACCGACCCGAGACGGCCTCAATCTGTTTCTGCGGGATTATCCGCCGACCGGCGAAGTTCGCGGCCTGCCTGTCCTGTGCCTTCATGGGCTGACCCGCAATTCGGCCGACTTCGACGGCGTGGCTCCCCATGTCGCGTCGCTGGGCCGCCGCGTGCTGGCGCTCGATATGCGCGGTCGCGGCTGGTCGGATCGCGATCCCGATCCGGCCCGTTACCGCCCGGACGTCTATGCGCAGGATGTCGTCGACGCGCTTAATGCATTGGACATCGAGCGCGCGGTCTTCATCGGAACGTCGATGGGCGTGGTCATCACGATGTTTGTTGCAGCACTTGCGCAATCGCGCGTGGCGGCCGCCGTGCTCAATGACGCCGGCCCGGAATTGAACCCGGTGGGGTTGGCGCGGATCGCCGCCTATGTCGGCAAGTCGGGACCGGTGGTGTCCTGGGATGAGATGACCGCGTTGGTGAAGGCGTCGCAGAGCGCCGCGTTTCCCGATGCCGACGACGCGTTCTGGCAGATTTTCGCGCGCCGTGTGGCGCAGCAGCTTCCCGATGGAAGTGTCGCCTTCGCGTACGATCCTGCAATTTCCAAGGTCTTCACGCGGCCGCAACCGGTCCCCGCGCCGTCGCTGGTTCCGCTGTTCGAGAAATTGGCGAAGGTGCCTGTGCTCGTCATTCGCGGCGCGTTGAGCGATGTGCTGTCCGAAGAGGGTGTGGCGGCGATGCGCCACATCAAGCCCGATCTCGAAACGGCCGAAGTGCCGCGCGTCGGTCACGCGCCGACACTGGAAGAGCCCGAAGCGCGCAATGCGATGGCCGCATTTCTCGTGCGCGTTCCGTGACACCGAAACAATTCACGGATCCGAATGCGATCGCGGATGCGATCATGGAAGCTGTGGGCAAGGACATCGTGCTCGCGTTGCCTCTCGGCCTCGGCAAGGCGAACCATGTCGCCAATGCCCTTTATGCGCGCGCAGCCGGCGACCGGTCGATCCGGTTGAGGATTTTTACCGCCTTGACGCTCGAGAAGCCACACTATGCGAGCGCGCTCGAGCGCCGTTTTCTGGAGCCCGTGATCGAGCGGCTGTTCGCGGACTATCCGGAACTCGCTTATGTGCGGGGACTTCGCGACGGAACCCTGCCGCCGAACGTCGAGGTCAACGAGTTCTTCTTCCTGGCGGGCCGCTGGCTCAACGTCGCCAACGCGCAGCAGAATTACATTTCGGCGAATTACACCCATGCGGCGCGCACGGTGATCTCGCGCGGGGTCAATGTGATCGGGCAATTGGTGGCCAGGCGCGAAATCGCCGGCGCCGCGCGCTATGCATTGAGCTGCAACACCGACATGACGCTCGACCTGTTGAAGGCGCGTGCCGAAGGTTCGGCGAAGTTCATCCTTGTGGGGCAGGTGAATTCGGAATTGCCGTTCATGCCGGGTGCCGGCGACCTGTCGGGCGATGCATTCCACGCGATCCTCGACAGCCCTTCGACCGACCACGCGCTGTTCGCGCCTCCGCGCGAACCCATCGGGCTTTCCGAATATGCGACCGGGCTGCATGTGGCGCGCCTGATCCCCGATGGCGGCACATTGCAGATCGGCATCGGCGAGGAAGGCGATGCGGCGGTGCAGGGGCTCATCCTGCGCCAGACGCAGAACGCCGTGTTTCGCGAAGCGATCAGGAGGCTTTCGCCTGACGCGACTTCGCAGCCTTTCCGCGAAGACGCG
>JBEKDC010000396.1:0-3202 GCA_050014535.1 Rhizomicrobium sp.
ACGGGTTCGGCCGCTTGAGGTTCCGGCTGACGCGGACGACGTTGCTTGTAGAGAGACTCCGGCTCGAAGCTGAATGCGCATTTCGGGCATTCGATCGGCCGCTTCTGAAGGTCGTAGAACCGCGCGCCGCAACTGGGGCACACGCGCTTGATTCCGAGATCCGCCTTGACCAATGTTGTGCTTCCCGCGTGAAGTCTGGTTTCGAAGGTCGGGTCGTTTGCCACGGTTGCCCCGGCCTGTCAAAGCTTCTTGAGGAACTTCATGCACGTCTCCGAAATCCCGCAACCGCTTGAAGCGAGGCGTTCCGGCTCGCTGGGCGGTATTGCTGCCGTTCCGGGGGACAAGTCCATATCCCATCGCGCCTTGATCCTGGGGTCGCTGGCGGAGGGAGAAACCCGCATCTCCGGGCTGCTGGAGGCGGACGACGTACTCAATACCGCCGACGCCATGCGGCGCCTGGGTGCTGAGGTTACACGTGATCGAGAGGGCGCCTGGCGCGTTCGCGGCGTGGGCGCGGGTGGCTTTAAGCAACCCAATGATGCCCTCGATTTCGGGAACTCGGGCACCGGCTCGCGCCTCGTAATAGGCGCGGTTGCCACGACCCCAATCGAAGTCATGTTCACTGGCGATGCGTCCCTGCGACGTCGCCCGATGTTGCGCGTCCTCGATCCGCTGACGCTGTTCGGCGCGAGCTTCACCGCGCAAAAAGGTGGGATCATGCCGATCACGCTGCTGGGCGCGGTCGATCCCATCCCGGTTGACTGCGAGATCGCCGTTGCTTCAGCTCAGGTGAAATCCGCGATACTGCTGGCCGCTCTGAACGCGCCCGGCCGGTCGCGCATCGTGCAGCGCGCGCTCACCCGCGACCATACCGAGCGCATGCTCAAGGCTTTCGGCGCCCGGATCGATGTCGAAGCGCTGGACGATGGCGGCGAGGAAATCCGTATCGTCGGCAAAGCCGAACTGAAACCGATCGCGATCGATGTGCCGCGCGATCCGTCGTCGGCTGCTTTTCCACTGGCCGCTGCTCTTATCGTTCCGGGTTCGCAGATCTCCATTCCCGGCGTGCTGCTCAATCCGCGCCGCACGGGGCTGATCGAAACCCTGCTGGAGATGGGCGCCGACATCGTGATCGAGAATGCGCGGGAAAGCGGCGGCGAGAAAATCGGCGATCTTGTCGTTCGTGCTTCAGCTCTCAAGGGAGTTCACGTGCCCGCCGCGCGCGCGCCTTCGATGATCGATGAATATCCGATTTTGTCAGTCGTTGCGTCATTTGCCGAAGGACGCACGGAGATGCGCGGACTGGAAGAGTTGCGCGTCAAGGAAAGCGATCGGCTTTCCGCCATCTGTGCGGGCTTGAAGATGTGCGGCGTGCAGGTGGAAGAAGAAGCGGACGGCCTCGTCATCGAAGGTTGCGGTTCGGGCGGCGTGCCGGGCGGCGCGCGCGTCGCCACGCATATGGACCATCGCATCGCGATGTCGTTTCTGGTCGCGGGACTGGCGTCGCGCGAAGCGATCGGTGTCGACGACGTTTCAATGGTCGCGACGAGTTTTCCCGAATTCGAGTCCCTGATGCGCGGCCTCGGCGCCGAGTTTAGGGCGCCCGGTCGATGACCAAACCCGTCGTCATTGCGGTAGACGGCACGGCCGCTTCGGGAAAAGGAACTCTGGCCAAGAGACTGGCGCGCCATTTCGGGTTCGCGCATCTCGATTCCGGATCGCTCTATCGCCTCACCGCGCTCGGAGTCATCCGAGCGTCCGGCGATCCCGGGAACGAGACCGACGCCGTCGCAGCGGCAGGTCGGATCGATCCGAGCCAAAGCGACAGTCCCGATATTCGGCAGGCGAGGGTCGCCGAGGCCGCATCCGTCGTTGCCGCAATTCCTGCCGTGCGCGCGCGCCTGATCGAATTCCAGCGAGGCTTCGCGGCCAACCCGCCGGGCGGCGCAAAGGGTGTCGTGATCGACGGGCGGGATATCGGCACAATCGTGTGTCCTAAAGCCACCGCCAAGCTATACGTGGACGCGAAGCCTGAAGCGCGAGCACACCGGCGCTGGATGGAGCTGACCTCGCTGGGGCAGACCGCAGACGAGGCGGCTGTACTGGTCGATATCCATACCCGCGATGCCCGGGACAGCGGGCGGGCGGTGGCTCCGCTCAAACCGGCCCAGGACGCGGACTTGCTCGACACCACCAATTTGGATATAGACTCGGCGTTCGCGGTCGCCCTTGCCTTGGTCAAGCCCAAGGTCGAGGAAGCGCTGGAAGCCCGCCCCAGGGGTTAAAGGAGACCCGGCGGCGCTTATTCGGCAAGCCGCGCATCCCGATACGAAATCGAACTGCCCTCGCGGAGGTCACGCCTTTGCGCGGGAAGACCGCCGGTTCTGCCGGCCGGCACAAACCCGTTTGAACAGGAGTTTTCATGGCACGAGCTGCCGTTGAGTCCATCTCTACCCCGAACCGCGACGATTTCGCGGCCATGCTGGAAGCAAGTTTTGAAATTCGAGCGCCTGCGGAAGGGTCCGTTGTGCGCGGCACGATCATCGCGATCGAAAACGATTACGCCGTCGTCGATGTCGGATTGAAGACCGAGGGCCGCGTGTCCCTCAAGGAATTTTCGATGCCGGGGCAGCCGCCCACGGTTGTCGTCGGCGACGAAGTCGAGGTTTATCTCGAGCGCGTCGAGAACGCGATGGGCGAAGCGGTTCTTTCGCGCGACAAGGCACGCCGCGAAGAAAGCTGGATACGTCTCGAGCGTGCTTTCAACGAACAGACCCGTGTGACGGGCGTGATCTTCGGCCGCGTTAAAGGCGGATTCACCGTCGATCTCGACGGCGCCGTGGCGTTCCTGCCGGGTAGCCAGGTCGACGTGCGACCCATGCGCGATGTCGGCCCGCTGATGAACCAGCCGCAGCCGTTCCAAATCCTCAAGATGGATCGCCGCCGCGGCAACATCGTTGTGTCGCGCAGAGCCGTTCTCGAAGAGCGCCGCGCCGAGGAGCGTTCGTCGCTCGTGGCCAGTCTGGTCGAGAAGCAGGTCGTCGAAGGCGTCGTGAAAAATATCACCGACTACGGCGCGTTCGTCGATCTGGGCGGCGTGGACGGTCTGCTGCACGTCACCGACATCGCCTGGCGGCGCGTCAGCCATCCGACGGAAGTTCTGTCGGTCGGGCAGACGGTCACCGTGCAGATCATCAAGATC
>JBEKDC010000397.1:0-3195 GCA_050014535.1 Rhizomicrobium sp.
GAACAAAAACGGCGCCACCAGCACGGCCGAAAACGTGCCGATGAGGAGGCGCATGGCGTAGGGGTCGTCGGCCCGTTTCGTCAGGAGGTTGACGACGGCATGGACGACGGCGGAAAGAAGGATGAGAGCGAGGGCGACCATGAGGCCCCGCCAGCATCGCGAGGCGAACATGACAGCGCAAGGCCTGAACGACGATCTGATCGGCCGCGAGGACGGGGCGGCTCTGCTTCAGACGCCGGCCCTGGTAATCGATCTCGACCGTCTCGAACGCAACATCGCCGCGATGGCCGCGCATGCGCTGAAGCACGGCATCGCGCTCCGGCCCCACGCCAAGACTCACAAGAGCGTGAAGATCGCCAAGCTGCAGATCGCGGCCGGCGCACTGGGTGTGTGCTGCGCCAAGCTCGGCGAAGCGGAAGCGCTGGCGGAAGGCGGCATCGGCTCGATCCTGATCACCTCTCCCGTGGTGACGGAGCGCGGCATCGCGCGGTTGATGGCGCTGAACGCGCGCATGCCGGAATTGATGGTGACGTGCGACAATGCCGAGGTCGGTACGCGTCTGGCCGCCGCGGCGAAAGCGTCGGGCAAGAAACTCAAAGTTCTCGTCGATATCGATCCGGGCCTCGGCCGCACCGGCATTCGTCCGGGCGAAGGCGCGATCGCATTGGTCGGCCAAGTGGCCGAAAGCGGCAGCCTCGAATTCATGGGCCTGCAATGCTATGCGGGCCAGGTGCAGCACATGGAATCGCCGAACGAGCGGCGCGACAAGTCGCTGTCGGCCATGCGCGAGCTGGGCGAGTTGCGCGATGCGCTGGCGAAGGCGGGGCTCAAGCCCGGAATTCTTTCCGGCGGCGGCACGGGCACCTTCAATATCGATCCGGATGCGCATGTGCTGACGGAGCTGCAGGTGGGATCCTACATCTTCATGGATCGCCAGTATAACGACGTGTGGGAAAAGCCCGGCGAGCGCACGCCGTTCGAAACTTCGCTGTTCGTGCAGACAACCGTCATCAGCGCCAATCGCGACGGACTCGCCACCACGGATGCGGGATTCAAATCCTTCGCCACCGATGCGGGATCGCCGGTGATCGCAGCGGGTGCGCCTGCGGGAGCCAACTACTTCTTCTTCGGCGACGAGCAGGGCGGAATCATTTATCCCAGCGCGGACCACAAGCTGAAGCCCGGCGATTCCGTGCGCTGCATCGTGCCGCACTGCGACCCCACGGTGAATCTCTACGACCGCTATCATGCGATGCGGGGCGATGTGCTCGAGGCGATCTGGCCTGTGGAAGCCCGCGGCCGCTCGGCCTGAAAATCGGCGGAGCGATCATCGTTTGCTGAATGCGTTATTCAGGCGGGGTTCAGCCTCGCCGGCGCAAATTTGCGCATCGGGTCGGTTGATACAACGACCCGATTGAGGATTGCGATTGGCACTGCCGCAATCGGACTCGGTTGCGCGGTGGCCGGCACGGTTAAGCCCCCCGGTCGGTCTCGAGTTCAGTCCGATCAAAGGCTTGACGATCGACCCCGGCGGGCAACCGCCGGGGTTGGCGTTTGTTCGTGCGGAGCGGCTCGGTTTGACCCCAGGGCTTTGTTTGCTAGCTTGGGTTTGAGCGGAGTCCGAAAATGCGTCCCAACGAGCTTGCGCCCGGCGCGTCACTCCCGAACGATCTCGGTCCCTTCTGGCTGCCGTTCACGCCCAACCGGAGTTTCAAATCGAATCCGCGGCTGCTCGTGCGCGCGGAAGGGATGCATTATTACGACCAGGCGGGACGCGCACTGCTCGATGCCTGCGCCGGATTGTGGTGCGTCAATGCCGGCCATGGCCGCAAACCTATCGTCGAGGCGATCCGAGCCGCGGCCGGCGAACTCGATTTCGCGCCGACCTTCCAGTTCGGCCATCCTTCCGCCTTCGCTCTTGCGCAACGCATCGCGGCGCTGGCGCCGGAAGGCATGGACCATGTGTTCTTCGTCAATTCGGGATCGGAAGCGGCCGATGCGGCGCTCAAGATCGCGCGCGCCTATTTCCAGAAGATCGGGCAGGGCGGACGCTTCCGCCTGATCGGCCGCGAGAAGGGCTATCACGGCACCACCTTCGCCGGCATCTCCGTGGGGGGGCTCGGCAACAACCGCAGGCCCTATGGCCCGCTTCTTCCGGGTACGGACGATCATCTGCCGCTGCCATACGATCGCGCGCGTATGGCGTTCACCAAAGGCGAGCCCGCAGGCGGCGCCGAATTTGCCGATGCGCTCGAAGGGCTCGTGGCGTTGCACGGCGCGGAGACAATCGCGGCCGTCATCGTCGAGCCGATGGCGGGTTCTGCGGGAGTCTTCGCATCGCCGAAGGATTATCTGAAGCGGTTGCGCGCGCTGTGCGACAGGCACGGCATCCTGCTGATCTTCGACGAAGTGATCACGGGCTTCGGCCGCCTCGGCGCGGCGTTTGCCGCCGAGCGCTACGGCGTCACCCCCGACATGATCAATTTCGCCAAGGGCGTGACCAATGCCGCGGTACCGCTGGGAGGGACGGTCGTCTGTAGCAAAGTGCACGATGCGTTCATGTCGGGCCCCGATCACGGCATCGAATTGTTCCACGGCCACACTTATTCCGGCCATCCGCTCGCCTGCGCGGCCGGCCTCGCTACGCTCGATCTTTATCGCGACGAGGGCCTGTTCGAGCGGGCCAAAGCGCTGGAGCCCGCCTTCGCCGACGCGGTGCACAGCCTCAAAGGCGCTGCACGCGTGACGGATATTCGCAGCGTGGGGCTGGCGGCCGGTATCGACATCGAGCCCGATCCCGCGGCCCCCGGCCGGCGGGGCTACGATGCGATGCGCCGGGCTTTCGCGGCAGAAAACCTCGTGATCCGCATATCCGGCGACACGATTGCGCTGTCCCCGCCGCTGATTGCGACCGAATCGGATATCGGGCGTATGGTCGAGGGGGTTCGCGCCGTGCTGGAGCGGCTCGCCTGAAGGGGCTCACATGACCGCCGTCAGACGCATCTTTATCGTCCTCCTGGTCCTTGTTATACCGCCGCTGCTGACGGTCGCGATGTATGTCGGCACCGAACATGTGCTTGCCGCCACGAATTACACGATCGACCCGCGCATTCTCACCTTTGCGGCGTATTCGGAACTGGCGGCATTTGCCTTTGTGGCGATCCTTGAAGCACGGGATCGCTGGTAGAACCGAAC
>JBEKDC010000398.1:0-3163 GCA_050014535.1 Rhizomicrobium sp.
GTCGGCACTGCCAGCCTCCACACAGGTTCCCTTCGGTCCCAGCGGGAAGCGGATGCCCCTTTGCTGGGTTAGAATGGGTCAGTTGGGTAAGTGCTGGGTAAGTATATCAGAAGAACAAAAGGGGTCAACGTTTCCGTTGACCCCTTGTTTTCATTGACTTTTGGTTGCGGGGACAGGATTTGAACCTGTGACCTTCAGGTTATGAGCCTGACGAGCTACCGGGCTGCTCCACCCCGCGTGAGTTTCGAGCAATGGCGTGCTGGTTTCCGCCAAAGGAGCGCGGGTATAGGACGGAACCGCAGGGCCTGTCTACCCCCTCTCTAACCCCTCTGGCGCGCGAATTTCCCGCGCTTTTGCAGGGGTTTCCGGGGGCCGGACGCGACCAGTTTCCGCGCCTTTTCGAGGCCCGCATACACCGCGAGGCCCTCGGCCAGACGGTTGTAAACGAGGCGCACGCGGCGCGAGGCGCGCAAATCCTCATGCATGACGAGCCACATTTCGAGATCGAAGCGGATCTCTCCCGGCAGCACCGCCAGGAGATTGGGATCGCGGCGCGCGACCGGGTCCTGGCAGCCGCCGATCCCGAAGCCTGCGCGCAACGCGGCGAGGCGTGCATGTTCGCTGTCGCTCCGGAATGCAAAAACCTCGCGCGAAACCGGCAGACCGCTCGTGCGCAACGTGCGCAGCCCGAACGCATCGGCGTCGAATCCGATCAACGTATGCGCCGCGAGTTCGCCGGACGTTTTCGGAATCCCGTGACGCGCGGCATAGCGGCGATGCACATAAAGGCCGATGCCGATATCACCGAGACGCCGCGCCACGAGTGCTGCTTGCGTCGGCCGCGCCATGCGCACCGCAATATCCGCATCGCGGCGTGAGAGATCCTGATTGGCGTCGGACAGCGCCAGTTCGATCGCAATGCCGGGATGGGATTCGCGAAACGCGGTCAGGATCGGCGGCAGAACCTCCACACCGATGAATTCGCTGGCGGTCACGCGCACGCTGCCTTTCGCTTCGTCGAGATCGCCGGACGCCACGCGCAGAAAGGAGGCGGCCGACGCTTCCATTGCTTCGGCCGAAGCCGTCAGGCCGAACGCAGCCGGAGCAGGCGCGAGTCCCGTCTGCGAACGGATGAACAGCTTCTGGCCGAGCGCGGATTCCAGTTCCGCGATGTGGCGGCCCAAAGTCGGTTGCGTGAGGCCGAGCGCGCGCGCGGCAGCCGACAGGCTGCCGTGGCGGACGACGGCCAGGAACGAGCGATAGAGATCCCATCCGGGAGGCGCCGATGCCATACAATAATGTATAACTTCTCCACGCTCTTCGGCAATTCCCGTTTGATTGATCGGGGGCCATTCTTGCCCAGTCAAATCGGGAGACGGCCATGAACACCACATCCTCTTCCGGCGCGGCCGGCGACGTCCGCACCCTGTTGCGGCTGGAAGGACTGGCGCTGTGCGCGGCGGCGCTCGCGCTCTACGCGCATTCTGGCGCCGGCTGGCGGATGTTTCTCACGCTCATTCTCGTGCCCGATCTGAGCTTTGCGTTCTACCTGTTCGGGCCGCGCGCGGGTGCGATCGCCTACAATGCCGCGCATTCGACCTTGGGCGCATTCGCGCTTGCGCTCCTGTCCCAATTGGGACTCGTGCGAGCGGAGTTCGAGCCCTTGTCCGCGCTTTATCCCGTCGCTCTCATCTGGTTCGTGCATATCGGCTTCGACCGCGCGCTCGGCTATGGTCTCAAATATGCGAGCGGATTTTCCGACACGCATCTGGGCAGGATCGGCCGCCGGCAACCGGCCTAAGTCGGAACGAGATGCACGTTCGGACATCACATACTGGTTTTGAGCCACGATGCGGTCGAAAGTTTCAGCGCGGAGGACGCAGAGGTCGCGCGCGGGCAGCAGAGGAAACGTTCTTCTTACCCTGCGCCCTCTGCGAACCCTCTGCGTCCTCTGCGCTAAGAATCTCTTAGTGTCGCCCACGCTCCGGAATTACCGCCAAAGCCACGACGAAGCACTCACGCGAATTGCGCGTTCGCTCTGCGATCACCAAAAGAGATTCATCAGGCTTCGTATTTGAACGACAGCGAGACGCGCGCGCGATAGGCGACGACCTTGCCGTCCTCGATCTTCAGATCGAGCTTTTCGATTTCCGCCACGCGCAGATCGCGCAGCGAATTGGCGGCGGTCTCCACCGCGTTCTTCGCCGCGTCTTCCCAGGATTTCGCACTGGTGCCGATGATTTCCGTGACGCGATAGACGCCCGATTGCGCCGATTTCTTGGCCATATTCGTCTCCTGATCCCTGAACATCCGGGCTTTGACGCAGCCTCTGTGCGGGCGAGCCTAGCACGTTCGACCGCCTTCTGCGGGCGCCGTAAACAAAAAGCCCCGCCGTTTCGGGCGGGGCTTTCGGGAATCTCCGAAGGCTATTTCTTGCCCTTCTGGCCGCCCTGGTTGGAGCTGTTGGCGAAGGGTGTGTTGGGTGCGGCGGGCTTCGCCTTGTTCTTGTCCTGCTTCGGCTTTTTCTTCTCGCGATTGCTGCGTTGCTGCCCCTTGGCCATGTCGTCCTCCGCGTTGTGCTCACGCCCGAATCGGGCGCTGGGATCGGACGAGGGTAGCGCGATCGCGATTGCTTGCGAATAGCTTCAGCCGAAGACAGCAAAAAGCCCCCGGGCTCGACGCACGGGGGCTTTCGCTTTCGATGTGTTGGCGGGGTTCAAAATCCGTCCTTCGCAGGCCTGGCGGCGACCGACTCTCCCGCGGCTTGAGCCGCAGTACCATGGGCGCAGGAAGCTTTAACGGCCGAGTTCGGAATGGGATCGGGTGGAATTCCTCCGCTATGACCACCAGGCCGGCGAAGGACGGATTAAGGAAAGACACTCATGCTGATCTGTTGATCCTGATTGGATCAAATGCATTTTCTCATGCCTGGACTTTTTTCCAGACATGGAACGGTGCTTGGCGATCAAGCCAATCGAGCGATTAGGACCAGTAAGCTCAACGCGTTGCCGCGCTTACACACCTGGCCTATCGACGTGGTCGTCTTCCACGGCTCTCAAGCGAAACCTGGTTTTGAGGTGAGTTTCCCGCTTAGATGCTTTCAGCGGTTATCTCGTCCGTACTTAGCTACCCGGCTGTGCCGTTGGCACGACAACCGGTCCAC
>JBEKDC010000399.1:0-5063 GCA_050014535.1 Rhizomicrobium sp.
CGTCCTCGACGAATTCGAGCGCGCGCAATGCGGCGGCGCGCTTGAGACTTGCGGGATCTGACGAGTCGGTCATGAGGGGAATGTAGCGTGTTTCAAGATTGGGCCGTGTCTCAATCGGATAAAGCTGCGCTCTAATGCTCTCCATGGCCGGGCTTGACCCGGCCACCCAGCCGGCGAGCGTCCGCGAGCTGAAACGACTTGCGATTGTGAGATCGGAGTTTGTTCGCCGTGTTCACGCTTCAAGTGCGGAATTGCAATGACCGCTGTCGGAGAAGAAGAGTCATTCGCCGCGCTGACGCGCGTCGGCTGGGTGACCGGGTCAAGCCTGGCCAGGGAGAGTTTTTGTTCGGCGCGAATATGAGCCCGAGATATCAATTCACCCTCACTCCACCGTCACGCTCTTGGCGAGGTTGCGGGGTTGGTCGACGTCGGTGCCTTTGGCGACGGCCGTGTGATAGGCGAGAAGCTGCACGGGGAGCGCGTAGATGAGCGGCGCCAGCAGCGGATCGACCTCCGGCACTTCGATGGTCTGCCACACGCGGTCGCCCGCTTCCTTGAGCCCGCGCGCATCGGAGATCATCACCACCTTGCCGCCCCGCGCCATCACCTCCTGCATGTTGGAGATGGTCTTGGGGAACAGCGCATCGTAAGGCGCGATCACGATCACGGGCACGTTTTCGTCGATCAGCGCGATGGGGCCGTGCTTCATCTCGCCGGCCGCGTAGCCTTCGGCGTGGATGTAGGAAATTTCCTTGAGCTTCAACGCGCCTTCGAGCGCGATGGGAAAGTTCACGCCACGGCCGAGATAGAGGACATCGCGGGCCCGCGCAATCTCGAGGCCCAATGTCTCGATCTTTGGCTCCTGCTTGAGGAATTCGACGATATGGCGCGGCGTTTCGAGCAGCGCCGCGCACAGCTTTGCCTCGCCTTCGGCGCTCAATGTGCCGCGTGCACGTCCCGCCGCAATCGCGAGCGAGGCCAGCACGCCCAGCTGGCACGTGAACGCCTTGGTGGATGCGATGCCGATCTCGGGGCCCGCAAAGGTCGGCAGCACGATATCGGCTTCGCGCGCCATGGAGCTTCCCGGCACGTTGACGATGGCGAGCGTCGTCTGGCCTTGCGCCTTGGCGTCGCGCAACGCCGCGAGCGTGTCGGCGGTCTCGCCCGATTGGGAAATGAACAGAGCCGCACCGTCTTTTGGATAGACGGGCTCGCGATAGCGCAGCTCCGAAGCCACGTCGGCCTCCACCGCCAACCGCGCGATCATCTCGAACCAGTATTTGCCTATCAGGGCCGCATAAAACGACGTGCCGCAGGCCGAGACCATCAGTCGCGACGCTTTCGCGAAAGCTTCGAGCGCGCCTTTCTCAACAAGCGACACGCTCATCTTCATCGGGTCGGTGTAGTGGGAGATCGTGTGGCCGATCACTTCGGCCTGTTCGTGAATCTCCTTCGCCATGAAATGGCGGTAGCCGCCTTTGTCGACGAGGCCGGCGGAGGCGCTGGTAATCCGGATCTCGCGATTGGCGAGGCGGCCCTCCGCGTCGTAGATCGTCACGTCCGCGCCGCGCAACACGGCCACGTCGCCGTCTTCGAGATAGGCGACGCGATTGGTGAAGGGTGCCAGACCGAAAGCATCGGAGCCGAGATACGCCACATCGTCGCCATAGCCGACGGCAAGTGGCGGACCCGACCGCGCCCCGATCACGAGCGATTCCTCGCCCGCGAAGATCATGGCGAGCGCATAGGCGCCGATCAGCCGCCGCACAGCCGTCATCGCGGCGTCCACGGGATTGAGCCCCTGGTCGAGATACTCCGTCACCAGATGCACGGCCACTTCGGTATCGGTTTCGGATTCGAACTTGTGACCCTTGGCGAGCAGTTCGTCGCGCAGCTCGCGGAAATTCTCAATGATGCCGTTATGGACCAGCGCCACGCGCGCGGAGGCATGGGGATGCGCGTTGCCTTCGGTTGGAGCGCCATGTGTCGCCCAGCGCGTGTGGCCGATCCCGGTGCGGCCGGGAAGCGGGCGTGCCTGCAGCACCTTGTCCAATTGCGACAGCTTGCCGGGTGCGCGGCGGCGCTCGATATGGCCGTTGACCAAGGTGGCGATGCCGGCGGAATCGTAGCCGCGATATTCCAGCCGCTTGAGCGCATCGACGATGAGCTCCGCCGCTTCGTCCTGGCCGGAAATTCCCACGATGCCGCACATCTCGCTTACCTTTCTCCGTGGCCTTTTTTCTTGCCGGCTTTTTCGGCTCTCTTGCGGTTGCGGAAGTCTTCCGCCCAGCCCGGATGCGACTTCTGCTCGGCGCGCGTCACGGCGAGCGCATTTTCGGCGACGCCTTTGGTGATAACGCTGCCGGCGCCGACATAGGCGCCGTCTTTCACCTTGACCGGCGCCACCAGCGCGGTGTTCGAGCCGATGAACGCACCCGCCCCGATATCCGTAAAGTGCTTATCGAAGCCGTCGTAATTGCAGGTAATGGTGCCGGCGCCGATATTGGCGCCGGGGCCCACGCGCGCGTCGCCGATATAGGTCAGGTGGTTCGCCTTGGCGCCCTTTTCAATGCGGGCTTTCTTCACTTCCACGAAATTGCCGATATGGACGTCGTCCTCGATGATCGCGCCGGGCCTGAGCCGCGCGTAAGGTCCCACAAGCGCACGCGCACCCACTTCCGCGCCTTCAAGATGCGAGAACGCCTTGATCTCCGCGCCGCTCCGGACCGTCACGCCGGTCGCGAACACGACATAGGGCCCCACCTGCACATCGGCTTCGAGAACCGTGTCGTGACTGAGAAACACCGTCTCCGGCGCGATCATGCCGACCCCCGCCTCGAGCGCCCGCGTACGCAACCGTTCCTGCATCGCGCGCTCGGCATTCGCGAGTTCGCTGCGGCTGTTGACGCCCATCATGTCGTCTTCGCTTGCCTCGATCACGGCGCAGGCGACGCGCTCGGCTTTCGCGAGCGTCGGCACGTCGGTCAGATAATATTCGCGTTGCGCATTGTCGTTCTTGAGCGCGCCTGCCCAGCGGAAGAAGCTTTTCGCATCCGCCGCCAGGATGCCGGCATTGCACAGATCGATCTTGCGCTCGTCTGCGTTCGCATCCTTGTATTCGACGATGCGCGCGAGCTTGCCGTCGCGATCCACGATCACGCGGCCATAAGCGTGGCTTGGCGAGCGGAACGCGACGATCGCCATGCCCGCGTTCTCGCGCGCGGCGAAAGAGCGCTCGAATGTGTCTGGCGTGACCAGCGGCATGTCGCCATAGGCCACGACTAGCACGCCCGGAAATTCGCCGAGCACGGACTCTGCACACGCCGCCGCGTGTCCCGTGCCTAGCTGTTCGCTCTGGATGACGGAGTCCGCGCCTTCGCTCGCCGCATAATCGCGCACGTCGTGGGCCGCAGGCGCGGTCACTACCACGATGCGCGAAACGTCCGCGCCGCGCACCGCCGCGATCACATGGCCCAGGATCGGCTTGCCCGCAACCGCATGCATGACCTTGGCTTTGGCGGACTTCATCCGCGTGCCCTGGCCGGCTGCCAGAATGATCGCCGCGCGTGCGCTCAGGAACTGAACCTTTCTTCTGTGTGCTTGGGGCCTTTGCGATAACCTGCTAGCACAGCACGACAAAATGACGATTTGCGACCGTATATTGCCACAAACTGCCCGCGAAGTTTAACGGCCCAACCGTGAACGCAAGCTTCATCTTCGACCTCGACGGCACCCTCGTCGACACGGCCCCCGATCTCCTGGGTGCGCTGAACGCCGTTCTGCTGCGCGAAGGCAGGCCCGCCGTGGACATCGCCGATCTGCGCCATCTGGTAGGACACGGCGCTCGCGCGATGCTGGTGGAGGCGATGAAGATGACTGGTGCACCCGCGACGGCCGATCGTCTGCCCCAACTGTTCGACGACTTTATCGTCCATTACCGAGCGCATATCGCCGACGAGAGCCGGATCTTTCCGGATGTGGAGACGATCCTGGCGCGGCTGTCGGCGGAAGGCGCGCGGCTGGGCGTTCTCTCCAACAAGCCCCAGGACCTTTGCGACAACCTGCTCGCGCAGCTCGATCTCGCGAAATACTTCACGGCCATTCACGGCGCGGGGCGCTATGCCTACACCAAGCCCGATGCGCGGGTGTTCCATCATGTGGTCGAGGAGTTGGGCGGTTCGGACGCGCGGAGCATCATGATCGGCGACAGCGCAACGGACGTGGCAACCGCGCGCGCGGCCGGCGCGCCGGTGATCGTACTCACCTATGGCTACACGCCCGAGCCCGCGCATCTTCTCGAGGCGGACGCCGTGACAGACCATTTCGCGGATATCCCGATGTTGGCAAAGAGGCTGCTGGGGTAAGCATCCGTCGGATCGCGGGTGCGTCTGGTCGGGCCCGACCCGACCATCCTCGCCCCCAACGCCGGAGATACTTGTGCAAGTGCGAAATGAACCCGCAGTTCGCTTCGCACTTGCACACAAATGTTCGACTTTCGTTCGACTCTCTCCCCTGATAAACAGGCGAATAACAGGGGAACTTTATGCTGCAACGCAGTAGTCGTCTTCGATGTCTCCGAACAGCTTCTTCGATCTCACCGCGAAAAAAATTCACCTGTTATTTGGCCAAAAACCCTGGCAAACCGCGCCTTTCCCGGAAGCATAACAGGTTAGAACAGGTGGCCCATTATTGGCCTGTTCCTTGCCGGTTATCCGCAACCCATTCCACGTTGTTTCGAACCATCCGCCACGGCCACCGCACCACGACGCCCCGCCGCAAAGGGCGACCCTGGCAAAAGAATAAATCAAGAACAATAATATCCCGATATGGAATGAGGGTCAACTAACTTGGTCGCCGCTGGAAATGACCTGTCGACCGCGATGACATGGCCCCGGCAGTCACGATGTGTGGGAAAACGAGGACGAAGGTTCGAAAACGCCGGAGTGTTGACGCCCTTCGCGGCCGCGCTCTATAGGGCGGGTCCGCTTCATGCGAGAGCGGGCGCGTAGCTCAGCGGGAGAGCACTCCCTTCACACGGGAGGGGTCACAGGTTCAATCCCTGT
>JBEKDC010000400.1:0-3153 GCA_050014535.1 Rhizomicrobium sp.
CTTGCACAGACCTCTCGGATTGAAGCTGGAGGTCGCCTGCGCAAATTACACGGCCGCGTCGAGCCGGGCGATTTCCGCGTCCATTTCCGACCGGAGGCGGACGATTTCGGTCTCGTCGGCACGCTTGCCCAGAAGCGAGGGCCAGACGGATTCGCGATAAAGCACGACAGTCGAAGGCTTCCACGGCCAGCTTGCCGCGGCGCGCATCTTGTCGAGCATGCCCTGAAGCCGGTCGCGTGCATTCTCGGCATCCGGGGCGTATCGCGGCAGATCGTCCTCTGCGAACATGAAGGGTTGGGCAGCTTCCACGTTGTGTCACCCGCGAATCACCAGATGCCGGGGGAGTTTGCCGCCGCCGGGCTTCGTGGGGAAGGACGGTCCAGGACTTGTCCCCAAGTTCCCCGGCCGCGAGCCTATAGCGCCACGATCGTTTCGGTATCGCCCGCTTCGAGGGCATTCATGTAGGCGAGAACGAGGTCGCGGGTGCGGAAGCGGCCGTCGTGCGCTTTTTCGTCCTGTTCGCGGACGATGGGAAATGTGTCGAGGATGTAGCGTACATCGTCGCGGTCCGAGATGCCGTAAAGCAGGAAATAGAGCGCATCGAGTCGGGCGCGCAGATGTGCGCGTTCCTCCTCGTCCCATTTGAATGGCGGAAGCACCTCCCCGGTCTTGCGATCCACATGCCCCATATCGCGCGCGAAATCCTTCAGATCGTGCGCGGTGTAGCTCAGCCGAAGCACATGGTCGCGCACGATATCGCTCGCTTTACGCTTGCCGAATTTCTGCGCGTAGAGTTTCTCAGGCACGACCGGTAGCTGTTCGAGTATGTAGAGGTTCAGTGTTTGCCCGTGAACTTTTTGGCGAGTAACGAAGTCGTAAATGATTGAGTTGAAATTCGCTACAAGGAATGGCGCGAAGCCCGTTCCCGGGCCATTGTGTTGTTCAAGCAGTAGAGGAAGTTTGTTTCCAAATCCAGCGGTAGGGGCGACGACCGCTATCATTGTTCTGGAGTTCGTGACGGATGTGATCTCCTTAAATCCTAGCGACCAAGTGGCTGGATTGCTTTCGCTAACAGCCGCTGCATCGACCCAAAACTGTGGTGTTGGTGTCCAACTTGGGTCTTGGTGTTGATCGAGGGTTGCCGGTTTCGGTTGCCCCGGCCGATGAATATTCTCAGCCTTGACGACGACACTTGCGGCGCGATGATCGAACGCCTGCACCATCTTGCCTTCGTACAGCGATACAAACTGCTGCTTACCCTTCTGCCAGCGGCTGCCGGGAACGGGATAGGCGCGGTGCGCCTCCAAGCGCTCCCGCGTCCAGAAAAAGTTTGAATCGTTGGTCATATGGAACATCGTAAAATACCGGACTGGCCAGACGCTCTCGGCGACTTCGCCGTCACCATCGCGGCGAACAAGAACAGGCAGCCGTTTGTATATCCCTGTCGTCATCCCGGCATCCCGTCGCGCGCGAAAGATAGGCGCAGTGCCGGTATTCGGATTGACGAGCGCGAAGTCGTCCGGTTTCAGCGTGAAGCAACGTTCCGGATCAGCAAGATCATCTTCGCCGCTGAGGAAAAATCCGCACTGCGCGTCGCCAGCGTTCCGTTTAGCGCCGGTAGCGACAAGAACGCAGAATTTTAAAACTGTTGTGCACGTCGGGAAAGTAAATGCCGCGATTCTCGAAATCGAGCAGCGCGACAAGGCGCGCGGTTGTCGAGATCGAGCGGAAAAATCGGCTGCCCCTTTGTCCGAGGCGATGCCGGACGGCACGAGCAGTCCGGCGATGCCGTCGGGTTTGATGAGCCGCTGCGCACGCTCCACAAAAAGCGAATAGATGTTGATATCGCCGCGGCCGAGCAGCGGATATTCGCCGCCGTCGCGAGCCAGTTCCAGCGCCATGTCGGCGTGCTGGACCGCGACTTCGTATTGTCCGTAAAGCGGGTCCTTTGCTTTCCGCAAATTCTCGATCATCCGCTTCCGGTCTGCCGCCCTTTGCGCCAGCGCAATCTCGAGCTTGCGGGCCGCAAACCATTCCACTTCCTGCATCTTCAGGCGGTCCCATGGCGGATTGCCGATCACCGCATCGAATCCGCCTCTTGGGTCCGCGCTTTCCCAATCCGCCCAGACGCCCGGGAACGCCACTTCCCAATGCAGGAATCTCTCCTGCTCGACCAGTTGCGTAGCGGTCTTCAACAAATCCGCAGCAGTCTGTTTGAGACCGAGCCTCCGCTTTTCTTCCTTGCTCCGCGCCTTCGACGGGTCGATGTCAGCGGCCTCGATCCGGATTGTTTTGCGTCCCGTCAGGAGATCGACGGGATCGCCGAAAGCACCCTGCAAAAGCTCTTCCTTCGCTTGGCGACGCTCCTGGCTCGACGGCAACCACCGGCAGGCTTGCCAGAAATCCAAGAGCTTTATCAGCGGATCGGTGGCTTCACGCACGCCGTCGAACGCTTCCGCGGATCGGCGCACTTCGGCCAGATCGGCATCGGCAGCCGCTTCGATATCGAGCATCAGCCTCGCCGCCTGCCTCGCCGCAACGACCGTGCTGTGAACGAACATTCCCGCGGCTTCCGATAGCTCGCGTTCGGTCTTGAGGACCCACTCTCCGAACAGGCTGTCGCCGCAGCGTAGGTGGTGATCGAGGAATGAGAGCGGCGCGCCGACCGTGAAAGTGTGCAGCCAGAGCGACACCTTGGCCAGCTCCACCGCCATCGGGTTCTTGTCGACTCCATAGACGACCCGCTTCAGAACCATGCGCCGCATCAACATGCGATCTTCGAGCTGGTCCGCGCGGACACTCCAGCCATTCGCAGCCGCTTCCGTCATGATGCGCGAGCGGATTGAAGCAATCCTGTCCGCAAGCGGCGATGCGTATTCGGCCCAGGCGACCAGTTTGGGCGCATCGGCGAGAGCTTCTATTGCCCGGTCGGCCAGATAGTCCACGAGATGAACCAGAAAATGGCCGCTTCCCATCGCAGGATCGCAAATCTTGAGGTTCAGCAACTCGGTCGCCACGTCGCGCTGCTGCAATTCGGCGAGGCGATCGGCAACCGGCCGTCTGTCGCTCTTCAGTGCGTCGGACTTCGACCGAAACGTCTCTTTGCGTTCGGCAACGAGCGGACCGACGGTTTGCGAAATAATCAGCCCAACC
>JBEKDC010000401.1:0-5840 GCA_050014535.1 Rhizomicrobium sp.
CTTCTCGTCATCAAGGACGACGAAGCCTATTGCCAGCCTTGCGTGTCGCCGGTGTGGGATACGGCGCTTGCCTGCCATGCGTTGATGGAAGCGAAAGGGGACGCAGCGTCCGGTGCGGTCGCACGCGGGCTCGAATGGCTCACGCCGCTCCAGGTTCTGGATGTGAAAGGCGATTGGGCCGAGGAACGGCCGAATGTGCGGCCGGGCGGCTGGGCCTTTCAATACAACAACGCCTATTACCCCGACCTCGACGATACGGCGGTGGTGGTGATGGCGCTCGACCGTGCGGGCAAAGACATCGCACCGAACGGTAATCATCAAAATCCAATCGCGCGCGGCAAGGAGTGGGTTGTCGGCCTTCAGAGCAAGAACGGTGGCTGGGGCGCGTTCGACGCCGACAACGCCTATCATTATCTGAACAACATTCCCTTCGCGGACCACGGCGCGCTGCTCGATCCACCGACCGAAGACGTGACGGGCCGCTGCATCGGCATGCTGGCGCAATTGGGCGAACCGGCCGACAGCCCGCGCATGAAGGCCGCAATCGGTTATCTCGCGCGCGTGCAATTGAAAGACGGCAGCTGGTTCGGGCGCTGGGGCGTCAATTACATTTACGGCACCTGGTCGGCGCTGGCGGGCCTCGCTGCCGTGCCCGTCGATCCGCAGACGCCGATGATCCGCAAGGCGGTCGACTGGCTCGTCGCGATCCAGAACCGGGACGGCGGCTGGGGCGAAAGCTGCGACAGCTACAAGCTCGACTACAAGGCTCACGAACCCGCGCCGTCGACGGCGTCGCAGACGGCCTGGGCGCTCCTGGGCCTGATGGCCGCGGGCGAGCGCGATCATCCCGCCGTTGTGCGCGGGATCGCCTGGCTCAAGGAGATGCAACAGGATGACGGGCTGTGGGGCCAGGAACATTACACGGGGGGCGGATTCCCTCGCGTGTTCTATCTTCGCTACCACGGCTATCCGAAATTCTTCCCGCTGTGGGCGCTCGCGCGCTATCGCAATCTGACCGCCAGCAATTCTCGCCGTGTGGCTTACGGCTTGTGAGCGTTCTGGCCGTCGTGGGTCTCGCTCGCGAAGCGCGGATTCTGCGCAATCACAGCGTGCCCGTAGTGTTGGGCGGGAATGCCGACCGTCTCCGCCAGACCATCGATGAAGCGATCGAAGGCACGGTCGGCGGCATCATCAGCATCGGCATTGCGGGCGCCTTGGCGCCTTCGCTTCACATCGGCGATTTCGTAATCGCGCGCGAGATCGTCGTGGGCGCAAAGCACTTTTCGACAGACAAAACCTGGTCGGACATTCTGGCCCTGCGCCTGCCGGAGGCCAATTCCGGCGCGATCGCAGCCGTGCTGGCTCCGGCCGGCGACGCCGCCGCGAAAGCCGCGTTGCATCTCGCGACTGGAGCCAATGCGGTCGATATGGAATCGGGGATCGCCGCCGAGGTCGCCGCTTCGCGCAACCTGCCCTTCGCGGCCTTGCGCATTGTTTCCGACGACGCGTTCGATTCGCTGCCGCATGCGGCACTGGTGGCGATGAAGCCCGGCGGCGGGATCGATTTCGGCGCAGTCACGGTTTCGCTGCTGACGCGTCCGACACAGATACCCGCGCTAATCAGGACCGCGCGAGGCGCCGAGCGCGCGTTCGGCGAGCTACTGCGCTGCCGCGACCTTCTTGGGGTTGGCCTGGGTTGCCCGTATCTCGCCTAGCTTGCGTTCCACATGGGTGGAAAACACGAATTCTGCCGGCCGCTGACGGTCGAGCGGGATATCGGGTGCCATGGGACCTACGGTCTTCACCCCGCGCGCGACAATCGGAACGATCTTCCACGGATGCTTGATCGAATCGGCGAGTGCTGTGCCTTCGAAGCCGCAATGCACCATGCAGTTGGCGCATTTCTCGTAATTGCCGACGCCGTATTTTTCCCACTCGGTGCCTTCCATCAATTCCTTGAAGGTTTTGACGTAGCCTTCGCCCAGCAGATAGCAGGGCTTCTGCCAGCCGAACACGCAGCGCAGCGGCATGCTCCAGGGCGAGCATTCATAGGTCTGATTGCCCGCGAGGAAATCGAGGAACAGGTCGGACTGGGTGAACTCCCAGTTCTTTCCGCCGTTGCCGCGGCCGAGAATATCGCGGAACAGATTCTTGGTGCGCTCGCGATTGAGAAAATGCTCCTGGTCGGGCGCGCGCTCATAGGCATATCCCGGCGAGATCGTGATGCCGTCGATGCCCATCTCCGTCACTTCGTCGAAGAACTTCGCGGTCCGTTCCGGATCGGCACCGCCGAACAGGGTGCAGTTGATCTGCGTGCGGAATCCCTTGGACTTGGCGAGCTTGATCGCGTCGACGGCCTTTTCGTAGACCCCGTCCTGGCACACGGATTTGTCGTGCATCCCCTTGTCACCGTCGAGATGGATCGACCAGCTGAAATTGGGATGCGGCTTGTAGTCATCGATCTTCTTGGCGAGCAGCAGCGCGTTTGTGCACAGGATCACGAACTTGTCGCGCGCGATGAAGCCCTCGACGATGCGGGGCATGTCGCGATGGAGCAGAGGTTCGCCGCCGGCTATCGAAACCGCGGGCGCGCCGCATTCGTCGATCGCTTCCATGCATTCATCGAACGACAGCCGCTGGTTCAGGATCGCGTCGGGATAATCGATCTTGCCGCATCCGGCGCAGGCGAGATTGCAGCGGAACAACGGCTCCAGCATGAGCACGAGCGGATAACGGCTGCGGCCCAACAGATGCTGCTTGACGGCGTAGCTCCCGATACGGGCGGCCTGCTTGAATGGTATTCCCACTTTGCTACTCCGTTTTCGATGGCCGCGTCGGCCGAATCAGGCTCTCAATTCTGCCGGCAACCGGAAGGTAATGTGTTCCTTCTTGCCGTCCAATTCGATCGTATTCTTGCCCTCAAGCCAACGGAGATCGAGTTCGCTGGCGTCCGCGATGAGATAGCTCGGTACGCCGTTCTCAAAGCCGATCTCCCGCAGGCGATTCGAATTCGAACTGTTTTTCGCCCCTACCACCAGCACCACGTCCGCGATCTTGGAAAGCTCGCGCACGGCGGTTTGCCGATTTTGTGTAGCATAACAGATGTCGGACGTATTGGGACCGACCACATCGGGAAACTTCCGGTGTAAAGCCCCAATGATCGAACGGGTATCGTCGATGCTCAGCGTGGTCTGGGTGACATAGGCGATTTCGGCGTCTTGCGGGAGGTCGAGGGCCTGCACATCGGCCTCCGACGAGACGAGGTAGGTGGGGCCTCCCACCTGGCCCATCGTCCCTTCGACCTCGGGATGTCCCGCATGGCCGATCAGGACCAAGGTACGGCCGGCGGCGACATAGCGCTTGCCCTGGCTGTGCACCTTGGAGACGAGAGGGCATGTGGCATCGATTACCGGCAGCTTGCGGGCAACCGCGTCGTTGACCACGGCCTGCGATACCCCATGCGCACTGAATATAGTCACGGCCCCATCCGGGACCTCGTTCAGTTCTTCCACGAAGCGCGCGCCCTTGTTCCTCAGGGTCTCGACCACGTGTTTGTTGTGAACGATTTCATGACGCACATAGACGGGCGCGCCGAATTGCTCAAGGGCGCCCTCGACAACGTCAATGGCCCGCACGACGCCGGCGCAAAAGCCGCGAGGCTGAGCAAGAACGACGCGCATCAACGACTCCCTCGATTACGTCCTGCGCTCCAGCCCAACCGACTTGCCCCCGCATTACGATGCAGCGCCGAGTTTCGGGAAACTTCCGTTCTCTCGCAACCGCTATTTTCATCAATGCCGACGGCAACCGAAAGTCTATTCGCGAGTTGGGACAGCTACGGATGAATTTATGAGCGATCGGGGGATGGAATTGCGCAAGAATCCGGCATGTGTCGAAAATTCAATAGTCGGGCCATCGCACTTGTGCGCCGCTCTGGATCACATCATGGGGCTGGCGAAACCGGCCCTTGCGCTGGCAAGATGACGTGTTATTCGGCTAATCATGCCGATGCGATCGGGACAAGACACGATGAGTTCATCCAGGTCCAAGCCAACGCATTCGGTCGGTGTCGAGGAAATGCATCCCGAAAGTTTCATGACAGCGCTGTCATCTGCCGCCGAGACTGTCGATGCGATGCTTGAGCAAATATTGCCTCAGCCTCGCGGCTTGCACGGACGCATTCATGAAGCGACCCGCTACGCGATCTTCGCGGGCGGCAAGCGGCTGCGGCCTTTTCTGGTTTTGCAGAGCGCCGGTCTATTCGGTGTGAAATCGGAATGGGCTGCGCGCACCGCGGCCGCCATCGAGGCCGTGCACACTTATTCGCTGGTGCATGACGATTTGCCCTGCATGGACGACGACGATCTGCGTCGCGGACGGCCGACCACACACAAGGCGTTCGACGACGCGACGGCAGTGCTCGCGGGCGATGCGCTTCTGACATCCGCATTCGAGATTCTGGCGGCGCCGTCGACTCATGATTCGGCGGAGGTCCGTTGCCGGCTGGTGCAGGAGCTGGCCAAGGCCGCGGGCAGCGACGGCATGATCGGCGGACAGATGATCGATATGCAGGCACCGTCGGGCGCCTTCGGAACGGACGACGTGATTCTTCTGCAGCAATTGAAAACGGGCGCCCTGTTCGAATTCTGCTGCGTGGCTGGACCAATTCTCGGCCAGGCTGGCGGCAAGGACGAAGATCGCCTGCGCAGCTACGCCCGCGACATCGGACTCATTTTCCAGATCACGGACGATCTGCTCGACGAATTGGGCAGCGCGGAAAAAACCGGCAAAACCGTCGGCAAGGACAAGCACCAGGGAAAAGCGACGCTGGTGTCTCTTCTGGGCGTCGCAGCCGCGCGCGAAAAAGCCGAAGCGCTCGCGCGGCGCGCCGTCCAAACCGTTGCCTCCTATGGCAACGCTGCTGCAGGGCTTCAGGAATTGCCGACGTTTTTGCTGACGCGCGAATCGTGACATTCGATGATCCAACCATTCGAGACAAGTTTGGAGACTTCATGAGCCTCAAATCGGTGAAGCCTCAGTTTCCGCATCTGGACGCGATCCGCGAACCGGCCGATCTGCGCCAATTGGACAAGAGCGAGATGGCTGCCGTCGCGGAAGAATTGCGCGACGAGTTGATAAGCATCGTATCGGTCACGGGCGGCCATTTCGGTGCCGGGCTCGGCGTGATCGAACTGACGGTCGCGCTGCATTACGTGTTCGACACGCCCGACGATCGCGTGATCTGGGATGTCGGCCATCAGGCCTATCCGCACAAGATCCTGACGGGCCGGCGCGACCGTATGCGCACTGTGCGCAAAGGCGGGGGGCTATCGGGATTCACCAAGCGCGCGGAAAGCGAATACGATCCGTTCGGCGCTGCCCATTCCTCGACCTCGATCTCCTCGGGCCTCGGCATGGCTGTCGCGCGCGACCTGGCCGGACGCAAGAACCACGTCATCGCCGTGATCGGCGACGGCGCAATGAGCGCGGGCATGGCCTATGAGGCCATCAACAATGCCGGCGCGCGCGATTCGCGGCTGCTGGTGATCCTCAACGACAACAACATGTCCATCGCGCCCGCCTGCGGTGCACTCAACAAGCATCTCAACCGCATGACGGCGGAAATGTCGAACACCGGCACGATCTTCGAGCAGCTGGGCTTGCGCCATCTGGGGCCCATCGACGGCCACGACGTCGACGGCCTGATTGCGACGCTGGAAGCCATCCGCGACGACGAAGACGGTGGCCCGGTGCTGCTGCACATCGTCACCGAAAAAGGTCACGGTTACGCGCCTGCGGCCAAATCGGCTGACAAAGGGCATGCCGTGGGCAAATTCGAA
>JBEKDC010000402.1:0-4407 GCA_050014535.1 Rhizomicrobium sp.
TCGCGATTGAGCTGTGCGAGACCGTTAAGGCGGCGCGCGCGCGTTTGCGCGTCTTCGTCGGGCTTGATGGCGGCATACGCGCTTGCCAGATCGGGATGCGGCGTCTGGGCCCAAGCAGCCTCGATAATGTCCTGTGCACGCCAGGCGCGCCCGGCCTGGGAAAGTCTCCGCGCCGCGAGCGCGGCAGCCGGCGCCAATCCCGGCGATAGATTGAGCGCTTCCAATGATGATGCCAGCGCACGCTCGCCATCGCCGCGGCCTTCGTAATCGAGCGCTTCGGCCGTCAGCAAAACGGCGCGCCGCCGCCGCGCCAGTCCCGGATCGAGGAGTTTTGCGCGAGCGGCACTCTCCAGAACGGTCTTTGCATCCGACCATTGCCTTCGCGCCGATTTGAGATCGAACAGCGCGTTGGCGGCCCAGGCGGCGCGCGGCTTCAAGGCATGTGCCCGCGCCGCAAGCTCCATCGCCTGCTCGGAATCCTCGCGTCGCATCGCCTGCATGAAAAGTCCGCGCAGGCCCAGGAATTCGGTCTCAGGATGGTCAAGCATCGCGTGATATGCGTCGGTTTGACCGCGTTCGTCGCCGTCGAGCTGCGCCGCTTGCGCCGTCAGGAGAAGCGACAGCGGCGGAGCGCCGAGGAGCATTCCAGCTTTTCTCGCATGGCGACGCGCTTCGTTGCTATCCCCGGCCGCGGCCGCAACAAGGCCGCGCGACAGCGCCTCATTGCCACGCCGAACGCGCCGCGACGTGGTCCAGCGGCCGAATGCTCCCGGGCCGCCCAGCACGAGCGCGACGAGCCTCGCCGCAAAGGCGCTGAAGGCCGCGAACAGAATCGCGAATCCGATTGCGACGCTGGCGCTCGTTCGCATTTCATAGCCGTCGACAGTGAACACGAGATCGCCCTGACGGTCTGCGATCCAGACGATGCCGGCGGCGATCAGTGCAGCGCAGACGAGGATCGTCAGTAGGCGGATCATTTTGTCGGACCGGCACCTGGCGGCGGCGCAACCGGCGTCGATGCGTGGGACGAGGCGGAGGAAGCCGGCCTGGCGAGACTCGCGACAACCCGGGTTGCCAGCAGCCGCGCATCGCGATCGACCGCGAGGCGCCCGCGCGCTTCATCGAGCCAGTCGCCCGCGGCAGCACGTGCGGAGCCCCTGAGCGCGTTCACTTCCGAGACGGCCCGAACCAGATCGCCGGCGTGCAAATCGACTTCGGCGCGGGCCACTCGCGACTCGACATCGTGACCTGGAATGTCGCCGACGCGGCGAACGGACACGAGGTTTGCGAGATTGGCCCATAGCCGCTCGGACCAGCCTTGCGCCTGGTCGGTGCGTTGTGCGGCCACAATTGCGCTCGCGCGCTGCGAGAACCTGTCGGCCAGCATGGTGCGCGTCGGCACGCCTTTGCTTGCGTAGTGCGACAAGTCGACCACTTCCGGAGATGCAGGAACCAGAGCCTTCAGGGCATCGAGTTCCGATCCGAAGGATTCTGCGCTGCCGCTCGCGCGCACGAGATCGGCAAGCGCGAGCACGGCCGCCGCGCGTCGCATCACTCCCGCCGTGTCCTGGTCCTCGAGTTTGCCGATGCGCGATTCGAGCGCCGCCTCGCCGCTCTTCAGCGCGAATGCGTCGAGGCGCGCCGCGAGATCCGCCGGCGGCGCATTCTTCTCCAGCGCCGCCGTGCGCGCCGCCAGTTTGCCGAGCGCGTCGTTCAGTTGCTGCGTGCGGACATTGAGATCGTTGCGAAGTTGCGCCAGCGATTGATCGGCGGGGCGGGATGACGGCGCAAGACCCGTTCTCCCTCCGGACGGCGCCTGTTCGAGCCTTGCGATCCGATCGGACAGCACGGCCACATCGGCTGTCGCTTTGTCGATGCCTTTCTTGAGCGACACGAGATCGATGTCGTCGACCTGGCCCGTCGCCTTCTCGATAGCACCCAGACGCGCCTCGTCGGCATCGAGCCTGTTCTTCAATGCGCCCAGGTCGCGGCGTTCGTCCTGGAACGCTGCGGCAGCCGCCTTGGGCGCGTGACCGGTCGCGATCTGATCGACGCGTGTTTCGAGGGCCGCAAGCCGATCGCTCGCCACGGATGTCTCGTTGGTGCCCTGCTGCCACGGCCAATAGACCGCGATCAGACCGCCCGAGACGGCGGCAATGATCAGCAGAAAGAAGATGCCCAACGCGCCGTCCGGCAGGTCGAAAAGGCCCCGCCGCGCCTGCGCCGGATTGGCGCCGGCGGTATCGTCGGTCTCCGGCTGAGGTACGGCAGTGAATGGACGGTCACGTGATGCGGAATCGGGATCGGTCATGAAATCTCTCCTGGAGCCGCCATCCCAGGGCGGGCAGATTCAGGCGCGGCAAAGCTATAGGCGCGGACGCCCGGGCCAACAAGGCTGACCTACCCGAGAAGAGCCAGAAGCGCCTCCTGATCGGGCTTTGGCGCAAGATGAACGGCGCGGAAAACCAACGGAGCAAGTCTCGCTGCGGCATCCGGGCTTATACAGAGCGCGGTGAGGGCGGCACACCTGTCGACCATCCGGGCCTTAACCACACAATCCGAAAAAATTTGAGCGCTGCGCGGCGAATACAGAAACACCGCATCGAGGTTGCCTTTGGTCAGCGCGTCAACAACCTCGTGCGGCAGGGTGCTCACCGCGACGGCATCGTAAAGCGCAATGGTGCGAACGTCGAAGCCTGCGGCGCCCAGAGCTTCGGCGAGTTGACCTTTCTTCTCTGCGCCTGCTGCGTGCAGCAAAGCGCCTCCATCCGGCTTCGCCCAGACGAGAGTCTCAGCTGCAAGCGCGCGCGCATCGCCGTTTGCGCTTCTTACCGACGCGAAACCAGCATCTCGCGCAGTCCGCGCTGTCTGGGCCCCGACCGCAAATAGCGGCACATTGCGCCGTGTTGTACGCCGTGCCAGCGCCTGCACGCCGTTCGAACTCGTGGCGAGGACGGCTTGAATGCCGTCGAGCGAGATGTCCGGTCCTGCGAGAAATCGAATTTCAATCAGTGGTGCGATCAGCACCGAGTGCCCCCGCGCGCGCAACGTCGCCGCGGTTTCTTCCGCATCCTCTTTTGGGCGTGTGACGAGAATGCGCACGATCTATTTGGCCAGCCAGCGTACGGCGCGAGGACAAAATCGCTGCCGTCCGGCGCAAGAACTTCGCCGCGAAATTGGAGCCTGCCATTCGCGTATGTCGCGAGACCCGCGATTGGCGTACGGCACGAGCCGTCGAGCGCAGACTGAAATGCGCGTTCGCACGCGATCGCGACCGCGGTTGCGTGGTCGTTCAGCGGCACGACGATGGACGTCGTGCGCGCATCGTCCATTCGGACTTCGACTCCCACTGCTCCCTGCGCCAGGGCCGGCAACCAATCGTCCGGCGACAGCAGCGATGTCGCGCGCGCTCCAAGTCCCAGGCGTTTCAATCCCGCATAGGCGAGCAGAATTGCATCGAAAGCGCCCGCATCGAGTTTCGCCAGCCGCGTGTCGACATTGCCCCGCAGAAGGACGACCTCCAGATCCGGACGCGTGCGCATCACCTGCGCCTGGCGGCGCACCGAGCTGGTCCCGATCCGCGCGCCCTTCGGCAATTCCATCAGCGATTTCGCGCGATGCGAGAGAAAGGCATCGCGCGGGTCTTCGCGCGGCGACAGCGCGGCAATGCCAAGCCCCTCGGGAAAAATCGTCGGTACGTCTTTCATCGAATGAACCGCGAGATCGATGCGGCCGTCGAGCAGCGCGTCTTCCAGCTCTTTCGTAAACAGGCCCTTGCCCCCGGCATCGGCCAGCGTGCGGTCCTGGATGCGGTCCCCCGATGTCTTGATCGCGACCACTTCGCAATCTGCTCCGGCGCGTGACAGAAGCGCCTGGACCATGTCGGTCTGGATTCGGGCGAGCTGCGACCCGCGCGTGCCGATGCGGAGCTTTTGGGAAGATTGACTTTGCGGCATGAGGCTGTTCGGTCTAGAGGCAGTGCGAAACTAGCATGATGGATCGCGTGCGCGCATTCACTGTCCTGGGCATCGAGACGAGCTGCGACGAAACGGCGGCGGCTGTCGTGCGCGGCAGCGCGCCCGGTCCCGGCGAGATTTTGTCCAATATTGTGTTGAGCCAGATCGAGGCGCATCAGCCTTATGGCGGCGTGGTGCCCGAGATTGCGGCGCGGGCGCATGTCGAGGCGTTGGATGCGATCGTCGAGGAGGCGCTGGCCAAAGCGGGCATCGGACTGACCGATCTCGATGCCGTAGCAGCGACGGCCGGTCCCGGACTTATCGGCGGTGTGATGGTGGGACTGACGACGGCGAAGGCTCTCGCGCTCGCAGCCGACAAACCTTTGATCGCGATCAATCACCTGGAGGCCCACGCGCTCACAGCGCGGCTTACGAATGGCGCCGAATTTCC
>JBEKDC010000403.1:0-3788 GCA_050014535.1 Rhizomicrobium sp.
CCCAAGGCTCCTTTCAGATCCTCGACACAATGATCGTCGAAATATTCGTTGCAGGGAAGCACGATCACTTTTTCGTCGGGGGAACGATAACCTTCAAGTCGTCCGAGGATCACGCGGATCTCGCAATCTCCGATCTTCGTCGACTGGACGCCGCCAGTTTCCTTCACGCGGCTGACGTCCAATCCGGCTCCAGAAGTGATTTGCGCAGATGCGTCGCGCTTTGTACGAAAATCCGATACCATGTTAGCAACGAAAGTCAGCAGCGAAAAAACTATCAGTGGTATCCCGACATAAATCAGGACCTTAGAGGTCGGATCCTGTGGGGCCCAAATTCCATTCTTGTAGCTTAGACACGACCAAGCGATCATCGCCGCACCCACAATGAAGACGACGACCCAAGGGGGTTGCTTATCTAGAGCTGCCTTTACCAAGCCAAAGATGTCCACGCACGTTACCCTAAAACGGCCGTCACTACGTAGCACAGCCCTCAAATCTCAGGGAAGCGATAAGCAGAAATCAGCGAAAGCCACAAGAGAACTGCGAGATTAGATCGGTTCGAACCTTCTCCACTCACTCCCACTCGATCGTCTCCGGCGGCTTCGACGTCACGTCGTAGACGACGCGGTTGATGCCTTTGACTTCGTTGACGATCCGGCAGACGAGAGACAGCTAACATATTTTTGCACCTTTGTTTATGTGCCGACGACAAATGTCACGAAGCCCGACGCCGCAGCGCCGATGGTGGCCAACAAATCCGGAACAGGGGGGGCTTAAGGTCGTTGAGGCGGTTCGACTTAGCACGCAATACGATTACTGCGATGGGAAGAACACCGATATTCTGCTGGAAGGCAAGGTTTCGATCGACCGTGACAAAGACATCGAATGCAAGCTCTCTAGTGACCGTCGGAAATCCGTCGAGGAAATCGTCAAGCGATTCGCCGGCTTCAAGATAGTCGAGCAGCGTCTGCACGGGTACGCGTATCCCGCGGAATACCGCGGCGCCACCCATGACGTCCTTGTCGCACGATACGACTGGCGTTTTCATGGCTTCCAATCTACCGCTTTGCGCACGGTCGGACAACAAGAATGCCGGAACATGAAACATAATTTCGGGACTCAGTTGGATGCGAGCGGGTTCGAGCGAACAAACACCAAAATATGTTGGTTGACCCAAATTCTGGGTAGTCGGGAGACAATCTCAACTACGAGATTCGTCGAACACCTCCCTAACCTCCTGACCCGCCAATAGATTTGCGCTGCAGTTTCGATTTTCGTTCCAACTTTATTTTCGGGATTCGATTTCGTTCGATTGCGCGAGGCGATTTGCACCGCCATGTTTGGTGTTTCGTCCGCGAAGGAGCGCGCATGAAAAGGAAACGGGCCGACATCGAGACGCGCCGGAAGATGGTCGACAAGCGCGTGGCGGAAGTCGCGCGGATGGGATTTGCGCGCACGCGCCTCGCGCAATCGGCCGTCGCTCGCGCGACTTCGCGTGTGAAGGCGCGCCTTCCATTGCATTCACGCCACGTTGTCGAAAGCAGGTACCTGTTATTGCCTGTTATGTTTTTGAAAAAGCCGCGGTTTGACTGGAGATTTCGCGCGATAACAGGTGAATTATTTTTCGCACGTTCGCCGCGCGCAGGAATCGCGCTGTCATCCGATAGCCGCGTGTCGTCGGCCAAAGATGAGCAACGCATTCCGAAACGGTCGAATGCGCCGCTGGAAAGTAGGGAGCATTCAGGGGCAAATACAGAGCTCGTAACAGGGCCGATAACAGGGCCAATAACAGGACTGGGAACAGGACCAATAACAGGGGTTGGAAGCCCTGTTCCGGCGGATCAAGCTATTGATTACGTTGGATATTTCGAAACGGAGAAATTTTTGAGAAAAATTGCGTCGCGGTTGCGGGTCGAAAGGTCTGGCTCTGTTGCAGCGCTTTAACCTCACTTCCCCCTCAGCCTCGCTGAGTTCATCCTCCAGCCGCGCTTTGCGCGGACCGGGGGGCTCGGCAGCTCCCCCGCTTGCGTCCGGCTACGCCAAGGCTTCGCCGGATCGGGCGCTCAATCCGTCGAAGCTTCAGCGAAGGCGGAGAGCGGGTGAGCAGGATCGGAGAGTGACGCGCGTGAGGCGTTTACGGCACCGCGAGATCGAACTCGATCGTCACGCGGTGGTTGGCGCCGTCGTAGCGGCGTTCGCCGCGCGGTTGCCACGAGGGATGAAGAATGATCATGCCCATCTGCGGGCGGATCGTTTCGACCATGCCCGCGGTCGCCCCACCCGGAATGCGGAACGCGAGATGCGGCGCCACCATTGCCGGCAACGCGCCGCGCGGATCGGCGAGTTCGCATTCGCCGCCCAAGGTTTCGTCGTCGGATTTGCCGTAACCGTCGTCGACATAATAAACACCCGACCACAACGCGCCCGGCCGCGCGGCAAGTTCGCTGAACTCGCCTTTCTGGCGCACGGCCGCGAACGCCGCGATCTTCCATTCGAGATTGACCCGTCCGCCGGAGCGCGTGGCGGTGAGGCTGTCGGCGATCTCGCGCAACACGCGATAGAGAGTCTCCGCAGCACCTCCGCCCCAGCTTTCGAAATCGGGCAGCGAGCGCCAGCCTTGTCCATGCGCATCGGTCGCGCCCACGCTTGTCATCTTGTCGAGAATGAGCGGACGCAATTCCGCGTTCACTTCCTGCGCCACGGGCAGGAAATGCACGCAGACCGGTGTCGCGAACATGCTGCGGATTTGCGGTTTGGGCGTAGCCATGTCTGTTTATACCGATGTCATTGCGTTGCGACGTACACGGATCATTTAATCTCGTCCACCCTCCCCATGAGGGAGGGTCGGAAGCTTTCTTTGAGCGTCAGCGAAAAGAAACTTTCGGGGAGGGGTATTGTTGCGGCAGCACCCCGCCCCGAAAAATTCGCGCTTCGCTTGAATTTTTCGACCCTCCCTCAAGGGGAGGGTGGAAGAATGAGCGGTCTCTCCATGAAACTCAGTCCCCATCTTGACTCATTCCACCACGATTCGCGGCGCGGCGCGTACGGGCTCCGCGAGCTTGCCGGCCACGGCGCGGGCGAGAGCGAGGAATGCAAGGGCTTCGGGGCTATCGGGCGCAAGCGCCACAATAGGGGTTCCCGCGTCGGATGTCTCGCGGATTGCGGGCACCAGCGGGATCTCGCCCAGGAACGGCACGCCCAATTCCTCGGCTGTGGCACGCGCGCCACCATGTCCGAAAATGTGACTCGCTTCGCCGCAATGCGGGCAGATGAACACGCTCATGTTCTCCACGATGCCGAGCACGGGCACCTGCGTCTTGCGGAACATCGCGAGGCCCTTGCGCGCATCGATCAGCGCGAGGTCCTGCGGCGTCGATACGATGACGGCTCCCTTCAGCGGCACGCGTTGCGCGATGGTGAGTTGCGCGTCGCCCGTGCCCGGCGGCATGTCGACGACGAGCACGTCGAGCGGCGCCCACGCGACGTCGGCCAGCATCTGCGACAGCGCGCTCATCACCATAGGCCCGCGCCAGATCATCGGCTCGTCTTCCTTGATGAGGAATCCGATCGACATCACTTTGAGTCCGAGCTTCTCGATCGGCTCGAGCACTTTGCCGTCGCGCGATTTCGGTTTCTCGCGAATGTCGAGCAAACGCGGAACGGAGGGGCCGTAGATATCCGCGTCGAGCAATCCGGTTTTGAATCCGAGTTTGGAAAGTCCCAGTGCGAGATTGACGGCGACGGTCGATTTGCCGACACCGCCTTTGCCGCTCGCCACTGCGATGATGTTC
>JBEKDC010000404.1:0-3125 GCA_050014535.1 Rhizomicrobium sp.
AGACATCGCCTACCAGGTCGACGGAAAATCCTTCACCGGTTATCTCGCCGACGACGACACGCGCGGGTCCGCACGGCCGGGAATCCTCGTCTGCCATCAAGGCGGAGGATTGACGGAGCATGCGAAGGAACGCGCGCGCATGCTGGCGGAACTGGGCTATGTCGCGTTCGCGCTCGACATGTATGGCGAAGCGGTCACGGGCATGGAGCATGCGATGCGCCTGCTTCGGGGATTGATGCAGGATCCGCCTCTTATGCGCGCCCGCGCCCATGCCGCGCTCGACCTGCTGAAGGCACAACCGAACGTCGATCCGAAACGCGTGGCCGCCGTCGGCTATTGCTTCGGCGGCGCGGTGGTTCTGGAAATCGCGCGTTCGCGCAGCGATGTGGCGGCGGTGGTCGCGTTCCATCCGGGGATGACGGAACTGCCCGACAGCGACGACCGCAGAATCGCCTGCAAGGTGATGGTCTGTGCCGGCGCGAACGACCCGCTGATCCCGCCCGAGGCGCGCGAGAAATTCATCCGGCTGATGAACGCCTGCGGGGCCGATTGGCAGTTTCTCACCTACGGCAATGCCGGCCACAGCTTCACCGACAAGAGCGTCGACGCGCTGAACATGAAGGGCTTCTCCTATCACGCCCCCACCGACCAACGCTCCTGGGCCGCGATGCGGGAACTGTTCGATGAGACGATGGGGAAGGTGTGAGGGGTAATGCCGGACGTGAAACAACGGAGTGGCCCGCCCACCATATCGAATCCGACACCAATTCTTCGCAACGCGTTCCAAAATCGCTCCAGTCGGCATTAAGCCCGTTATTACTTTTTAATGGTTAGCATCCGGGCTATCGATCCGTCTCTCGCGCGGATCCAAGCCGAGCCGATGCGCCATGAGCAAGTCGCCGTCCGTCAGGCGGACACTGGAAGCCATTACGGGCGCCATGGCGCTTGCGCTGGCTGTCACGTCCGCCATTTTGGCAAAGGGCGCCTATGACGAGATGCGCACTGCGGGGCGTATCGTCACGGCCTCGGGCATCGCACGCGACCTGTTCATGTCCATGCAGTATCGCAGGTTCGAGTTGGGCGCCGTGAGCACGGTGCTCGAATCGCCGCGCGCCGTCGACGCAGAGACCTGGACCGACATCAAGCAAGTGCGGGCGCGTTCCACCGCCGCCCTGAATCGCGCGCTGTTCGGGCTTGCGAAGAGCAATATGGTCTCCGCGTCCGAGCGCGCCGCCATCGTCAAGGAAAGAACCGCCTTGGACGCGGAGCAGCCGGAGATCGATGCCGCGTTGCACCGGCCCGATCTGCGATCGGCGGCAGCGATTGCCAGGTGGGTTCCCACGGACAGAAACCCATTTGCGGTGGAGGACCACGTATCCGCGGAGCTCACCAACGAGATCGACCGCAGCGACGCCTTCATCGCAGAGATGATGAAGATCAAGCAGCTCGCCTGGACGGCGCGCGAATTCGCGGGAAACGACAGGCTGCTGGTCGGCGCCGGCATCGCCAGCGGCAAAGGCTATGGCAACGCGCGACTCGAAGTCATGACTGAGCTCATGGGCCGGAGCGACGCGCTCTGGGACGTGATTTTGGGAGACGCGAATCTGGGACGCGTGCCACCCGCGCTGCGCGCCGCGATCGCCTCCGCAAACGAGCTTTATTTCGTGCGACTGCGCGCACTCCGCAAATCAGTGATCGACTCTTTCGCGTCGGGAAAGCGGCCGTCGATCTCAGGCCACGACTGGATCGGCGCTTCCGGTACGGCAATGAAGAGCCTCGTCGAGGTTGCGAACATCGCGGTCGATCTCTCAGACGCCGATGCGCGCGAGGAGCTGGACGCCGCCCGCCGGAACCTCCTCGTCCAGCTTTGCATCGTGCTCCTGTCGCTCGGCTTCGGACTGTTTGCGACGTTCTTCATCAGCCGCAGGATCGCGCGTCCGATGTCCAGGATCACCGAGACCATGCGGCTTGTTGCAGACGGCGAAATGGCTTGCGATGTCCCCTTCGGCGACCGCGCAGACGAGATCGGAGAGCTTTCGCGCGCGCTGACCGTGTTCCGCCGCAACGCGCTCGAGAAGAGCCGCGTCGAGGACGAGCTGGTCCAAAGCCGCATCGCGACGCAATCCGCCGAAGCCCGCAGCCGCGTCAAATCCGAGTTCCTGGCGCATATGAGCCACGAGCTGCGCACGCCGCTCAACGCCATCATCGGATTTTCCGAAATGATGCTGCAGGGCATTTTCGGCCCGCTGGAGAACCGGTATGGCGAATATGTCGGGCTCATCAACAAATCGGGTCAGCATCTGCTCGAGGTGATCACCGACATACTGGATATGTCGAACGTCGAGGCAGGCAAATTCGTGCTTCAACCGGAAAACGTGGATCTCGCAGGCTTGATCGGCGATTGCACGGCGCTGATGCGACACGCCTTCGAGGAACGCCGGGTTGTGCTGTCCACGGAGTTGCCGGCGGAGGTGCCAAGCCTGACGGCCGACCGGCGCGCGCTGAAAAAGATTCTGATCAATCTCTTGTCCAACGCCGTCAAGTTCACGCCGAAAGGCGGCGAAGTCCTGGTCTCCGTCGGAACGGGCGCGGAGTTTCTGGAGATCGTCGTCCGCGACACCGGAGTAGGGATTCCCAACGCCGCGCTCGAACGCCTCGGGCGCCCGTTCGAGCAGGTCGACAACAATGCCTTCGTCGCGCGCGAAGGCGCGGGGCTCGGTCTTGCGCTCGTTTACGGCCTGGCCCGCTTGCACGGAGGGTCGGTGCGCATCGACAGCACCGAACATGTCGGAACCGTGGTGACGGTGGCGCTTCCCACATTGCAGCGCGCCGCCGCGGCGGCGTAAGTGTTGCCCGCGGGAATGTGGCGGAGGGAGCGGCGGATTCTTTGCCCGGCGTGTCCGTAGCGAACGTTGTCGCTGTCACGGTATTTTCTACACAAAACCTTCTCTGCTTGTTTCGACGTCGCACCGCCGGTATACTTTAGGCATGCGGAAACCCGCTCGAATTGCCGGCGTAATCTGGATTGCACTGATCTGTGCCGATGGTGGCGCACTCATCGCAACAGGACATATTCTCGGAAATCGTATAGAGATTTACGCGCTATTTTTGGCGATGCTGCCCGG
>JBEKDC010000405.1:0-3113 GCA_050014535.1 Rhizomicrobium sp.
ATCGCGACAATGACGAGCGTGACAAGGACATTGTTCAAGGGGTTGCCCGGCACCCACAGGAGCCAAGCCATCAGCCCCCACGCCGTGCCGATCAGTCCCTGAAATCCTGCAACCGCCCACAGCCATTTCTGGGAGTTGGACGGGTCGCGCAGATAGCCGCGGTAAAGCGCAGATGCTATGAAACTGTTTGCGAAATGGAGCGCCACGATAGCGCCGAGCCGCCACCACGCAATTTTGCCGAAGATCGGAAAGAAGCCTGCGAACGGCAATATTGAAAGCACCGCCCATGCGGGATTGACCCAGATGGCGATCGGAACGGAAGACACGATAAGGTTCAGCCGCGCACGCAACATGCGCGTTTCTTCCGCCTTTACCCGCGTGGGGGAGCTGATCGCTTGCGCGGTCATATCCGAGATTCGTCCTCCGCCGGGCAGCGCCACTTGCCGCCGTTACGCGGTTAATGTACGGGAGCGGCCCTTAAGAAATGACTGCGGCAGAGCGAGTCGTCGCGCGATTGCGCCGATTTCGTTAACGTTGCGTTATCCCTGATTCGCGCTGTTGCACGCACCAGTAGAGTCGCATGGCAAAAAAACCTGAACCGCCCGATCTTTTCGACGCGCCGTCTGCGCCGTCCAAGGGTTACACGGCAAAAGATATCGAGGTCCTCGAGGGGCTTGAGCCTGTCCGGCGCAGGCCCGGCATGTATATCGGCGGCACGGACGAGTACGCGCTGCATCATCTGGCCGCCGAAATTCTCGACAATGCGATGGATGAGGCGGTCGCAGGCCACGCCAACCGCATCGAGATCGAACTGCTCGAGCACGATGTTCTGACCATCCGCGATAATGGACGGGGCATTCCCGTCGATCCGCACCCCAAATTCAAGACCAAATCCGCGCTCGAAGTGATCATGACGACCCTGCATGCCGGCGGAAAATTCGGCGGCAAGGTCTACGACACTTCCGGCGGACTTCACGGCGTGGGCGCGTCGGTCGTCAATGCGTTGTCGGAATGGATGGAAGTCGACGTCGCGCGCGACCGGCATGCCCACAAGATGCGCTTCGAACGCGGCAAGGCCGTGGGCAAATTGAAAGACCTCGGCGCCGTCAACCGGCGCGGCACCATCGTCACGTTCAAACCGGACGTGCAGATTTTCGGTAAGGACACGCATTTCTCGGCCGCACAGCTTTACCGCATGGCCCGTTCGAAGGCGTATCTGTTCCGCGGCGTGGAAATTCGCTGGAAATGCGATCCCTCGCTGATCAAGCAGGGCGGCGCGACACCGGCCGAAGAGACGCTGAAATTTCCCGGCGGCCTGCTCGATTTCCTGTCCTCCGAAATCGAAGGCAAGGACACCGTCACCAGCCGCGCCTTCTTCGGCCGCACCGAAAATCGCGACGGCAAAGGCGCCGTCGAATGGGCGATCGCCTGGGCGCCCGAAGTCGAACCGTTCCTGCATTCCTACTGCAACACGATCCCGACTCCCCAGGGCGGTACGCATGAGCAAGGTCTGCGCAACGCACTGACCAAGGCGTTGCGCGATCACGGCGAACGCGCCAACAACAAGAAAACGGCGCTGGTGCAGCCGGACGACATCATGGCCGCCGCTTGCGCGGTGCTTTCCGTCTTCATTCGCGAACCGGAATTCCAGGGCCAGACGAAGGAGAAGCTTTCGACGCCGGACGCGCAGCGTCTGGTCGAGAATGTGGTGCGCGATCATTTCGACCATTGGCTGGCCGAGAATCCGCAGGAGGCCGACAAGCTCCTCGCCTTCGCCATCGATCAGGCGGAAGACCGGCTCAAGCGCAAGCAGGAAAAAGAAGTCTCGCGCAAGGCTGCCACGCGCAAATTGCGGCTGCCCGGCAAACTCGCGGATTGCTCGCGCGATGCGGCGGCGGGAACCGAGATATTCCTGGTCGAAGGCGATTCTGCCGGCGGCTCGGCCAAGCAGGCGCGCGACCGCGCCACGCAGGCCATTCTTCCCTTGCGGGGAAAAATCCTCAACGTCGCGAGCGCCGGCGCCGGGAAGCTCGAGCAGAACCAGGAACTCGCCAATCTCGTGCAGGCGCTCGGTTGCGGCACGGGAGCGAAGTTTCGCGACCAGGATCTTCGCTACGAGCGCATCATCATCATGACGGACGCGGATGTGGACGGCGCGCATATCGCGTCGCTGCTGCTCACCTTCTTCTATCGCGAAATGCCCCGCCTGATCGCGCACGGGCATCTGTTTCTCGCGATGCCGCCGCTCTATCGCCTGTCGCACGGATCGAAATCGGAATATGCCCGCGACGACGCGCATCGCGAACAACTACTCAAGACGACCTTCAAAGGCGTCTCGAAAGTCGAAGTGTCGCGCTTCAAGGGACTGGGCGAAATGATGCCGGCACAGCTCAAGGACACGACCATGAAGCCGGGGGCGCGCAGCCTGATCCGGGTCGATATCGCGGACGATGAGATCAAACAGACGGAAAGCCTGGTCGAGCGCCTGATGGGAAAGAAACCGGAACTGCGATTCCAGTTCATCCAGGAAAACGCCCGCTTTGCGAAGGAAGTGGATGTCTGAACCGGCCAAATACGGGTATTTCCTAGGCGGGAGCGGCCGGAATCGGCCATGCGACGCCGGTTGGTCATTGACTGGCAACAATTCTTACCTATGTTCCACTCCATCGAGAGTCGGCAGCCGATCCGGGCAGCCGAGTGGGCGCGAGACATGCGCCCCGTTTAGGAGCGTATGACGAACGACACGATTGCCGGCGCGGAAGCCGGTCTTGAAGAAGCCTCTCACGATTCTTCTTCCACAAATCCGACGACACCAGCCACTGACGCGCGTTTCGAGGACCTCGGGCTTTGTCCGGAGATCCTGAAAGCCGTTGTCGAAAGCGGCTACACGACGCCTACGCCAATTCAGGCGCAGGGCATCCCGCATGTTCTCAAGCGGCGGGACATCATCGGCATCGCGCAGACGGGCACCGGCAAGACCGCCTCGTTCACGCTTCCGATGATCGAATTGCTTGCGCGCGGCCGTGCCAAGGCGCGCATGCCGCGCTCGCTGATCCTCGAACCGACACGCGAACTCGCGGCGCAGGTCGCCGAAAGCTTCGAGCGCTACGGCA
>JBEKDC010000406.1:0-3088 GCA_050014535.1 Rhizomicrobium sp.
CTCAAGACGCACGCAAAAGTAAGTCTGGTGGTTCGTCGCGAAGCGGGATCGCTGCGCACCTATGTGCATTTCGGAACGGGCAATTACCATGCCGTTACCGCCAAGGTTTACACCGACCTGTCCCTCTTCTCGGCCGATCCGGCACTGGGGCGCGATGCGGCACAGCTCTTCAACTACATCACGGGCTATGCCGAGCCGGTCGGCCTGGAAAAGATCGCGATTTCGCCGCTCACTTTGCGCGGCAAGCTCGTCGATTGCATCCAGGAGGAAATGGCGCATGCGCGCGCCGGTCGCCCGGCAGCGATCTGGGCCAAGCTCAATTCGCTTGTCGACCCCCACATCATCGACGCGCTCTATATGGCGAGCCAGTCTGGCGTGCGCATCGAGCTGGTCGTGCGCGGCGTTTGCTGCCTGCGGGCAGGCGTTGCAGGCCTTTCGGACAATATCCGTGTCAAGAGTATCGTCGGCCGCTTTCTCGAGCATGGACGAATCGTCTGCTTCGGCAATGGACAGGGTTTGCCGTCGCCGAAGGCGAAGGTGTTTATCTCGTCGGCGGATTGGATGCCGCGCAATCTCGATCGCCGCGTTGAAGCGCTGGTGCCGATCGAAAATCCTACCGTCCATGAGCAGGTGTTGAACCAGATCATGGTGGCTCTTCTGAAGGACCAGGCAAGCAGCTGGCACATGACCGCGGACGGAACATATGTGCGCGACCTGAAGGCGTTCCGCGACGACGCCTTCTCGGCGCACAATTATTTCATGACCAATCCGTCGCTCTCGGGCCGCGGCCGGGCGCTCAAGATCGACCAACCGCGACCGGTTGCCATCTCCACGCGTCTGGATTGAGGCGCGCGTGCCGATCACAACCGCACCAGCCGATACACGCGGAACTTCTGCCGCGCGCAGTTCGCGCGGCCGCGTCGGTCCCATTGCGATCGTCGATATCGGATCGAATTCCGTTCGGCTTGTGATTTACGAATCCTTCTCGCGCATTCCGGCGGTGGTTCACAACGAGAAGGCCATTTGCGCCATCGGCCGCAACATGGTCACGACCGGCAGGTTGCACGACGAAGGCATCGTGCTGGCGCTGGAAGCGCTGGGCCGATTTCGCATGATCGCGGATGCGCATCACGTCGAGCTGCGCGAAGCCGTTGCCACGGCGGCCGCGCGGGACGCTTCGAACGGGCAGGAATTCGTCCGTCGTGCCGAAGCGACCTGGGGTGGCCCGATCAGAATCCTTTCCGGGGAAGAAGAGGCGCGGCTCGCGGCGGAAGGCGTTCTGGCCGGCATTCCGGAAGCCGATGGGTTGGTGGCCGACCTCGGCGGCGGCAGCCTGGACATGGTGACCGTAAAGGCCGGCAAGACCGGCAAAGCCGTGACGCTACCGTTCGGGCCGCTGCGGCTGATGGATGTGGCGCATGGCAGCGCCGACAAGGCCCGCGATGTCGTCGACAAGGGGCTGGACGCTCTGGAAGCGCTCGGGCCGCTTGAAGGCCGCAGCCTTTACGCTGTGGGAGGCGTCTGGCGCAGTTTTGCGCGGGTCGACATGGAGGAAATCGACTATCCGCTCCATGTGCTGCACGATTACGAAATCCCGCGTGCCCGCGCGTTGCGCATGTGCAAGGCGATCGCGAATCTGTCGCGCAAATCGCTGGATCGCATGAAGATTATTTCTCGCCGCCGCGCCGAAGCGCTGCCTTATGGCGCGGTCGTGCTGGAGCGATTGCTGCTCGCGTCCGGACTCAAGAGCATGGTGATCTCAGCATACGGTCTGCGCGAAGGGCTGCTTCACGAACAGCTGCCCCTGGACGAGCGGTCGCGCGATCCGTTGATCGCGTTTGCGGAGGACGCCAACCGGCGAATGAGCCGTGCGCCTGCCCACGCGGAGGAAATGTTTCGTTGGCTGCAGCCGGTCTTTCCCGGAGAGAAAGACGAGGAGAGACGGATTCGCCTCGGGGTCAGTTTGTTTTCGGATATCGGCTGGCGGCGCCACCCCGACGACCGCGCGGTCGGCGCCTTCAACCAGGTCCTGACGGCTCCGTTCACGGGCGTGTCGCACCGCTCGCGCATGATCATCGCCACGGCGATCTTTCACCGCTATTCGGGCGACGAAGATTTCACGCGGGACATGGCGCTCCGCCTGCGCCTGAGCGAAGAGGACAGCGAGTTTGCGCTCCGCGTCGGGCTGGCGGCCCGATTCGCGTTTGCCCTGTCCGCCTCGGCCGTGGGCGAGTTGCCGCACTACAAGCTGCGGATGACGCCCACGCGCGTCCTGCTCGAAGTGTCGCGCCGACGGGAAATGATCGCCGGCGACCCGGTCCAGAAGCGGCTGGGGGCCCTGGCCGCCATGTTAAGCCGCAAAGGCGAGATCCTCATCGGATAGACCCGGTTAAGCTTGCATCCGCTAGGGTGGGGGGCTTTAAGGGGGCTGCCGCACCGGCCGCCGGAGTGCTCCGGCAGGAGCGTTGAAGCCCCGCAGCCGGTCGAAGGAGATTATCATGGGTTCGCTCAGCATCTGGCACATCCTGATTCTGGTCATTGTCGCCGTGCTTCTGTTCGGCGGCCGCGGCAAGATTTCCGACCTGATGGGCGACGTCGCCAAAGGCATCAAGAGTTTCCGGCAGGGACTCAACGAGCCAGATCCCGACCACACGATCACGTCGGACCGACGCGAAGACGCCGCGAAAAAAGACCAGACCGTCGGAAGGTAAGGACGGTCAATCCGTCGCGACATGCTCGATTTCAGCTGGAGCCATATTCTCATCGTCCTGATCGTCGCCCTGGTGGTGGTGGGGCCGAAGGATTTGCCCAAGCTGATGCGCATCGTCGGCCGCTGGGTCGCCAAGGCCCGCGCGATGGCCGACCAGTTCCGCAAGAGCTTCGACGAAATGGCGCGCCAATCCGAACTCGACGAACTGCGCCAGGAGATCGAGGCGCTGCGCACGCAGCGACCGCTGGCCGATCTCCAGAACACGCTGCACCAGTCGATCCTGCCGCCGGATCCGATGCCGGCCGCGCTTGAGCCGCCGAAGCCGGAAGAACACGCCGCAGCTTCAAACGGCGCCGAACCTGCTGCGGCGCCGATCGC
>JBEKDC010000407.1:0-3082 GCA_050014535.1 Rhizomicrobium sp.
GATGCCGATCATGTGGCACGCGCACTGCTGGGCGAACCGGAAGTTCTGCCCATCGGTCTGGGGGCGCGGGATTCGCTGCGGCTTGAAGCGGGGCTTTGCCTCTACGGTCACGACATGGATGAAACCATCGATCCGATCACGGCCAATCTCGCCTGGTCGATCGGCAAGCGCCGCAAGATGGACAAGGATTTTCCGGCCGCCGAAATGATCATAGGCAAGTTGCTGGACGGCACGGCGCAAAAGAGAGTCGGCATTCGTCCCGACGGCAAGGCGCCTGCACGCGACGGGACGGAGATCGCCGACAACACCGGACGCATCATCGGCAAAATCACCAGCGGCAGCTTCGGGCCGAGCCTCAATGCGCCCGTCGCGATGGGCTATGTCGACACGCCTTTCGCGGGCGACGGCAACGAAATCATGCTGATGGTGCGCGGCAAGGCGATGCCGGCGCATGTCGCGCCCATGCCTTTCGTGCCGCATGGCTACAAACGCAATTCTTGAAATTGACATCACGGGGTACCAGATGAGCGAAACGCGATTTACCGACCAGCACGAATGGGTCCGCATCGAAGGCGATGAGGCGACTGTCGGCATCACCAAATATGCCGCCGAGCAATTGGGCGATGTGGTGTTCGTCGAACTGCCGGAAAAGGGCCGCAAGGTGAGCACAGGCGGCGAAGCTGCCGTCGTCGAGAGCGTGAAGGCTGCGAGCGAAGTCTATGCGCCGATCGCGGGCGAGATCACCGGCTCCAACGATGCGCTCGCTGCGGATCCCGCCAAGGTCAATGCCGATCCGGAAGGCGAGGGCTGGTTCTTCAAACTGAAAATCGCCGACAAGGGCGAGTTGGGCAAGCTGATGAGCGAAGCCCAGTATGCGGAATTCGTGAAAGGGCTTTGATCGCATGCGTTATCACCCTCTGACCCCTGACGATCGCGCCGCGATGCTCGGCAAGATCGGCGCGCGCGACATCGATGCGTTGTTTCGCGACGTACCGAAAGAAGCCGTTGTCGGGCGGAGCGCGTTCGATCTTCCTGATCATCAGGGAGAGATCGAAGTGGAGCGTGCGCTGTCGCGGATCGCGGCGAAGAATGTCTCCGCCGGCAGTGTGCCGTTCTTTTGCGGCGCCGGCGCCTATCGCCATCACGTTCCGGCGGCCGTCGATCATCTGATCCAGCGTTCGGAATTCCTCACCTCCTACACGCCTTACCAGCCGGAAATTGCGCAAGGCACGCTGCAATATCTGTTCGAATTCCAAACGCAGGTGGCGCTGCTGACCGGCATGGAAGTGGCGAATGCCTCGCTCTATGACGGTTCGACCGGAACGGCCGAAGCGGTGCAGATGGCGCAGCGCATCACGCGGCGGCCCAAGGCCATACTCTCCGGCGGCTTGCATCCGCACTACGCTGAAACGGTGGAGACAGTTGCGTCTCTCTCGGGACAGGTCGTTCGTGCGCCTGTCTTACCGGGACGCGCCGAAGACCTCGCAGCGCAGATCGACGGTGAAACCGCCTGTGTCGTTGTGCAGAATCCCGACGTGTTCGGATTGGTGCGCGATTTGCGTCCCATCGCGGAGGCGGCTCATGCCAAAGGCGCGCTGCTCATCGCGGTGGTGACGGAAGCCGTGTCGCTGGGCCTTTTGGAGTCTCCGGGCGCAATGGGCGCGGACATCGTTGCCGCCGAAGGCCAGTCGATCGGCAATGGCCTCAATTTCGGCGGTCCTTACGTCGGACTTTTCGCCACGCGCGAGAAATTCCTGCGCCAGATGCCGGGGCGACTTTGTGGCGAGACGACGGATGCAGACGGCAAGCGCGGCTTCGTGCTCACGCTCTCTACCCGCGAGCAGCATATCCGCCGCGAGAAGGCGACGAGCAATATCTGCACGAATTCCGGGCTCTGCTGCCTCGCTTTCACGATTCATCTTTCGTTACTGGGCGAAGACGGATTCGTGCGGCTCGCCCGCGCCAATCACGCGCGCGCCTTGTCGCTCGCCGACAAGCTCTCGCAAGTGGCAGGCGTTTCGCTCGTCACGCCGTCGTTCTTCAATGAATTCACGTTGAAACTGCCGAAGCCGGCGGCGGAGATTGTCGATGCGCTGGCGGCGAAAGGAATTCTCGCCGGCGTGCCCGCGTCGCGCCTGCTGCCGCATAACAGCGATATGCGCGATCTGTTGATTGTGGCCGCTACCGAAACCGTAACGGACGAAGATTGCGACGCCTATGCCAAGGCGCTCGCGGAGGTCGTGCGATGATGAACAATCAGGGACGCCCCAGCAGCACGGGCGAGGTCGAGCCTCGTCGCCTGCATACAATTTCCGGCGATCGCGGCCTCGACCATGAAGAGGGATTGATTTTCGAACTGGGTCGGCCGGGCATGACGGGCGTCGACATTCCCGAAGTGCAATTGTCCGACACGCGACTTGCCGGATTGCGCCGCAGGAGCCCCATCGGACTGCCGGGTCTCTCCGAGCCGGAAGTGATCCGCCATTATGTGCGGTTGTCGCGCATGAACTACGCGATCGACGCGGGGATCTATCCGCTGGGCTCCTGCACGATGAAGCACAATCCGCGCCTCAACGAGAAAATGGCGCGGCTGCCCGGTTTCGGCGACATCCATCCGCTGCAGCCGCAGCAGACCGTGCAGGGTGCGCTCGAGTTGATCTCCCAATTGATGCGCTGGCTCACGACCCTGACCGGAATGCCTGCCGTGGCGATGAGCCCCAAGGCAGGCGCGCACGGCGAGTTGTGCGGTTTGCTCACGATCCGTGCCGCGCTCGAGGCGCGCGGCGAGAAACGGTCACGCGTTCTCGTGCCGTCTTCGGCGCATGGCACCAATCCCGCAACGGCGGCATTCGCGGGATTCACGGTCGACGAAGTCCCGGCGAAAGACGACGGCCATGTCGACGCCGATGCGCTCGAAGCCAAACTCGGGCCCGATGTTGCGGCGATCATGCTCACCAATCCCAATACCTGCGGCTTGTTCGAGCGTCGCATCCGCGAGATCGCGGATGCCGTGCACGAGGCCGGCGCCTATTTCTATTGCGACGGCGCGAACTTCAATGCGATCGCGGGACGCGTACGACCC
>JBEKDC010000408.1:0-3080 GCA_050014535.1 Rhizomicrobium sp.
AGGAGGTGGTGCGCGTGCCTGTCGTACAGCACATCTCCCGGCCGCCTGCGCTCTCAAGGCCGGAGAATTGCCGCGCCGATTACCCCTTGATCGCGCGCATCTTCGATCAGGAGGGCACGACCGAACTTGCTTTCCAGGTGATGGCCGACGGCACTCTGAGCAGCATCAAGATCGCCAAGTCCAGCGGCTCGGACCGGCTCGACGACGCGGCGATCGCGTGCGTGGCCAAGTGGCATTACCGGCCGGCGATCGTCGACGACCAGTTGGCCGACATGCCGATGACGGTGAAGGTGGACTGGAATCTCAGCGACGATGATTCCGACAAGAGTGCCTCTGCGGACAAGAAAGACACGAGTGCGGGAGGGGAGAAGTAAGGGGATAGCTCACGCGAAGCCGCGGAGAATTCTGCTCCCGATCGTGTTTCGGGGCTCGCTTTCGCTCGCGCCTCAGCATGACGCGCGCCGACGTCGTCATCCTGAGGTGCGAGCGTAGCAAAGCGGAGCGAGCCCCGAAGGACCTTCACTCCCGATCGTAAATCACCGCGTTCCAGAAGCGCGCGCGGTGCGAGCCGGATTTCTTGAAGCCGCGGTGGCGCAATTCGCGTCCGATCAGGAAATTGAAATAGCCGTGCGCGACGAGCGCCGACGTGCCCTCGGCGCGGGCCCGATGCATCAGGATGTCGGCGGCCTGAACCGCACGATGCTTGGCTTTGCGGTAGTTCTCGATCTCGGGGTGGTAACCCGCGTGCCACAGGATGCGCGCGACCACAGCCCATTTCGGAACTTTCATTCTGAGGATGGGAATCCGCGGAGACGCCAACGGCGCTTCGGCGAAGAGCGGATCCGCAATCAGCTCCGCATTGGGCGCGAGCGCCTTGGCGCTGTCGTCGGCGCGTTTGCGGCCGCTGGTGAAGACGGCGGTCAGCTCTCCGATCAGATCCTGAAGTTCGTCCGGGGGCACGCTGTCGGGATCGAGTCCCGCCTGCTCGTAATCGTCGATATAGGTGCGAAAACCTCCATGGGACGTGCGCGGCGAGGTGTGAATTGCCGGCCGGCCATGGCGCACCAGAATAATTCGCATGGGCGCCGCGCCGTCGAGCACGGCTTCACTGTGGATCGCTTCGGCCTTCAGAATCGCTTTCTGTTGCGCGTTCATGGGAGACTTGTACGATCTCTCGCTGCGAGCCGGGAATCCGGCCTCGACACGCAAATCATAGAAGCGGGAGACGCGGGATGGAACAACTCGATCTCAAAGGGAAGGCCGCCATTGTCACAGGCTCGGCTACGGGAATCGGAGCGGCAGTGGCTGTCGGGCTCGCCCGGCGCGGCGCCGGCGTTTTGGTCAACTACACCAAAAGCCAGGCCGAGGCCCACGCGACGGCCGAACTGGTGCGCGAAGCTGGCGCGAATGTCATCATTGTGCAAGGAGATGTGGCACGCGACGAGGATTGCCGAAAGCTCGCCGCCGCGGCAATGGACGCGTGGGGCCGCATCGACATCCTCGTCAACAACGCCGGAACCACAAAATTCGCCGCGCATGGCGATCTGGACGCGCTGAGCGCCGAAGACTTCGCAAGCATCTATTCCATCAATGTGATCGGACCGTTCCAGATGATTCGCGCCTGCGCGAAGGGTCTCAAGGCGAGCGGTGCCGGCGCTATCGTCAATGTTTCGTCGATCGCAGGCGTGGCAGGAATCGGGTCGTCCGTCGCCTATGCCGCGTCGAAGGGTGCGCTCAACACCATGACATTGTCGCTGGCGCGGGCCCTGGGGCCGGAGATTCGCGTCAATGCCATCTGCCCGGGTTTTGTCGCCACGCGTTGGTTCAAGGATCGCTTCGGCGCGGAAGCGTTCGACCGCATCAGCGCCGAGCAGGCGGCCGCCACTCCGTTGAAACATGCCGGCCAGCCGGACGACATCGCGGATACCGTAATTTTCTTCTGCTCGCCGGCTTCACGCCACATCACCGGCGAGATGTTGCTTGTCGATGGCGGTCTGCATCTTGCGCAGACGCGCGGCCGTTGATCGAAGGCCGAGCGTCAACGCCGGGTGAGGCAGACTGCCGCAACGCGATCGACGAGCAGTAACTATTCGCCGACGCTCCGCCGATCCGAAAGATGGTGTGAAATCGACGCATTCAACGAGTCGGAAATAGCCGAAGCGCGCGTACGCCCGCCAACGGGGAATCAGCTCGAAAGCACGGCGCGCCGCAATTGATCGATGTCGTAAGGTTTGGCGAGAAAGACGACCCCGGCCAGCACCTCTTCGCTTCGCGTTTTATCGTCCGTATCGCCGCTTGCGATGACGATCTTCAGATCGGGCCGGCGTCGGCGGACTTCCGCCACCAGGTCCCGTCCGCTCATGCCGGGCAGACCGAGATCAGAAATCATCAGGTCGATCTGCGGATCGTTGTCGAGGAGTTCCAGAGCGGACTCGCCGTCTCCCGCTTCGGCCGCCTGCAGCCCGATCTCGGCGAGCATGTCCACGGTCGTCATGCGGATCAGCGCCATATCCTCGACGACCAATGCTTTCCTGAATCTCACGGCCTTCGCATCTCCATCTGTCGCAGCTGCTGCGTGCAACACCGTTCGAACCATTGGCGCGGGCTCCGGTTTCGCATCGGGCGCGCAGCACCGCAAGCCCCGGACGCGTGGAGGGAAACCCGCGCTGCTCAATCCTCGGATTTTGGACGCGCACTCATTTTTGCGAACATGGCCCTGTTCTTGTTGTCTTCCATCAGCATCGTGAATCCTGTGATGGTGTCGAGGCCCAGGCCGCGGGGAAAACCGGTCTCGGCATCGGCTTCGATCTTCGAATAGGCCGCACTCGCAACCTTTTCCCATTTGCCGGCCGGCTTCTTGATTTCGAGATTTGCGACCGTGCCCTTCAGCACGAGCCGAACGATCGCTTCGGAAGGCCGCGACGGTTTGGTCAGGCTGGGATATCCCGCGATTGTCTGCCAGCCATTGGCCAGCGCCCAACTCGTCAATTCGTCCTTCGTCATGTTCCATCCCTCCCGGTTTCGATTGCGAACCAGATCACATCGTATGGCGGCCCGGCGCGCTCAAGCTCGCGGAAACC
>JBEKDC010000409.1:0-3078 GCA_050014535.1 Rhizomicrobium sp.
CTGGAAGACATCAAGGCGCCGGACTGCTTCGTGATCGAAGAGCGGTTGCGCGAGCTGATGGACATTCCCGTATTCCACGACGACCAGCACGGCACTGCCATCATCTCGACGGCCGGCGTGATCAATGCGCTGCACCTGACGGGCCGCAAGATGGGCGACATCAAAGTGGTGGTGAACGGCGCAGGCGCAGCGGGCATCGCCTGCCTCGAATTGCTCAAATCCATGGGCCTGCCGAACGGCAACGCGATCCTGTGCGATTCCAAAGGCGTGGTTTATCGCGGACGCACCAGCGGGATGAATCAGTGGAAGTCCGCGCATGCCGTCGAAACCAAGGCGCGCACGCTTGCCGACGCGCTCGAAGGTTGCGACGTGTTCCTAGGACTATCCGTCAAAGGTGCTATGACGCAGGAGATGGTGAAATCGATGGCGAAGGCGCCCATCATTTTCGCCATGGCCAATCCCGATCCCGAGATCACGCCGGAAGATGTGAAAGCCGTCAGGCCCGATGCGATCGTGGCGACAGGACGTTCGGATTATCCGAACCAGGTCAACAATGTGCTGGGCTTCCCTTATATCTTCCGCGGTGCGCTCGATGTGCGCGCGCGCACCATCAACGAAGCGATGAAGATCGCAGCGGCCGAAGCGCTGGCCGAACTCGCGCGCGAGGACGTGCCCGACGAAGTGGCGCTTGCCTATAGCGGCGCGCGGCCCGTCTATGGCCCCGACTACATCATTCCCGTGCCGTTCGATCCGCGATTGATCGCGCGCGTGTCGTCGGCCGTGGCGGAAGCGGCGGTTCGCACAGGCGTGGCGCGGCGCGAACTGAAGGATGCGGACACCTATCGCTATCAGTTGTCGGCGCGGCTCGATCCCTCCGCCGTTCTGCTCCAACGCATTACGTCGAGTGTGCGCGCCAATCCCAAGCGCGTGGTGTTTGCGGAAGGCGAAGAAGAGTCGGTGATCCGCGCGGCGTTGGCGTTCCAGAATTCCGGTCTCGGCAAGGCGCTGCTGGTGGGCCGCGAGGACATCATCAAGGCGGGGATCAAAGCGGCCGGCGCCGAGGAATCCGCATTCGAAATCCGCGTGCCGCACTCGGCCAGGGAAGCCGCTCCCTATATCGAAGCGCTGTACAAGCGGCTGCAACGCCACGGCCGCCTCTATCGCGATTGCGTGCGCCTCGTCACCAACGACCGCAACGTCTATGCGGCCTCGATGCTGGCGGCGGGAGACGCCGACGCGATGGTGACCGGCGTCACGCGCAACTATGCCGCCGCACTTGCCGATGTGCGCCTGGTGCTGGACGAGCCCAAAGGCAAGCGCTCCATCGGCGTGATCGTGATCTTCACCAAAGGACGCGTGGTGTTCGTGGCCGACACCAGCGTGCACGAAATGCCGACCAGCGCAGAACTCGCGGACATCGCAATCCAGGCCGCGAGCGTGGTGCGCCAGTTCGGTTTCGTGCCGCGGGTGGCGCTGCTCGCGTCATCGACCTTCGGCTTTCCCCGCAGCGAACGCAGCGAGCGCATCGTCGAGGCCGTGAACATTCTCGATCAACGGGGAGTCGATTTCGAATATGACGGCGAGATCGCGGCCGACGTGGCGCTCGACCGCGAGAACATGGCCAATTATCCGTTCTGCCGCCTCACCGACACGGCGAACGTGCTGATCATGCCCGCCATCCACTCGGCTTCGATCTCGACCAAGCTGTTGCAGCAGATCGGCGGCGTGACGGTGATGGGACCGTTGCTGGTGGGCCTCGAAAAGCCCGTCCAGATCGCACCGCTCGGCGCCAAGATGAGCGAAATCTACAACGCGGCGGTGATCGCGGCGTTGTGATGCCGCGCGCTGGCGCTATCCCAATTGGCCCGATAGGTTCTGCCCCGAATCTTCGACGGCGGGTGGCTGAGTGACCGTTCAATCCGATTCCGTGAGGGCCGATCGTGCGTTCCTCGGCCATCCCGTGGGCCTCGGCTGGCTGAGCGCGACCGAATTCTGGGAGCGCTTCTCCTATTACGGCATGGCGACTTTGCTCGTGCTTTACATGACGCACAGCCTGTTGCTGCCGGGCCATATCGAGCACGTCTGGGGCTTTTCGATATACCGGGGCATCGTCGATCGGTTTTTCGGATCGCTCTCGCCCCAATCGCTCGCCTCGATCACCTGGGGCATATATGGCGGGCTGGTTTACGTGACGCCGATAGGAGGCGGCATTCTTGCCGAACGCTTCATCGGCCGAACCCCGACGGTGGCGCTGGGCGGAAGCCTCATGGCGCTCGGCAATTTCCTGATGACGTTCGATCAGACTTTCCTGATCGCGCTTTTGTGCCTCCTGATCGGCGTGGGCTGCTTCAAGGGAAACATCGCAACGCAGGTCGGCGATCTCTACGGACCCAACGATCCGCGCCGCGCGGACGCGTTCCAGATCTATTTCATCGGCATTCAGATCGCTGTGATTTTCGCGCCGATCGCCTGCAGCACGCTCGCGTTGAAATACAACTGGCACTGGGGCTTTGCGCTCGCAAGCCTGGGAATGCTCATAGGGTTGACGATCTATCTGTTCGGCCGTCCCACCTTTCCGCCGGAGCCTCTCAAGCTTCGGAAGGCGAATCCGGAAGCGCGCCGACCGCTCGGTCGCAGAGACGTCATCAGCATCGCGGTGCTCGCGGCGATCATCCCCGTGCTGGCCGTGGCGAGCATCGGCAACCAGCAGATCTTCAATTCCTATCTCACCTGGGGCGAGAAGGCTTTCAATCTCACGTTCCTCGGCTTCTCCCTGCCGGTGACATATCTCGTGTCTCTCGATTCCGTCGTCAGCACCGTCACGATGGTGCTGGTGATTCTGTTCTGGCGTTGGTGGGCCAGGCGCTGGACCGAGCCGAACGAGCTTACGAAGATGATCATCGGCATTGCGATCAGCGCGCTGGGGCCGCTCGCACTTGCGGCCGCCGCCGCGTCATTCGCGGCGACAGGACATCGCGTGTCGCTGGGATGGGCGATCGCGTTCCATCTCCTGAACGATTTCGGATTCGCCAACGTGTTTCCCGTGGGTCTCGCGCTTTATTCGCGCGCATCGCCCAA
>JBEKDC010000410.1:0-3078 GCA_050014535.1 Rhizomicrobium sp.
GCATGCTTGCCGAGTCCCGGATGGGCATCGGTGGTCAATTTCAATCCGCCGGCCTTGATCAGCGACGCAGGAATCGGTTCCACACCAAGCCCCTTCCACGACGTGTCTGCGATCCAGCGCGTGTCGCCGCGTTCGTTCTCGAAATAGAGGAGGTCGATGCGTTGCGGCGAGGCCGGGCTGTAGGCCGGCTGTAATCCGGCCGCAACGGCGCAGCCGAGCGACAGCACGAACGCCACGGCCGCGCTCGCGCCCCAGGCGGTGCGCGATATCGGCCGCGCGCACAACAATGGGATCAAGGTCAGCACGCCGAACGCGGCCGGAATCGTGAACAGCGGATGCAGGCGCAGGCCCATCAGCGTTTCGCCGGCGGCGACGAGCGCGATCCAGACGACGAGCGCGCCGAGCGCAGAGACGAACAATGCGATCTGTCCCCACAATCCGCTCCAGCCGCCCGGCGCGCGCGCAGTGGCGAGCAGCAGGACGGCTGCGACCGCGGCAGGAAATACAAAATAGGGACTGAGGCCCGGCAACAGCGCGGCGGTGACGATGCCGAATCCTGCAATCCACAACCAGCCGCTCGCAGCTGCCCCGTGCACGCTTGTCATGCGCGAAACATCGAGCGCGATCGCCCACACGGCGAAAGCGAGTGCGATGCGAAGAGCAGTCGGATGGGCATAGCTGGGGTCGGGCACTCCCGAGATCGCCTGCGCAACGAACGACACGAGCCAGCCCAGCAAGCCGCAGCCGACAAGCAGCACGAGAGGCATCGCGGCAGCGGCAAGCGTCGGCCTCCAACCGGCACTTTCGCTGCGCGCGAGCCACGCCGCGATCGCAAGCATAAGGAACACGATAACGGCAAGCGGCAGCGCGAAGCTCGCCGGAATGCGCGGCAGGAATTTGCCCAACACGGTGAGATAGACGTCGTTGCCGCCTTTGAGCGCGGCGTAATCCGTCTGCGCGAGTCCCGCCACCACGCCCAACAGATTGTCGCCATGCTGCTGCAAGGTCGCGGGACTCAGATTGCGGCGCAGGTCGAACGGCGAATGGTAGTAACGCACATTGTCCGCGAACGCGAAGTTGAGCGACGGAAATCCGTCGCGGATGAAGAGCGTGAGGTCCGTGTCGTTGGGCAGGAATTTGTAGATTTCCGCATAGAGCGAGCTTGTGCCGTAAACGGGCACATGGGCGGCATAGAGATCGATCAGCTTGCCGTCGCCGGCGCTGGTCTGAAACAACAGGCTCGGGCCCTTGGTGCCGCGCGCCTCCACATTCACCGCCACGCCGATACGCGCCTTGAGCGCAGGGTTCTGCAGGAATGCGTTGGCGCCGAGCAGTCCCGCTTCCTCGCCGTCGGTGATCAGCGCGATCACGGGATGGACGCACTTCGCGCCGGCCGCCTTCAGCGCGCGCGTGGTTTCGAGAATGGTTGCGACGCTCGATTCGTCGTCGGAAGCGCCGGGTCCCGCGGGCACCGAGTCGTAATGCGCCATCATCGCGATCGCTTTGCCCTGGCCGGGGATCACTTCCGCGATGATGTCGGTGACCGTCGCGCAGGCAACGAAGCTGAAACCGCGCCACGCATTGCAGGTGAACGCCTGATAAGTATGTGCGGGCACGCCCAGGCTTGCGAATTCCTTCAGGATGCGCGCGCGCACCGCGGCATTCTCCGCGCTCGAAACCGGATGGGGTGTCTCGGGGCCGAGCACGCGGGCCAAGGTCGCGTCCGCGCGGGCCGACGAGAAGGCCGTCGCGGGAGCCGAGGCATCGAGCGCACCATGCGGATTGCCCACATAAACGCTCAGAAACCAGACGCCGACCGCAACCAGCGCCAGAACCCACGCGCGAACAACAGCACCCATCCGGATTTTCCCCCACGATTTGGCCGGGATGATAGCGATTTTGGGTGGGGGAGGAAGGAGGACCGCTAGGACGCCGTCGCCTCCTTGACGATGGCTGAGAGTCCGGCCGTCATGGCCTTCACCGCATCTGCGCTGGCAGCGCCGAGACCGTGGCGTTGCGCGATCCAGGTGGGATCGTTGTAGGTCAACCAGACTTTTCCGTCGGCGTCTTCCCATGCGAGCGCCTTGAGCGGCAGATCGATGCCGGCCGTCTGGTTTTCCTGCATCAGAGGCGTGCCGCCTTTGGGAGTTCCGAACAACACCAATTGTGTCGGACGCAGGTTCAGTCCCGCGATCTCCGCGCCGTCGCCGTGATCGACGACCGCGAATATCGTCATCCCTCTGGAGGTCACGCCGGTCATGAGCCGCGTGATGGTCTCGCTCACAGAAAATGCGCTGCGAACCGAGACCAGACCATTGTCTGCCATTCAAACCTCCGTGCAAGTTGCGGCGCTCACCGCGCGAGTTGAAATTGCTCGAAGCGGTGCAGGGCATCTTCGATCTGCTTTTTTCGGACCCGCTTCGATCCTTTTTCGATCCAGGTCCATTGCTGCACCAGCAGCTTCTGCTGCGCGCGATCGGTCTTGAGATCGACGACGGCCACGATCTTGTCGCCGATCAAAACTGGAAGGGTGAAATAGCCGAATTTCCGCTTCGGCTTCGGCACATAGGCCTCGAACACGTGATTGTAATCGAAAAACATTGCCAGCCGCTTGCGCTGAATGATGAGCGGATCGAACGGCGAGAGAATATGCACGCGGTCTTCGAGAGGCGGGAGTTTTTCGCCAAGCACCTCGGGCCGGCCCCAGTGCTCGAACTTTCCCATACGCTCGAATTCCACACGCACCAATTCGCCCCGACGCATGCGCGCGTCGATAACGCGGCGCATTCCCGGTTTGCGCGGTGCGTCGAGATGGCAGATCGAGTCGAGGCTCACCAAACCCTGCGAACGCAGTGCGCGATCAAGCAAATGATTCAGCGTTTCCTTCTCGGGCGCGGGCTTGGGAAGCTTGTCCCAGCCGAAATGCCTGTCCATCAATTCATAGGTTTTCAGAATACCGCTGCGCCGGCTGATGGTCAGCGCGCCGCTGTAGAACGCGAGCCTCAACGCGCGCTCCGAAGGCTTGCGGCTCGCCCAGGCATGGTCCTTTTCCACCGGCACGTCGTCGTCGATATCGCG
>JBEKDC010000411.1:0-5929 GCA_050014535.1 Rhizomicrobium sp.
GAACCAAAAATCGAGGCGCGAGGATAAAGCACGCCTCGACACCTGGCGCATGGAGAAGGAGGATGTCGAACCGCTCCGGAGTTTTCGCCATGACCTTCAAAGACATTCTCTACACCGTCGACGGTCCGCTTGGGGTGATCACGCTCAATCGGCCGGAATTCAGGAACGCGCAGAGCTATCGCATGCTCGACGAGATCGATGCGGCGTTCGCGCTGGCCGAGAAAGACAAATCCGTGCGCGTCATCGTGGTGCGCGGCAGCGGCGGGAATTTTTCGTCGGGCCACGATCTCGGCACGCCGGATGCGCTCGCCTATGCCGCCGCGCTGGGGGCTGCGCCGGGCATCGAAACCTACGACCAGTTCAAGAAATACAATCTCGATCTGCTGGTGCGCTGGCGCAATTGCCCGAAGCCCACCATCGCGATGGTCGAAGGCTATTGCATCTATGCGGGCTGGATGCTTGCCGCCTGTTGCGACATCGTCTTCGCGGCGGAGGATGCGTCGTTCCTGCCGGGCTTCGTCGAATATATGTCGATCCCGTGGGATATCGGGATCAAGCGCGCGAAGGAGATCGTGTTCGAGAGCCGGTTCGTTTCGGCGGAGGAGGCGCGCGAATTCGGCTTTGTCAATCGCGTGCTGGCGTCTGCCGATCTCGAACGTGAGACCATGGCCTATGCGCGCCCTGCGCTTCTCGAAGATCCAGATGAACAAGGCGCAGGATGCGCAAGGTTTTACGCAGGCGCTGGAAGACTCGTTCGGCGATTACGTGGCGATGAAAGACATGCGCGGCGAGGCGACGCGAGTCGAAGGTCAGCGGCGGCTTGCGACGGTCGATCTCGCGGTGAAGGGCAGGCGAGGGGAGCGGTTCGGGTTGAAGAAGGAGTGAGCAATGAGTTTGCCTCGTGACGCTCGGTCCCGGCCGCACTTTGCCCCGCTGACAATTCTGTTAGGGTGCCTGCCAGAGGAAACGCCCGAAGAGGCTTCATGACCGACCAGGCCGTCCCGGCTGAAGAAACAGCCATCATCGACGCACCCAGCCCCACCGTTCTCGGCGCCCATTTCTCGAACGGCTACCGGACTTACGTTCTCGTCGTGATGATGCTGGTCTATGTCGTCAATTATCTCGATCGCCAGATCCTCGGCATCCTCGCGCATCCCATCAAGATCGAATTCCATCTCACGGATTTTCAGGTGGGAATATTGGGCGGGCCGGCCTTTGCCGTCGTCTATGCGGTTCTGGGCATTCCGCTGGCGATTTTCGCGGACCGGCTAAATCGGCGAAACGTCATCGCCGCATCGCTGGCAGTGTTCAGCGTCATGACGCTGGTCTGCGGCCTCGCAGTGCAATATTGGCAATTGGTGCTGGCGCGGTTCGGCACCGGTGTGGGCGAAGCGGGCACATCGCCGTCGATCAATTCCGTGCTGGCCGATCTTTATCCGCCGGAGAAGCGCGCTTCGGCGCTCGCCTTCTATTCGGCGGGTCTCAATATCGGATTGCTGGTTGCGTTCTTCGGCGGCGGCTGGATCGCGCAGCATTATGGCTGGCGCAATGCGTTTTTCGCTTCGGCCATCCCGGGTTTGCTGTTGGGACTGTTGGTGCTGACCACGGTGCACGAGCCGAAACGCGGCCAAGTCGAAAACCTCGTCGATACCGCCAAGACCGCGAGCCTCTGGGCCGTCATCCGTGTGTTGTGGGCGCAACGCTCTTTCCGCTGGATTGCGCTCGGCACGGGCATGAGTTCGTTCGGCGGCTACGCCGGCATCATTTTCATCCCGACATTTCTACAGGTCTCCCATCACATGACGCTGTCGGAGATCGGCATTGCGCTGGCGCTGCTCGCAGGCGCGGGCGGCGCAATCGGCACTTACATGTCGGGTGTCTTCGCCGACCGTTACGGCAAGAACGACATCCGCTGGAACATGTATGTGCCGATCGTGGCGACGTTCATCGCCATTCCGTTCGCGCCAATCTTTTATCTCGCACACAGCACGGCGATCGCGCTCGCAGCCGCCATCGTACCGACATTGATGGGGGCGTCCTATATCGGACCGGCCTATTCCGTCACCCAGAGTCTCGTGCCGCTGCGAATGCGGGCCCGCGCCATCGCGATCCTGCTGTTCATCCTCAACATGATCGGGCTCGGCCTCGGGCCGCCCGGGGTGGGCAAGATCAGCGATCTGCTCACGCCGGCTCTCGGCCCGAATTCGCTGCGCTGGGCCCTGCTCAGCACCGTCATCACCGGCCTGATCGGCGCCTATTGCTACTGGCGCGCATCCCGGACCCTCAAGGCGGACATGGCGAAATACGCCGCCTAGGCCACGGAAGTTAACAATTTCCGATTGCCTGGCAACCAAATTGCAGCGATGCTGTTAACCTCAGAACGCTCCGGAACGAGACGGAGGCGGCCTAGAGGCCTATTCTAGGGCGGATTTCGGGCATTTCTGCAAGTGCGAGCGGCATGGGTGCGTTAAGACAACTGAGCGCGATTTTTCTCGTGACGGCCTCGGCCTTTACGATTGCGATCGCCATGCAGGACCATCCTGTCCTGAAAATGGACACGCAGGAAGCCGCGCGTCTCACCTGGGAACAGAGCGTCCAGGCGGCAGTCGCGCTCAACGACGACGTGATTCAGCCCGGCTGGAAATTCACTCGCGCGGAAAGCGTGGTGCTGGGGCAGAAGATCGCGTCCGAATTCAGCTCTCCACCGAAAGAGGTCGCGCGAGCGCAACCGGCTGGCGCGATTCCCCATCCGATTCCGCGACCGCGCGTCGCCGAACTCGCGCCGCAGGCGCCTGCGAAACATCCGCAGGTCGCGACGGTGCAGGCGCCTCCCGCGACTCCGGCGCCAACCGAGACTCGTCCGGCACCTGCGTTGCGGCCCAGCGTTCCCGAGACGATGCCCGAGCCCCAGGTCGCATTGGCCTCGCCGCCGAAACGGATGGAGCTTGCCCCGCAAGCGACAGAACCGGCCGCCGCACCCGCGCGGAATGTGACGCCGGAGACAGCGTCGCCGGTGCCCAATCTGCCGCCGCCGAGCCCGGCGGAACTGGTGCGCGTCGAGCAGCGCCTGAAAGACAGCCTGACGAGCGAGATGCTCGCGAATTTCGATCTGTTTCTCTATGTGAGCAAAGCCGATTCCGGCCCGTGGTCGCAACGCATGTTCGTGTTCGAGAAACAGCCGAGCGGAGATCTGGTATTGTTCAACACCTGGCCGGTTTCCACGGGCCGCGAGAAAATCGAATTCAACGCGAGCGGCGCCAAGCTGCCGAGCTTCACGCCTGCCGGCTATTACGAACTCGATCCCAAGCGCCTCTTCCCGCATTACCGCTCGGTGCAATGGAACGAGCCGATGCCCTACGCGATGTTCTTCAACTGGGTGAAGGACGGCAACCAGACGGGCCTCGCAATTCACGCAGCGACGGGCGACGACGTAGCACTTCTGGGAAACCGCGCGAGCGCGGGCTGCGTGCGCCTCCCGCCCGAAGCCGCGCGTCAATTGTTCACGCTCATCCGCGCGCAATATCGCGGGACCGCCGTACGGGCACGATGAGCAACGAAGGTATCCTGCTGCACGATCCCAGCGGCAAGCTGCAGCTCGCCCAGGGCTACAAGGTTCTCGTGTTCATCGAGAATTACGGCGGCGACAACGTCGTGGCCGCGTTGTTCTGATCGGGTCGGAAACGGGGCTCGCCGATCAGGCGTGGCCGGTGATCAGCCAGATCAGAATAATGACGGGAACCGGCACCCCGATCATCCACAACAGACACGATCTCATGTGCCACCTTTTTTCGACGCCTCACGAGAGACAATGGGCCACCGCCGAGGGGGTTCCCGCAAGAGGGCAGCCCTGACATTTGGGTGAGCCCGGCCCGGCCGGGACCGTCTATTGACACCCTCGCCCAATTGCCCGATATCCGCCGGCCGCGGCCGAAAAAGCGTGAGATTTCCGAGTTTTGGGGGAATGTCCCGAGTGGCAAAGGGGGCGGACTGTAAATCCGCTGGCTACGCCTTCGTAGGTTCGAGTCCTACTTCCCCCACCATTTCAATGCAGGTATCAGGTATCGGGTATCGGAGGTTTTTTGGTTTTTTGATCCCTGATCCCTGATACCTGGTAACTGACAACTGATCCCTGGTTCCGCGGGTGTAGCTCAATGGTAGAGCAACAGCCTTCCAAGCTGATGACGAGGGTTCGATTCCCTTCACCCGCTCCAGCCTTCGCTCGCGCAGCGAGGGAAGGCTGCCCTCCGAAGCCTTGGCGAAGGAGGGCCGGAGAAACACCCGCGAGCTTCGGCTGGCAAGCCAGTATTTAACAAATTCCTTGGTTCGTTTTTTGCAACTTTTTTGCAGCTTCCGTTCGCGGTTCGGACTCCGTTCTGGCGGTTTCGCCGCGTTCCATACGGCCATTCCGGTCCAACAAAATTTCATCGCGCTTGACGTATTTGTCGATCGGCCGTTCGACCGCGACCCCGTGATTAAAAATAACGAGAACACCCCACCAACGAAATCCATGGATTTTCTATAAGGCGCCCGCCTTCTTGCGCCGCGGATCGATCCGCTCCATGCTTCGAAGGCTTTCCAATGCACTCTAATGATTCCGGACAGACTCCAAGAGTTCGGGTCCTTCGAATGCGCAGCTCACTCTTATAAATCGGCGCCGGATCCGAAAGCGAAGCTCGTGCGATGCCCGGAGGTTCTCCCGCAAACTCGAACGCCAAACTGCAGGCCTGTTTGCGCGAAGTGGATACGGCATTCCGCAAAAACGATATGCCGGCGGCGATGCGACTGTCGCACCAGGCGATTGGCGCGGGTCTTGAGCATCCGCGGCTGCTTGTCTTCGCCGCTTACCATGAACTCCGGGAAGGCTCTCCCGATCAGGCCCTCCAATTGGCTACACGCGCCCGCGCGCTCAGTCCCAGAGACGTGGATGTTCTCAACGCGGTAGGAAATTGCCTCACAAGGCTGGAGCGCTTCCGCGAAGCCGTAAAAATGTTCGATGCCGCACTTCGCGAAGCGCCCGGCGCCTATCTCGTACGCCACAACAAGGCTTCGGCACTGCAGTCGCTGCAGGAACTCACGCGCGCGCGCGTCGAATTCGAACGCGTGATCGAGGCGCAACCAAACCACGTGGAAGGTCTGGCGAGTCTCGCCGACCTTGCGATGCAGCGGGGCGATGTGGACGCTGCCCGAAACTACGCCGAGCGCGCATTGCGGGTCGATCCGCTTCACGATGCGGCCGGCCTCGAGTTGGTCCGGGCCGATGTCGAACAGCGAGAGTTCGAAACGGCGTTGAAACGCTTAAGCAGGATCGTGCAGCGAAACACACTCGGCGCGAAACAGCTTTCCATCGCGCAAGGCTTGGCAGGAGACGCCTATGACGGCCTCGGTCGGCTGTCAGACGCCGTCCGCTCTTATTCTCAATCCCGTGCGACGCAGCGATCCGCACACAAAGCGCAGCTCGAAGATCGGGAGAGCGCGGCGGCTCTCGTGGCGCGCCTGACTGTGTATTTCCGCAATGCGCCGCAGGACGCCTGGCATATTTCCGCCGACGGTGTGGAAACCGGCCCCGTCGAAACGCACGCGTTTCTAGTCGGCTTTCCCCGTTCCGGCACGACATTGTTGGAGCAAATTCTCGCGGGCCATCCGGATGTCGAAGTTTTGTCGGAGCGAAGTTGTCTCGTCGATGCTCAGAAAAACTTCACGGTTCCGCCTGACGGGATCGATCGGCTGGCAGGCTTGAGCAGCCTGGAACTGGCGCCTTTTCGTGCAGCGTATTGGTCGCGGGTTGCCGAAGAAGGCGCAAGCCCGAGGCGTCGCGTATTCGTCGACAAGATGCCGTTTTACTGCGTCTTTCTGCCTCTCGTCGCAAAGCTGTTCCCACGCGCAAAAATTATTTTTGCGCTGCGCGATCCGCGCGACGTGGTGCTCAGCT
>JBEKDC010000412.1:0-3057 GCA_050014535.1 Rhizomicrobium sp.
AGTTCGTGATCTATCAGGACCTGCATTCGCTCCACGAATCGGTCTGTGCTTGGAAGCCGGGCATGCACTTCAAACGCCGCCTCGTCGATCCAGCGCGAGTGGATGTAGAACAGGCGCGGATCGCGGGTGGAGCGATAGGCATCCATTTCGACGCAGCCCGGCTCCTCGCGCACGGGGCCGATCTGCCCCCGCAGCAAGGCCACGACGGCATCTTCCTGGCCTTCCTTGGCCTGAAAGCGGGCGAAGACGAACAGTTTCATGGATACCTCGTTGGAGACGGCGTCTCAATCGCCCTTTCCCTACCGCCATCCTGCTGACAACATACTGTCAGCAGTGTTCGGTCAGGGTGGCGGCATGAGGCGCGGGGACAGGCTTTTCCGAATCATTCAGGTTCTGCGGCGCAAGCGGCGGCCCGTGACGGCGCAGGAGATTGCGCAGGAACTCGAAACCTCGCTGCGCACGATCTACCGCGATGTGGCGCAGTTGATGGCCGATCGCGTGCCGATCCGCGGCGAAGCGGGTATCGGCTATGTGCTGGAAGGCGGCTTCGACATGCCGCCTTTGATGCTGACGCCGGACGAGATCGAAGCCGCGATGCTGGGCGCGCAATGGGTGATGAATCGCGCCGATCCCGCGCTCACCCGCGCCGCCGCCGACCTGATCGCCAAGATCGGCGTGGTCGTGCCGGAGCATCTGCGTCCGCTCCTGATGGAGCCGGCGCTGGCCGCGCCTAAACGCTATCCGAACGCGCTGGACACGATCGACATGGCGCGTGTGCGCAGCGCGATCCGCGCGCAAGGCAAGATCGCGCTCCTCTATGCCGACGAGAGCGGGAGCGAAACGCGCCGCACGATCTGGCCCATCGCGGTCAGCTATTGGGAAACCGTACGCGTTATCGTCGCGTGGTGCGAGCTGCGCAAGGGGTTTCGTCATTTCCGCACCGACCGCGTGCTCGCCGCTGAATTTCTCGAGGCGCGCTATCCGACATCGCGCGGCCGGTTGCGCGCGGAGTGGAAAAAGGAAATGGACGCAAGTTGCGCCGGCGACGACAATCGGGGGCCGCGCGCGCTCGCGGCACGCGACCGGGCCGCGGATGCGATGGTGGAATGACGATCCATGAGGGGAGAGGAGATGGTTCGAGCAGCCAAACTGAGGCGATTGAAAGCGGCGTTGGCGCGCGGAGAGGCCGACGTCGCGTCCAAACGGGTCATCGTGATCAAGGACGACAACGAGCTGGAGGTCTTTTTTGCGGAGTTAATCCCACCCGACAGCCGACGCCTCAGGAATCGCGCCGCGGAAACGTGACCGCTTCGAGCTTATTGCCGTCGGCATCGAGAATGAATGCGCCGAAATAGGTGGTAAAGGCTGCCTGGCGCGGTCCCGGTCCGCCGTCGTCGGCGCCGCCATTCGCAAGCGCTGCCGCATGGAACGCGCGCACGGCGTCTTCGTTCGGCGCGCGCAGGCAAATGTGGCCGCCGGGATTGGAAGTTTGGGGCACAAATTCCCGCAGGTTCAGCCACAATTCGGGATAGGACTTGCCGAATCCGATTGTTGCCTCGCGCACCACGAGTTTGCGCAAACCGAGCGGCGCCAGCACGGATTCATAGAACGTACCGGCTTTCGCCAGATCGCGGACGGGGACCGAAACATGATCGATCATGATTTCCTCGCCAGATACTTCCGGCGCGGAGAATTGCAAATTATGCGCGGCGCGTCATGCCCACGCGGCGCCGAACGCCAATGGCCCAAATGACAAAGGCGAAGCGCGTTGCCGCACTTCGCCTTCGTAATAACCCAAGAGAGCCCCGAACCTAGAGCGCGCTGGAAAGATCGCTCCGCAGACGCGCCGTGGCCGGATTGTGCACCCGGTTGTTGACGATATCCGAGACTGTGGCCGGACGGCCGTAGAATTCGCTGTCCCAATCGCTTTTCGCATCAAGGACGGAGCCGTTAAAGGTCAGGCCGCCATAGGCGCCCGTGGCCGACGTCCACGCGATGATGTCCCCGGAGAGATTGCCGCTGGTCGCGCCTTCGGCGCCACCGCTCAACGTCACGACGGTGATATCCGCGGCGGCGCCGATCTTGAATTTGCTCTCCTCGATGCCACGCAGCGCCCGGTCGCTCATGATCAGGAGAACGATCTGCGCCTGCTCGAGGCCCGCTTGAAGGCCGAACGAAGCAGATCCCAGCGTGTAAAAGACCGGCTGGCTCCATTTGCCGCCGCGCCGCTCCAGCAGAACGCCGTTGCCGCCTTCGGCGCCGAAGATGAAGCCACCTTTGACAAGCCTGGGCACGATCAGGACGGCGCGCGCATGCCGGAGCATGTCGTGGGCCTGCGTGAAGGACGGGTCGTGTTTGAGATTGTCGACGGTCATCGTGGCGTGATCCAGCACCTCCGTTTGATCGGAAGCCATGGCCGAAGACGCACCGGTCGCTGCAAGCGCAAACGCCGCCGCCGCGGCGGATAGAATGGAAAGTTTTTTCATGTGGAAGTCCCTCAAATGGCGCAAACGAGCCGTATTGCACCGCTCGAAAACGCACCACTTCGGCTGAAGTTCCCGCAGGACGCTCGCTTGGTGCATTGATTTGGCTATATGTGCTCCCCAGATTCCTGACGTGTCCGGGGAGCAGCGAATCATGGCGGATATCAATGCGACGCGCACGCCTGTCGGCGACGCGTCGACACTCGAAAACCTTCGTCTCTTTTCGATTGTCGTTTATGCGCTTTTTATCGCGGCCTTTTGCAATGGCGTCGCGGCATTGAGCTTCACCGCACTGATCGGTGTGATCATCGCCTATGTGAAGCGAGACGATGCGCGCGGTACGATTTATGAAAGCCACTTCACCAACGCGATCGAGGTGTTCTGGATCACGCTCGTGATCGAACTGATCGCGATTCCATTATATTTTCTGTTTCTTCTCGGCGCGCTGATCCATGTCGGCCTGATTGTCTGGTACCTCTACCGATCAATCAAGGGGCTCATTCGCGCGATCGATGCCCAGCCTTACCGCTAGATTATCGAAAATCGCGTCCGTTCAGGTGCGGGCGGAAAAACA
>JBEKDC010000413.1:0-3628 GCA_050014535.1 Rhizomicrobium sp.
GACCGGCCCATTCCTTTGAACCACCGGGCCCAGAGGAGACGCAAAATGCCCAAGATGAAGACCAAATCGAGCGCCAAGAAGCGCTTCAAATTCACCGCGAACGGCAAGATCAAGTGCGGCCAGGTCGGCAAACGGCATGGTATGATCAAGCGGTCCAACGAGCAGATCCGCACCTTGCGCGGCACGTCTGTCCTGTCCTCCGCTGAAACCCAGCGCGTCAAGCGCTGGATGCCTTACGCAGGCTGAGGAGACACGCATGTCCCGCTCCCCCCGTTCCGTTCCGTCCCATGCCCGCCGCAAGCGCGTTTTCGCCCAGGCCAAGGGCTTTCGCGGCCGGCGCAAGAACACGATCACCTCGGCCAACGCCGCGGTCGACCGCTCGCTCCAGCATTCCTATATCGGTCGCAAGGAGAAGAAGCGGAACTTCCGCGCTCTCTGGATCCAGCGCATCAACGCGGCTTGCCGTCTTTACGGCGTGACCTACAGCCGATTTATCAGCGGCCTCGCCCGCGCCGGCATCGAGCTGGACCGCAAGGTCCTGTCCGACCTCGCCGTGCACGAGCCCGAGGCCTTCAAGGCTCTGGTGGAACAGGCTAAAGCGTAGTTTTCGCGTCCCATCGGAGCCGGCCGGTCTTGGCAGTCCCGCCAGACCGTGATTCAAGCCGTCCATTGGGGTCAGCCATGAGCGATATCGAAGATCTTGGGCGCCAGATTCTGGACGCCGTGTCCGGCGCGGCCGATGAAGCCGCGCTGGAAGCCGTGCGCGTGTCGGCTCTCGGCAAGAAGGGGTCCGTCAGCGAACTGTTGAAGACCCTGGGCGCCATGAGCGCCGACGAGCGGCGCGAGAAGGGTCCACTCCTCAATAGCCTGCGCGACCGCGTGACGGCGGCCATCGCCGCGCGCAAGGCGGCTCTGGGAGACGTGGCATTGAACGCGCGGCTCTCGCAGGAGCGCGTCGATGTGACGTTGCCCGCGCGCCCGGAACCGCAAGGCACGATCCACCCGGTCTCTCAGGTATTGGACGAAATCGTGGCGATCTTCGCCGATCTGGGCTTTGCGATCGCCGAGGGTCCCGACGTCGAATATGACGACTACAACTTCACCAAGCTGAACATTCCGCCGGATCATCCCGCGCGCCAGATGCACGACACGTTTTATATCGCGCCCCAGGCCGATGGCTCGCGTCACGTGCTGCGCACGCATACCAGCCCCGTTCAGGTGCGCACGATGCTGGCGCAAAAGCCGCCCATTCGCATCATCGCACCCGGGCGCACCTATCGCCACGATTCCGATGCGACGCACACGCCCATGTTCCATCAGCTCGAAGCGCTGGTGATCGACGAGGACACCAATCTCGGCCATCTCAAATGGGTGGTGGAGCAGTTCTGCTCGGCCTTCTTCGAAGTGGCTAAAATCGAACTGCGCGCGCGGCCGTCCTTCTTCCCGTTCACCGAACCAAGCGTGGAATGGGACATGCGCTGCGACCGTTCCGGCGGGCAGATCAAATTCGGCACGGGCAATGACTGGCTCGAACTCGGCGGCTCCGGCATGGTTCATCCGCGCGTGCTCGACATGTGTGGCATCGATTCCGAGCGCTATCAGGGCTTCGCCTTCGGCTTCGGTCTCGACCGCATGGCGATGCTCAAATATGGCGCGCCGGATCTGCGTCCATTCTTCGAATCCGACATTCGCTGGCTGCGCCATTTCGGCTTCGCGGCCCTCGACCTGCCCACGCTCGACGGAGGGCTCAGCCGATGAAGTTCACGCTCTCTTGGCTCAAGGAGCATCTCGACACCGACGCCGACGCGCGCAAAGTGGCAGAGACGATGACGAGCATCGGCCTCGAAGTCGAAGCGATCGAGGACAAGGGTGCGAGGCTCGGGGATTTTATTGTCGCTCATGTCGTGTCGGCGGAGAAGCATCCCAATGCCGACAAGCTCAAGCTCTGCATGGTCGATACGGGTGAAGACATCGTGCAGGTGGTCTGTGGTGCGCCCAATGCGCATACCGGCATGAAAGGCGTGTTCGCGAAACCGGGCACCATCATTCCGGTTTCGGGCGAGGTGCTCAAAATCTCGAGCATTCGCGGCGTCGAATCGCGCGGTATGCTGTGTTCCGAGCGCGAGCTGTTGTTGTCCGATGAGCATCAGGGAATTATCGAACTTGCAGAGACTGCCGCAGTCGGCGCGCCGGCCGCTTCGGCGCTCGGCCTCGACGATCCCGTCATCGATGTGTCGATCACGCCCAATCGCGGCGACTGCACGAGCGTCTACGGCATCGCGCGTGACCTCGCAGCGGCAGGTCTAGGCCGTTTGAAGAGCGGCGCGGTGGCGGCCGTTCCGGGAAAATTTCCGAGCCCCACGCGCACCCACCTGAATTTCCCGGAAGGCGCAAAGAACGCGTGCCCTCTATTTGCGGGACGGCTGATCCGCAATGTGAAGAACGGTCCGAGCCCCGAATGGGTCCAACAGCGTCTGCGCGCGATCGGGCTGCGACCCATTTCCGCGTTGGTCGATGTCACGAACCTCATGTCTTATGACCGCGGCCGGCCGTTGCATGTGTTCGATGCCACAAAACTGTCCGGCGACCTGCAGGCGCGTTTGGCGAAAGACGGCGAGACGCTGTTTGCGCTCGACGGCAGGACCTACACGCTTGACGCAGAAATGTGCGTGATCGCAGACGACGCGGCCGCGCGCGGCATCGCAGGCGTGATGGGTGGCGAAGAGACCGGTTGTACCTACGAGACCACCAACGTGTTCGTGGAGTCAGCCTATTTCGATCCCGTGCGCACCGCTGCAACCGGACGCAAGCTCGGCATCTTGTCCGATGCGCGCTACCGCTTCGAGCGCGGCGTCGATCCCGAATTCGTGGTGCCCGGGCTCGAACTCGCCACGAAATGGATTCTCGAATTCTGCGGCGGCGAACCATCCGAGGTCGTCGTCGCCGGTGCGGTGCCCGAATGGCGGCGGCAGATCGCGTTTTCCGCGGCTGCCGTAACGCGGTTGGCCGGCCTTGAAGTGCCCAAGGACGAGATCGTACGCATTTTGAAACGCATTTTGAAAAGTCTCGGCTTTGTCGCGGAGGGCGGCGAGACGATGCGCGTCATGCCCCCCTCGTGGCGCAGCGACATCGAAGGACGCGCCGATCTGGTCGAGGAAGTCGTCCGTATCTACGGGCTCGATCGTGTTCCGTCTAAGCCGATGTCGAGACTGCATCCGGTTGCGCAATCCGTACTGACACCACCGCAGAAGCGACTGAGACTGACGCGACGCGGGTTGGCCGCGCGGGGTTTTTGCGAGACGATCTCCAATTCCTTCATTGCGCGCGCGCAGGCCTCGCTGTTCGGCGGCGGCGACGACGCGCGTCAGGTGGAAAATCCCATTTCCGCCGACATGGATGCGCTGCGTCCCAGTGTGTTGCCGTCATTGCTGGCAGCCGCTTCGCGCAACGCAGCGCGCGGCGTTGCCGACCAGATGTTGTTTGAAGTCGGCGCACAGTTCGAATCGGGAATGCCCGGCGCACAGACGACCGTCGCCGCAGGCATTCGCGCCGGCGCAGGCGCACGCACGTGGACTAAATCCACCCACCCCGCCGACGCGTTCGACGCCAAAGCCGATATGCTGGCCGC
>JBEKDC010000414.1:0-3560 GCA_050014535.1 Rhizomicrobium sp.
CGTAACTCGGCAACGGAAACCGGAACCGCTTCCATTTCGCGGTCGGGATTGAACGGCGGGATCAATTCGAGCGCGTTGAGCAGATCGATCGTGACGCCTTCCGGCGCGGCGCGTTTGGCTGCGCGCAGCAATGCCGTGTTCGCGGATTCGGCCCGCAAGCTTCCCGATATGGCGAAGATGTGCACGCGACGAATCTCCTGAACTGCGACAGCGTAGCGAAAGGAGCTGTGCGCGCCACGCAGGAGGGGTCTGCATAAATGTTCTTTATTTGTTCTTGTCGGTTTGCTAGTTTCGCCGTCCAATTTTTTGGAGGGTTGTATGATTGGGTACATTACCATCGGCGCGCTCGATACCGAGGCGTCCGGCAGGTTTTACGATGCTTTGTTCGGCCAGATCGGCAGCGAGCGGAAATTCGCGGATGGCGGCTGGATCGGCTACGGACCGAAAGGCTCCGACAGCCACAGCGTCTATGTCTGCCCTCCTGCAGACAAGAAACCGGCAACATTCGGCAATGGCAGCATGATCGCGTTCGTCGCCAAGACGAAAGACGAAGTGCAGAAGGCCTATGAGGCAGGTCTCAAGTCGGGCGGCAAGGACGAAGGCGCGCCGGGCCCGAGACCGGAGGACTCGACGACCTTCTACGGCGCCTATCTGCGCGATCCGACCGGCAACAAGATCTGCGTGTTCTGCAGGCCGTAAAGCTTGGGTCGTAGGCCCCCTTCCGTCACGCGGCTAACGCCGCGTGACACCTTCCCCCGGAAGGGGGCCGACACGATTCAATAAAGGCCGAAAGCACGTTACGACGCCGCCAATTTTTCTTCGATGGCTTTGAGCGCATCGGCGGCTTTTGCGCCGTCGGGACCTCCGGCTTGTGCGAGGTCCGGCCGGCCGCCTCCGCCCTTGCCGCCGAGCGCTTCCGCGCCGATACGCACGAGATCGACCGCGCTGATGCGATTTGTCATATCGTCGGTGACGCCGACGACCAGCGAGGCCTTGCCGTCGGCGACCGCGACGAACGCGACCACGCCGGAACCGATCTTGGTTTTCGCATCGTCGGCGAGGCTCTTGAGGTCTTTCGCCGCCACGCCATCAACCACGCGGAACACGACTTTCGTGCCGCCGATTTCGCGCGACGAGTCGCCCTCGTCGCGGCGCGCAGGACCTGCAAGCGCGAGCGCGCGGCGGGCATCGATGAGTTCGCGCTCCAATTTGCGCTTTTCGTCTGCCAGCTGCGCCACCCTTTGCGGCAATTCCGCCGGGCTGGTCTTGAGCACGTTCGCCGCTTCGCGCGCGAGGTCCGCCTGATGCGCGAGATGGCGGCGCGCGCCTTCGCTGGTCAGCGCATCAATCCGGCGCACGCCCGAAGCCACCGCACTCTCCGCCAGGATCGTGAAAAGCCCGATATCGCCAAGCCGGCGTACATGCGTGCCGCCGCACAGTTCGACGGAGAACGGCTTGTCGGCGGCGGAATCGTCGCCCATGGTCAGCACACGCACTTCGTCGCCGTATTTTTCGCCGAACAAAGCTTCGGCGCCCGCCTCGATGGCCTTGTCCGTCGGCATCAGGCGCGTGGAGACGTCGGAGTTCTGACGCACGATCGCATTGACCTGCGTCTCGATGCGCTCGAGTTCTTCGGGGGTAACGGCCTTGGGATGGCTGAAATCGAAGCGCAGCCGGTCGGGTGCCACGAGCGAACCCTTCTGCGAAACATGCGGCCCCAGCACGCGCTTGAGCGCGCCGTGCAGCAGATGCGTGGCCGAATGGTTTGCGCGCGTCGCGCGTCGCCTCTCGCCATCCACGCGCAACTCGACCGCATCGCCGACGGCAAAGCCGCCGCGCGCGATCTCGACCACATGCACATGCAGCGCGCCCAGCTTCTTTTCGGTATCGATCACTTTGCCTTCGGCGCCTTTGGCAGCGGACATCGTGCCCTGATCGCCCGCCTGCCCGCCGGATTCCGCATAGAACGGAGTCTGGTTGGTCAAGATGCGGACCGTTTCGCCCGCTTTCGCCGCATCGACCCGCGCGCCGCCCTTCACAATGGCGAGGATCGTGCCTTCTGCTTCTTCGGTGTCGTATCCGAGAAATTCCGTGGCACCGAATTCTTCGCGGATGGCAAACCACAATGTGTCGGTCGTCGCTTCGCCCGAACCGGCCCAGGCGCGGCGCGCTTCGGCGCGCTGATGCGCCATGGCGGTGTTGAAGCCATCCGTATCGACCGCGATGCCGCGCGCGCGCAACGCATCCTCGGTCAGGTCGAGCGGAAAGCCATAGGTGTCGTAAAGCTTGAACGCGACATCGCCCGCGAGCCGGTCGCCTTTGCCCAGAGTGACCGTCGCTTCATCGAGCAGCTTGAGACCGCGCGCAAGCGTATCGCGGAAGCGAATCTCTTCGAGCTTGAGAGTCTCGCTGACCAGCGCTTCGGCGCGCTTGAGCTCCGGATAGGCCGCGCCCATTTCCGCGACCAGCGCCGGCACGAGGCGGTACATCAGCGGATCCTTGGTGCCCAGCAGATGCGCATGGCGCATCGCCCGGCGCATGATCCGGCGCAGCACATAGCCGCGGCCTTCGTTGGACGGCATCACGCCGTCCGCAATCAGGAACGACGACGCGCGCAGATGATCGGCGATGATCCGGTGGCTGGCAGCCTGTTCGCCATCGGCCAATACGCCGCTTGCGTCCGCGGACGCCGCGATCAGATGCCGAAACAGATCGGTCTCGAAAACGCTATGGACGCCTTGCAGAATGGTGGTGATACGTTCCAGTCCCATGCCGGTATCGATCGAGGGCTTCGGCAGAGGTGTGCGTCCAGCGGCCGTCTGGTCGAATTGCATGAAGACAAGATTCCAGAATTCGACGAAGCGATCGCCGTCTTCGTCGGGCGAGCCCGGCGGTCCGCCCGGCACCGCGTCCCCGTGGTCGTAGAAGATTTCGGAGCAGGGCCCGCACGGGCCCGTATCGCCCATCGACCAGAAATTCGCCGAGGTCGCGATGCGGATAATCCTGGAATCCGGCAGGCCGGCGATTTTGCGCCAAAGATCGAACGCTTCGTCGTCGTCGACATAGATGGTCGCGGACAGACGCTCCTTGGGAAGACCGAAATCCTTCGTCAGCAATTCCCAGGCGAATTGAATCGCGTCCGCCTTGAAATAATCGCCGAACGAAAAATTGCCCAACATCTCGAACAAGGTCAGATGCCGCGCCGTATAGCCCACATTGTCGAGGTCGTTGTGCTTGCCGCCCGCGCGCACGCATCGCTGCGATGAAGTCGCGCGCACATAGGGCCGTTTTTCCTGGCCGGTGAAGACGTTCTTGAACTGCACCATGCCGGCATTGGTGAAGAGCAATGAGGGATCGTTGCGCGGCACCAGCGGCGAGGAGGCCACGACCTCATGGCCCCGGGCCTTGAAGAAGTCGAGGAAGGTCGAACGGATGTCGGTCAGGCTTTTCATACGCGCTTGTAGCCTTGGGGCGAATTCGCTGTCCATCCTTCGAGGCTTTCCTCCGCTGACGCCCCGGAAAGCCTCGAAGGACGGACATTCCGCGCCGGCGCACTCGCG
>JBEKDC010000415.1:0-3020 GCA_050014535.1 Rhizomicrobium sp.
TGCCGCGGGCGAGATCGCGCCCGTAGCACTTTCCACACACGCCGTCGGTGAGCTCGCACGACAGCACCGAACGCACGCGCACTTTCTGCACATGCGCGTTTTCGATCTTCTCCGCGAGGTCCTCCGTGACCTCGCGTCCGCGACGGAGCAGAACTTCGCCCGTCTCCGGATGCTTCACGTCTTCGGCCGTGGTGCGGCCGAGGATGCGTTCGCTCAGCGACGACACCACCTGACCGCCGTCGATTTCGGCCTGCACGGTGACGCCGTGCTTGGTGCCGCAATCTTCCGTCGTGATGATGCAGTCGTTTGCCACGTCCACCAGGCGGCGGGTGAGATAACCCGAGTTCGCCGTTTTGAGTGCCGTGTCCGCGAGGCCCTTGCGCGCGCCGTGGGTGGAGTTGAAGTACTCCATCACGCTCAAGCCTTCCTTGAAGTTGGAAAGGATCGGCGTCTCGATGATTTCACCCGACGGACGCGCCATCAGGCCGCGCATTCCCGCGAGCTGCTTCATCTGCTGCGGCGAACCGCGCGCGCCCGAATGCGACATCATATAGATCGAGTTCATCTCCTCGATGCGGCCGGTCTTGGGATCGACGCGCGGCTCGGAGATTTCCTTCATCATTTCGGTCGCGACCAGGTCGGTGCATTTCGACCAGGCATCGACGACAAGGTTGTACTTCTCCTTGTCGGTCGTCAGACCGTCCAGATATTGCTGCTCGTATTCGCGCACGCGATGGCGCGTCTCGTCGATCAGCTTGGTCTTGGAGGCCGGCACGACCATGTCGTCCTTGCCGAACGAGATGCCCGCCTTGCAGGCCTCGCGGAAGCCGAGCGTCATGACCGCGTCGCAGAACAGAACGGTCTCTTTCTGTCCGCAGTGACGATAGACCTCATCGATGATGTGGCTGACTTCCTGCTTGCGCAGCAGACGGTTGACCAGCTCGAACGGGACTTTCGGATGGCGCGGCAGGATTTCCGCGACCATCATGCGGCCGGGAGTGGACTTCACGCGCTTGGTGATCGGCTTGCCGTCGGCATCGACCGTCTTGTAGCGCGCTTCGATCTTGGCGTGCAGCGTCACCGCGTTCGCGAAGAGCGCGTGTTCGATCTCGCCGGCATCGTTGAACACCATTCCCTGGCCAGGCTCGTTCTCGCGCTCCTGGGTCAGGTAATAGAGCCCGAGCACGATATCCTGCGTCGGCACGATGATCGGCTTGCCGTTGGCGGGGCTGAGGATGTTGTTGGTCGACATCATCAGCACGCGCGCTTCGAGCTGCGCTTCCAGCGACAGCGGCACGTGCACCGCCATCTGGTCGCCGTCGAAGTCCGCGTTGAACGCGGTGCAGACGAGCGGGTGCAGCTGGATCGCCTTGCCTTCGATCAGCACGGGCTCGAAAGCCTGGATGCCGAGACGATGCAAGGTAGGCGCGCGATTGAGCAGCACGGGATGCTCGCGGATCACCTCTTCGAGGATGTCCCAGACCTCCGGCTTTTCCTTCTCGACCAGCTTCTTGGACTGCTTGACGGTCTGCGAGAAGCCCTTCGCTTCCAGGCGCGAATAGATGAACGGCTTGAACAGCTCCAGCGCCATCTTCTTCGGCAACCCGCACTGTTGCAGCTTGAGTTCGGGACCGACCACGATCACCGAACGGCCCGAATAGTCGACGCGCTTGCCGAGCAGGTTCTGGCGGAACCGGCCCTGCTTGCCCTTCAACATATCGGACAGCGACTTGAGCGGACGCTTGTTGGCGCCCGTGATCACGCGGCCGCGGCGGCCGTTGTCGAACAGCGCATCCACCGATTCCTGCAACATGCGCTTTTCGTTGCGCACGATGATGTCGGGGGCCTTGAGTTCGATCAATCGCTTGAGACGGTTGTTGCGGTTGATGACGCGGCGATAGAGATCGTTGAGGTCCGAGGTCGCAAAGCGGCCGCCGTCGAGCGGCACGAGCGGACGCAGTTCCGGCGGGATCACCGGCACGGCCGTCAGGATCATCCATTCCGGGCGATTGCCGGAATCGATGAAGGCCTCGACGACCTTGAGCCGCTTGACGAGCTTCTTGGGCTTCTCGCCGCCATTGGATGCCGCGATGTCCACGCGAAGCTGATCGCGCAGCTTCTCGAGATCGATCGCCTGCAGCAGATGACGGATCGCTTCCGCGCCGATCTGGGCGGTGAAGCTGTCTTCGCCGTATTCGTCGGACGCCTTGTAGAACTCGGCTTCCGTGAGGAGCTGACGCTCCTTGAGAGGTGTGAGGCCCGGCTCGATGACGACATAGTTCTCGAAATAGAGGACGCGCTCGAGATCCTTCAGCGTCATGTCCAGCATCAAGCCGATGCGCGACGGCAGCGACTTCAGGAACCAGATGTGCGCCACGGGAGACGCGAGCTCGATATGGCCCATGCGGTCGCGGCGCACTTTCTGCACCGTGACTTCGACGCCGCACTTCTCGCAGACGATGCCCTTGTACTTCATGCGCTTGTACTTGCCGCACAGGCATTCGTAATCCTTCACGGGCCCGAAGATGCGCGCGCAGAACAACCCATCGCGCTCGGGCTTGAAGGTGCGGTAGTTGATCGTCTCGGGCTTTTTGATCTCGCCGTGGCTCCAGCGCAGGATCTGATCCGGGCTGGCCAGCGAAATTTTAATCCGGTCAAAGGCAGGAGTTTCCTTGCCGGTCTGGAAGACGTTCAAAAGTTCCTGGTTCATGCAGTCCTCTCTTCGAGAGAATTTATCATTCGGCAGTCACTCCCTTTCGAGGAGCACGGGGAGGCGTTGCCGCCTCACCCGTTCACAAGTTCGACGTTCAGACCGAGCGAACGCATTTCCTTGACGAGCACGTTGAAGCTTTCGGGGATACCGGCTTCGAACGTATCTTCGCCGCGGACGATCGCCTCGTAGACTTTCGTACGGCCGGCCACGTCGTCGGATTTCACGGTCAGGATTTCCTGCAACGTGTAAGCCGCGCCGTAGGCCTCGAGTGCCCACACTTCCATTTCGCCGAAGCGCTGGCCGCCGA
>JBEKDC010000416.1:0-3018 GCA_050014535.1 Rhizomicrobium sp.
GACGCCGACCCGGACGGGTCGGCGGTGTTTGGTACCTATGCGGTCAATCGGTCGACGGGGGATGTTTGGAGTGGGATCATGTGCAGTGAATACAAATCCGCACGTCTCCGAAAATTGCAAAGCCGCTTCCGTAAGCGACTGGGCTTGTCACCAGCCGACTATTCAAGGCTGAGGGTACCCGGGCCACTATGCGGCCCAGGAACTTCAAACTGAGACAGTCCCAATCCCCATGGGTTGACTTGGTAACCAATTGGGGCGTATACGCCGTGATCCTCGCAGTCGCACGACGGCTGCCGTTCAACTGGCGCCTGTCACGGCGAGGCACGATTTCAACATACCGTTCGCTCCAGATGTGCGTGGAAGACGGCAACTTGCCGCCACACGCGCGCGCATTTGCGCGCCGCACTGGTGCTTTAAGGAATACACGTGACCAATATGACTTTTGCCAGCCTCGGCATCGCCGAGCCGCTTTTGCGCGCGCTCGCCACCGAGAACTACACCCATCCTACCCCCATCCAGGAACAGACGATTCCGCTGCTGCTCGCCGGCCGCGATGTGCTGGGCCTTGCCCAGACGGGTACCGGCAAGACGGCCGCTTTCGGCCTGCCGCTGCTGCAGCGGCTCGCAGCCGATAAAACGCCGGTCGCACCGCATGGCGTGCGCGCGCTGATCCTCGCGCCCACGCGCGAACTCGCGATCCAGATCCACGAGAGCCTGCAGTCCTATGGCCGCAATCTGAAACTGCGCCACGCCGTCATTCTGGGCGGTATCAATCAGAGCCGCCAGGTGGCGGCGATGCGCTCCGGTGTCGACGTGCTCGTCGCCACGCCGGGCCGGCTGCTCGATCTGATCAATCAGAAATTCGTGCGGCTCGGCGCGGTGACGACGCTGGTCGTCGACGAGGCCGACCGCATGTTCGACATGGGATTCATCCGCGACGTGCGACGCATCGTCGGTCATCTGCCGGCCAAGCGTCATTCGATGCTGTTCTCGGCCACTATGCCGGGCGATGTGGTGCATCTCGTGGGCGAAATCCTGCGCGAGCCCGTTCGCGTCGATATTTCGCCGAAGACCATCGCCGCCGACAATATCGACCAGCGCGTCTACTTCGTGGAAGCGAAGGACAAGCGGGCGTTGCTGCAGGATCTGCTGCGCGATCCCGCCATGTCGCGCGTGATCGTCTTCACCCGCACCAAGCATGGCGCCAACAAGGTGGCCGACCAGCTCGAAAAGAACGGCCATGCCGTCGAAGCGATTCACGGCAACAAATCGCAAAATGCGCGCCAGCGGGCGCTCGAAAGCTTCCGCAACGGGCAATCGCGCGTGCTGGTGGCGACAGATATCGCCGCTCGCGGCATCGATGTCGATGGCATCAGTCATGTGATCAATTTCGAGCTTCCGGATGTGGCGGAAAGCTATGTCCACCGCATCGGACGCACGGCGCGCGCCGGCGCCGGCGGCGTTGCGATCGCGTTCTGCGATCCGGCAGAGCGCGGTTCGCTCAAGGCGATCGAACGACTGGTGAAGCAGGAGCTGACGGTCATCGGCGGCACTCGCCGTTCTTCGGACGAAAAGCCCGACGCAGCGCCGGCACGCCATGAAAATCGCCCGCACAACCAGCACAATCGCGCCCGCAATCGCCGCCGCGGCGGTCAATCGCGCCGCGCGGCGTAAGTTTTGACAGAAAGGCTAGTCCGATGAAAAAGAACAAGGCATTGCCCGGTCCCTTCGCGGCGCCCACCAAGGACATGCGGTTCGAAGGCACGTTCGAAGTTCTGATTCCCGTTCCAGATCGGGTGCGCCCGCACCGCGTTCCCCTGCAATTCCCGACGCAGGAGAAGGCGGAATCCTGGCTGCACAGCCCCGAAGGCAAGGAAATGATCGAGGAGATCACGGAGCGGGAGCAGGGGTGATTTCCCGACCTGTCGTCTACTTCTCCGCGAGGTGAATCCACGCCGCGAGCGTTGCGAGCTTCTGATCTTCGCTCCAGGGCGGACCGAGAGCCGCGCCCATCTCGCGCAGCCGTGGGTCGAGCCCGCGCTTTCCGTCCGGCAGCAGCGCCGACGCAAGCGCGGGAAGCTCGCGCTCGATCACGCGATGAACCTTGAGGCCTGCATCCGCGCAAGCCGCCGCAACGATGTCGCGATAGAACGCGCCTTCGGCTGCGTGGATGCGTGAATGCGCGGACAAGATGTCGTCGAGTTTTTCGGGAAGCGGCTTGCGTGAAGTCGGCACAGCCGCGGCGTGCACGGCAATCCCCTTGTTTTTCAACTCCCTCAGAAGACTCTCAATCGCGCGTGTCGCCTGAACCGCTGTGGCCGAACGAATTTTTGCGATGGATGCCGCCGCTTTCGTATGCGGTCCTTCTGCCGCGCGATGATAGACGAAGCGCTCCTCGCCGGGCGGGCCGAATTCGATCCTGCAACGGTCGATGATTTTCGGATTCGCGAGCGAACCGCCAACCGAGACGGCAACCGTCCAACCGGTATGCGGACGAAATCCCAGTATCGCTTTGCTGTTCGGCATCGCGCGCCCCAATCGGCAACGCGGACGATCTTACGCGAGGAAGTGCGCAACAAAAAGCCGGCCCCCGAGCCGGCTTTTCGCGGCGAGCGGCGCGGACACGGCGGTCAGCCCGTGGGCCGATCCGCCGCTCCGCCCGCTAACGTTTCGGCGGCTTCTATCAGGCGAGCCGCCGTTTGAAACATCTTGATTCGGTAGTCCTGGAGTTCCGTGGATTCGCCGATGCCCCGGAAAAAATCTGCGAGCGAGCGAATGTCCGCGATCTTCTCAACGCACCCATCGGGCATGAAAGTTCCGTTCCGCGCGCCACTTCTCGCCCGAATGTGCATCACGGGCCGACGCAGCGGTAGCTCGCAATCGCACTTAGGAAAACTACCTATGGCTTGCGCGCAAATCAGGCCGTCTTGCCGGTTTGCGATTCCGCGGGAAGCGTGAACGAAAATATCGTTCCGGACGGTTTATTCGGCTGCGTCGATAGTTTGCCGCCATGAGATT
>JBEKDC010000417.1:0-3017 GCA_050014535.1 Rhizomicrobium sp.
GATGGCCCTGCGGGACGAGATAACCGATCGACAGAAGCTTGCGATCCGGATCGAGCAGGAACCCGAACTCCATCGCGTCGGCGACGGATCGGACATTCGACTCCAGCGCCGCCAGGCGGCGGTTCAGCGCCTGGCCGATTTCCGCGGTCTGCGCTGCATCACGCATGTGACTGTCGATCGTTCTTTGTATCGCCAACGCCCAGAACAGCATGTCGGCGCAGGATTCGTCCCCGCTAATGCCGGCCAGGGTTTGCGCAATATCGACCACTGTCGCGGCCCGAAGCGCGAGTTCCTTCAGCCGCGCAAGCAATTCCGTCTCCAATGAATGATCGGAACCGAGCGCTGCGCCCAACGCATCGAGCGCGTCATCAAGTTCGTGCCGCGTGATAAACCCCGTTCGCCGGTCGTCGGGAAGTTCGTGAATGGCCTCGCGCGCCAAGCTTAAGGCATCTTCGATTCCGGTGAACAGGTGGGACGGTGCGAGTGGGTGGCCAATCCACTCCCTGCAGGCATTGGCAACGGCGATCAGATGTCCGGCAAGATTGCCGCTATCCACGGACGAAATGTATCGCGGATCCAGCGGACGCAGATCTCTCGTATCATACCAATTGTAGAAATGTCCGCGAAAGCGCTGAAGGCTGCTCATCGTTGCCAGTGTTGCTTCCAAGCGTTCGACAGTCTCGGTCGTCCCCATCCATCCGAAATCGCGGGCGCTGACAGCCGAAAGAAGATAGAGACCGATATTGGTGGGTGATGTGCGGTGGGCGAGTATGGGCTTCGGGTCTTCCTGGAAATTATCAGGAGGCAACATGTGATCCGCCGCCGTAACGAAGGTCTCGAAGTAGCGCCAGGTGCGGCGCGCGACTGATCTCAAGCTGCGCGCGTCCCCCGCCGATGCCGAGATGCGACCGGCCGCGATTGGCGGGAGGCTGGTCCAACGAGCGATGGCAGGCGATGCGATCCACAGCGCGACAACAGGCGCCATCACGGGCCACGCGTCGCCGCCCGCGCGCCAAACCACGATCACCGCTCCGATGCCAATGACGACGCTGCTCATCATCTGGCGATAGATACCATCGAGGCGGAGCCGCGACTTACGTTTAACTTGAGCCGCCGTGACCCATTCGAGCAAATTCCGGCGGCTTATGAATAGACGAAACAGCGTTCTGCCGATGGCATCGGCCATCGACCACGCTTGATGTGCAAGGAATGTCACCGCCAGCGCGGTCTGGGACAAGGCGAGCCAAAGATCCGACCCCAAGGCATGCAGGTGACTTTGCGCCGTTATATGGGCGCGCCGCGGTACGATCGCCGCAAGAACGGGGAGGAGCGTTGGTACCGCGATCGTCGATAGGATGAAACCGGTCCATATTGCTGCGGCATGCAAGGACAGGGTCCAACCCACTATGAAGGCTAGGACGCAGCTCGGCGCGGACAGGGTCCGTCGCAGATTATCGAGCATCTTCCACCGGCCGATCGGCGGCAGCGTGCTTTCACCCTGTTTGCCGGGGGACGCGCCGCCGTGGCCGAGAATCCACGGCAGCAATTGCCAATCGCCGCGTGCCCAGCGGTGCTGGCGCGCCGCCGCGACGACATAGCGGGACGGAAATTCGTCAACGACCTCGATATCGGATGCCAGGCCGGCGCGAGCGAAGGTTCCCTCGAAAAGATCGTGGCTCAGAAGCGTGTTCTCCGGCACGCGACCCTTAAGTGCAGTTTCGAACGCATCCACGTCGTAAATACCCTTGCCGGCATAGGAGCCTTCGCCGAAGAGATCCTGGTATAGATCGGACACGGCCGAGTCGTAGGGATCGATGCCGCTCATGCTGGAGAAGATGCGCTGGAAGCGCGAGCCTTCACGACCGACGGGCAGAGAGGGCGTGATGCGCGGTTGCAGCACCGCGTATCCCTCGACGATGCGCCCGGCGGCATCAAATCGCGGCAAGTTGAGCGGGTGCGCCATCTTGCCGATGAGCCTGCGCACGGTTTCCCGGGGTAGTCGCGTATCACCGTCGAGCGTGATGACGTATCGGACACCAGACGGCGTCGCGGGCGGCTGGTCCGCGATCGCCATGAATGTCGTATCGGTCGCGCCGCGCAGCAACCGGTTCAACTCGTGAAGCTTGCCGCGCTTGCGTTCCCATCCAATCCATTGTTGCTGCCCGTTGTTCCAGACTCGCCGACGATGGAGTAGGAGGAAGCGTTCGCCCCCTTGCGCCGGTCCATGACGGCGATTCAAGCGAGCGATACCCGCGGCGGCAGCATTGAGGAGGGCGTCATCTCCTGCTTCATGCTCGGTCGCGGCATCCATCCAATCCGAGAGCAGGGCGAAATGAACATCGCCTTCCGGACTGGCGAGATAGTGAATTTCCAGACGCTCGATTTGCTCCTCGACGGCAGCTTGGGTAGTGAGCAGAGTAGGAACAGCAACCATCGTGCGTAGATTCGAGGTTACGCCGTCGCGGAGTTCAAGCTCCGGCAAAATCGTCGTGCCGAACCAGTTCGTCACGACCCAGTTCACGAGCGCGACCGCCATATCCATCGACGGGAGCGCTCCGAGAACCGCCAGGAGACTAAGCAGCCGCCCACCGAGCCGCAGCTCTTCCAGCGTAATCAGTGGTACAAGCAAAACAATCGCCGCGACGGCGATGACGCTGGCGATGTACCCGCTGATACCCATCTTTGCACCGGCACGGACAAGCCAAATCCAAATGGAAGCTTGAAATCTGACTGTCCGCTCGAAAGCGGGACGTCCGCCGGCGATCAAATGATAACCGGGGTCACACTCGCGCCGACCGTTATCCTTTTGCCCCGCAAGGTGCTTTGGATCGGCGGCGGCGACGAGGGCCGCTTGTGCAATTTCCAGTTCCGTGAGTTTTGAACCGCGTGCCAGCGCCTCAATCGCGCTGCGGTAGAGATTACGCGTCGGGAAATCCATGCTCGCGAAATCGCTACCCGACAGCAGCACGTCGTCAACGAGGCTAATGCTCTCGAACAGTTTCGCCCAATCCACGGAG
>JBEKDC010000418.1:0-3014 GCA_050014535.1 Rhizomicrobium sp.
TGCTGCACCGAGCATCTCCGCGGCGAGACCCGCACGCGCTCGATCGAGAACGGAATCGAGAACGGAAAAACCGTGATCGACAGTGCCGAGCACAGCGTCTGCGCCCACAGAAACATTCTCGAAGGTGAGGTTCGCGGCGCCGCGGCTGTCGACGGCGTTTAATTTCTGCCGGGTGAGGCCCGGCGCGTTGCCCGACACGAGAAACAGCGTGATACCGTTGGTGTCGCCCGGCTTGCCGCTGGTGCGCGCGGCCACAACAATCACATCGGCCGCGCCGCCGTCCGGCACGAAGGATTTTTTGCCCGAGAGCTTCCAGCCTTTGCCGTCGCGCGTGGCCGCCAGCGCCGTTTTCGCAGGCGCGTGATGCGGTCCTTCGTCGAGCGCGAGCGTGCCGATCGCTTTGCCGCCGGCAAATTTTGTCAACCATTCCTTCTTCTGAGCGTCATTGCCACCCAGCAGCAGCGCAGACGTCGCGACCAGCGCCGACGACACGAGCGGAGATGCGGTCAAGGTGCGGCCGGTCTCTTCAAGCACGAGGCCCAGCGTCAGATAGTCGAGACCCGAGCCGCCGAATTCTTCCGGGATTAGGATTCCGGCCCAGCCCATCTCCACCATTTCGGCCCAGGCCGCCCGGTCGAATCCGTCGGCATTACCGCTGTCGCGCAACTTGCGGAACGCGGTGACGGGCGATTTCTCGCTCACCCACGACTTCGCCGCATCGCGCAGCATGGTTTGTTCTTCGTTCAGGATTGCCATTTTCGTTTCCCACCGGTCTTTATTGATGATCGAGCAAGCCAAGGATTCGCTTGGCGATGATGTTGTTTTGAATCTCGTAAGTGCCGCCATAGATCGTGACGGCTTTGCCGCCGAGCCAGGCGCGTGTCGCCGCAATTTCGTCGCCGGCAAAGCCTTCGCCTTCCCAACCCAGTCCCTGGTGGCCCATGATTTCGAGCAGCAGCTCCGCGCGATCCTGCTGCAGGCGAGAGCCCGCATTTTTCATGATGGAAGTCACGGCGCTGGGGTTCATGTTCGATTTCGCTTCGGCCTGCGCGCGCTGAATGGTGAGCGCAAAGGCTTTCGCATCCATCTGGTGTTGTGTGACGCGGGCGCGCAGGTCGGGGTCGGCGATCCGGCCCTTCTCGTCGACCCCGACATAATCCTTGGCAATCTGATCGAGCCCGCGCGCATCACCGCCACGGCCGGCGCTTCCTCCGCCCGAGCCGAGGCCCGCGCGTTCGAACTGCAGCAGACGTTTGCCGATGGTCCAGCCGCCGTTGAGCGGCCCCATCAGGTTTTCCTTGGGCACCTTCACGTCGGTGAAGAAGGTTTCGCAGAACGGCGAAAACCCCGAAATCAATTTGATCGGCCTAACTTCGATGCCGGGAGAGCGCATGTCGATCAGCAGGAAGGAAATGCCATCGTGCTTCTTCGTGTTGTCCGTGCGAACCAGGCAGAAACACCAATCGGCAAATTGCGCGCCGCTGGTCCAGATTTTCTGGCCGTTGACGAGAAAATGATCGCCCATGTCGACAGCCTGCGTACGCAACGCCGCGAGATCGGAGCCTGCGTTCGGCTCGGAATAACCCTGGCACCAGCGGATCTGGCCCGTGACGATTCCGGGAACGTGACGGGATTTCTGCTCTTCATTGCCGTATTCGAGCAAAGTGGGGCCGAACATCATCACGCCCATGCCGCCGATGGGATTCTTAGCGCCGACGCGGTTCATCTCCTGGGTAAGGACACGCGCCTCCTGGGGCGATAGACCACCGCCGCCATACTGCTTCGGCCAGGTCGGCGTGCCCCAGCCTTTCTCTCCCATGCGCGTCTGCCAAAGCCCGGCGTTGCCGGAAGGCTTGATGCCGGCCATCGCGCTCGCCATCGCCACATCGACATTGGCGAGCGACGGCGGAAAATTCTTCTCCAGCCAGTCCCGCGCGTCCGCGCGAAACGATTCGAGCCCGGTATCGAGCGATTCTGCAGCAGACATGTGTTTCTCCCAGCTTCGCCGTTCTATCGACGGCGCTTATCCAAATCTATTGATGATCGAGCAACCCCAGCACGCGCTTGGCGACAACATTGAGGTTGACCTCCGACGTGCCGCCTTCGATCGAATTGCCCTTGGAGCGCAGCCAGCCTCGCGTCGCCGCGATTTCGCGCGGATTGAAGCCGTCGCCTTCCCAGCCGAGACCCTGCGTGCCTAGCGCTTCGACCATCAACTCGCAACGGTCCTGGTTGAGCTTCGCCATCTCGTATTTGAGAATCGACGTCGCAGGTCCCACATTGCGGCCTGCCTTCGCTTCTTCCTCCACGCGGCGGATAGTGAGCGCGAAGGCGCGCGCCTCCATGCGGTGTTGCGCAATGCGCGAACGCAGATCGGGATCTGCGATTCGGCCGTCCTCTTCACCCACATAGGCTTTCGCAACGTCCTCGACTTCCACACCTGCGGAACTGCCCAGCGTGCCCGACGAAATGCTCTGACGTTCGAATTGCAGCAGGCGCTTGGCGATTTCCCAGCCGCCATTCAGCCGACCCACGAGATTGGCCTTCGGCACCTTCACGTCGCTGAAAAAGGTTTCGCAGAACGGCGAATTGCCGGAAATCAGCTTGATGGGCCGCGGCTCTATGCCGGGAGTCGTCATGTCGAACAGGATGAACGATATGCCTTCGTGCTTCTTCGTCGTGTCGGTGCGCACGAGGCAGAAGATCCAGTCGGCATGATTTGCGTAAGACGTCCAGATCTTCTGGCCGTTGATGAGGAAGTGATCGCCCTTGTCTTCGCAGCGCGTGCGCAGGCTCGCGAGATCGGAGCCCGCGCCCGGTTCGGAATAGCCTTGGCACCAGCGGATCTCGCCGCGCACGATCTTGGGCAGATGCTCGCGCTTCTGCTCTTCGTTGCCGTATTCCAGAAGGACCGGACCCAGCATCCAAATGCCGAACGAGGCGAGCGCCACCCGCGCCTGGATGCGGCCGAGTTCCTGGTTGAGCACGCGCGCTTCTTCCTGCGTGAGCCCGCC
>JBEKDC010000419.1:0-5262 GCA_050014535.1 Rhizomicrobium sp.
GCCATCGCACGGTGACGCGACCGGTATTGTTGCGGCCGCCATGGCGCGATTGTCCCTCGGTCAGGCTCTTGACCGGGGCGCCTTTGTGAAGCTGCGAACGATCGATCAGCACCAACTGGCGTTGGCCCGGCGTCGTTGGCTTGTATTGTTTGAGCGCCATTGTCAGAGCCCCGTCGTGATGTCGATCTGGTAACCCTCTTGCAGGGTCACGATCGCTTTCTTGAAGTCGCTGCGCTTGAATTTCTGGCCGCGGAACAGCTTCTTCTTGCCCTTCACGCGCACCGTATTCACCGCTTTGACCTTGACCTTGAACAAATCCTCGACCGCCTTGGCGATCTTGGGTTTCGTCGCATCGAGGGTCACGCGGAAGACCACCTGGTTGGCCTCGGTGAGCTTGGTCGCCTTTTCGGTGATGACCGGCGAAAGGATCACGTCATAATTGATCATGACAGCCGTTCCTCGATCGCCTTCACGGCCGCCTTGGTCAGCACGAGCTTGTCGCGCCTCAGGATGTCGTAAACATTGAGGCCGGACGCCGGCAGCAGCGAGACGTGTGAAAGGTTGCGCGCGCTGAGCGCGAAGTTCTTGTCGAACTCGCCGTCGACCACGAGCGCACTCGTGAAGCCGAGCTTGCCGAAACGCTTGGCGAGATCGTTGGTCTTGATCGCGGTCGTCTTCGAATCCTCGATGATCACGATCGCGCCGACCTTCGCCTTCGCCGACAGCGCATGACGCAGACCGAGCGCCTTCACCTTCTTCGGCAGGTCGAATTCATGGCTGTGCTGCACCGGGCCCATGGCCTTGGCTCCTCCGACGAACAACGGCGCCGAACGCGCGCCGTGGCGCGCCTGACCCGTGCCCTTCTGGGCGTAGAGCTTCTTCTTGGTGCGGTTCACTTCGGCGCGAGTGAGCACCTTGTGGGTACCGGCGCGGCGTTTGGCGAGCTGCCAGACGACGACACGCTGGATCAAATCCTCGCGCGGTTCGAGGCCGAAAATCGAATCGTTCAATTCGATCTCGCCCGCGTCCGAGGCATCCAGATTGAGGACCTTCGACTTCACGTTCAGCCCTCCGCCTTCGCTAAAGCTACGGCGGACTTGGTTAGCCCGCTCTCGCCCGCCGAAGCACCTTGCGTAGGCGGGTCCGCCTTCGCCGGCTCGTCGGCCTTGGCATGTTTTTCGGACTTCTTGACCGAAGCCGGCATGGGCGCTTCCTTCGGCCGCGGAAACTTCGCCGCGTCGCGGATCATCACCCAGCCGCCCTTGCTGCCCGGCACTGCGCCCTTGACCATGATGAGGCCGCGCTCGACATCGACTTTCGCCACTTCGAGATTCTGCGTCGTCACCCGATCCACGCCGTAATGGCCGTGCATCTTCTTGTTTTTGAACGTACGACCGGGATCTTGCCGGCCGCCCGTGCCGCCCAGCGAACGATGCGAGATCGACACGCCGTGGCTCGCTTCCAGTCCGCGGAAGTTCCAGCGCTTCATCGCGCCGGTGAATCCGCGACCGATCGTGATGCCCGTCACGTCGACCAGCTGGCCGGGCACGAAATGGTCGGCCAGGATCAGGTCGCCCACATCGAGCAGGTTCGCCGCATCGACGCGGAATTCCGCGAGCTTCTTTTTCGGCTCGACTTCAGCGGCCGCGAAACGTCCGCGGTCGGCCTTGGTAAGCCTCTTCGTCTTCGCAAAGCCGGAACCGAGCTGAACGGCCGAATAGCCGTCCGTTTCCTCGGTGCGCGTCGCCACGACCTGACAGCCATCGAGCTTCAGGACCGTGACGGGCACATGACGTCCGTCCTCTAAAAAGAGGCGGGTCATGCCGATCTTCTGCGTGATGACGCCAGTGCGCATCGCGCGTTTACTCCTTAAAGCTTGATCTCGACGTCGACGCCGGCCGCCAGGTCGAGCTTCATGAGAGCGTCGACGGTCTGCGGGGTGGGATCGATGATGTCGAGAAGACGTTTGTGCGTCCTGATTTCGAACTGTTCGCGGCTTTTCTTGTCCACGTGCGGAGAGCGGTTCACGGTGAAGCGCTCGATGCCGGTCGGCAACGGGATCGGTCCCCGTACCTGTGCGCCGGTGCGCTTAGCCGTGTTCACGATTTCCCGCGTCGAATTGTCGAGAATGCGGTGATCGAAGGCCTTGAGCCGTATCCGGATATTCTGACCTTGCATTTTATTCTCCAATACGACTCTCGGCCGCCGCTTCGACTTATTTGAGGATCTTTGCGACGACGCCGGCGCCGACCGTGCGGCCGCCTTCGCGGATCGCGAAGCGCAGCTTTTCTTCCATCGCGATCGGAACGATCAGTTCCACTTCGATCGAGATGTTGTCGCCCGGCATCACCATTTCCGTGCCTTCGGGAAGCTTGACGATTCCCGTCACGTCGGTGGTGCGGAAGTAGAACGGCGTGTGACGGCCGCCCTCTTCCTTCGTCAGGATGTAGGCTTCCGCCATGAAGTTGGTGTGCGGCGTCACGCTGCCGGGCTTCGCCAGCACCTGACCGCGCTCCACACCCTCACGCTCCACGCCGCGCAGCAGGCAACCGACGTTGTCGCCGGCCTCTCCCTGGTCGAGCAGCTTGCGGAACATTTCGACGCCGGTGACGGTCGTCTTCGACGTCGGCTTGATGCCGATGATCTCGACTTCCTCGCCGACCTTCACGACGCCGCGTTCGATACGGCCGGTCACGACCGTGCCGCGGCCCGAGATCGAGAACACGTCTTCGATCGGCATCAGGAACGGCTGGTCCTTGGGACGCTCGGGCTGCGGAATGAAGGAGTCCACCGCTTCCATGAGCTTGAGGATCGAGTCATGACCCATTTCCGGGCTCTTGCCTTCGAGCGCGCAGAGCGCCGAACCGCGAATAATCGGGATCGTGTCGCCGGGAAATTTGTAGGAGGTGAGCAACTCGCGCACTTCGAGCTCGACGAGATCGAGAAGCTCTGGATCGTCGACCATGTCCACCTTGTTCATGTAGACGACCATCGCGGGCACGCCGACCTGATAGGCGAGCAGGATGTGCTCGCGGGTCTGAGGCATCGGACCGTCGGCGGCCGACACGACCAGGATTGCGCCGTCCATCTGTGCGGCACCCGTGATCATGTTCTTCACGTAGTCCGCGTGCCCCGGGCAGTCGACATGGGCGTAGTGGCGGTTCTTCGTCTCGTATTCGACGTGCGCCGTCGAGATCGTAATGCCGCGCGCCTTCTCTTCCGGCGCCTTGTCGATCTGGTCGTAGGCGGTGAACGTGGCGCCGCCGGTTTCGGCCAGCACCTTCGTGATCGCAGCCGTCAGCGACGTCTTGCCATGGTCGACATGTCCGATCGTCCCGATATTGCAATGCGGCTTGTTCCGCTCAAACTTCGCTTTACCCATGGTCTTGTCTCCGTATCTGACGGTTAGTTAGGCTACTTCTTTTTGATTTCGTCCGCGATCGCCTGCGGAACCTGCTCGTAGTGGTCGAATTGCATGCTGTATTGCGCGCGGCCCTGCGACATCGACCGCAACGTATTGATGTACCCGAACATGTTCGCGAGCGGCACCATCGCGGTGACCACTTGCGCGTTGCCGCGTGTGTCGGTGCCGTGCACCTGGCCGCGCCGCGAATTGAGATCGCCGATGACGCCGCCCAGAAAATCGTCCGGCGTCACCACTTCCACCTTCATGATCGGCTCGAGCAGCTTCACTGCGCCTTTCGAGGCGAGCTCGCGGAACGCCGCGCGCGCCGCGATGTCGAAGGTGAGCGCGTTCGAGTCGACTTCGTGGTACTTGCCGTCGATCAACTTCGCCTGGAAGTCGATGACCGGGAAGCCCGCGAGCAGACCGCTTTCCTTCTGCGCCTTGATGCCTTTTTCCACCGACGGAATGAATTCCTTCGGGATGGAGCCGCCGACGACGTCGTTCTCGAACACGAATCCGGAGCCCGGGGGCAGCGGCTTGAAGTCGATCGTCACTTCGGCGAACTGGCCCGAGCCGCCGGTCTGCTTCTTGTGGGTGTATTTGACGGTCACCGGACGCGACAGCGTTTCGCGATAGGCCACCTGCGGCGCGCCGACATTGGCATCCACCTTGTAGGTGCGGCGAAGGATGTCGACCTTGATCTCCAGATGGAGCTCGCCCATCCCCTTGAGGATGGTCTGGCCGGATTCCTGATCGGTCGACACGCGGAAGGACGGATCTTCCTGCGCCAGGCGATTGAGCGCCATGCCCATCTTTTCCTGGTCGGCCTTGGTCTTGGGCTCGATCGCGACCTCGATGACCGGATCGGGAAACTCCATGCGCTCCAGGATCACCGGATTGTTGGGATCGCAGAGCGTCTCGCCGGTCGTGCTGATCTTGAGGCTCGCGAACGCGACGATGTCGCCGGCAAACGCTTCCTTGATGTCGACGCGATCATTGGCGTGCATCAGCAGCATGCGGCCGACGCGCTCGCTCTTGTCCTTGACCGAATTGAGCACGCCCGTGCCGCTCGTTACGGTGCCCGAATAGATGCGCACAAACGTGATCGAACCCACGAACGGGTCGTCCATGATCTTGAACGCGAGGCCGGCGAACGGCGCCTTGTCGTCGGCGGGCCGTTCGACTTCCTTGTCTGTGCCCGGAACAATGCCCTTCACCGGCGGAATGTCGCGCGGCGACGGCAGATAATCGATGACGGCGTCCAGCAACGGCTGCACGCCCTTGTTCTTGAACGCCGAGCCGCACAGCACCGGCACGAACTTGAACTGGATGGCGCCTTTGCGGATGCAGCGCTTGAGTTCCGCCTCGCTCGGCATCTTGCCGTCGAGATAGGCGCCCAACACGTCTTCGTCTTCCTCGACCGCCATTTCGACGAGTTGCAAGTGCAGCTCTTCGGCCTTGGCCTTCAAGTCGTCAGGAATTTCGACTTCGTCGAACTTCGCGCCGAGCTGCTCTTCGTGCCAGATGAGCGCCTTCATGCGGACGATGTCGACGATGCCTTTGAAATCGGCTTCCGCGCCGATCGGCCATTGCATGACCATCGGCCGCGTACCGAGGCGGTCGATCATCATTGCGACGCAACGCGGGAAGTCCGCGCCCATGCGGTCCATCTTGTTGACGAAACAGATGCGCGGAACCTTGTACTTGTCGGCCTGACGCCACACGGTCTCGGATTGCGGCTCGACGCCGGCAACCGCATCGAACACGGCGACGGCGCCGTCCAGCACGCGCATCGAGCGCTCGACTTCGATGGTGAAATCGACGTGGCCCGGCGTGTCGATGATGTTGATGCGGTG
>JBEKDC010000420.1:0-2998 GCA_050014535.1 Rhizomicrobium sp.
GGCGTGGCGTTCGAACCGTCCAGCCGATGGACGCTCACGAGATAGCGGGAATTTGCGGGATCGAGCGACTTGACCGTTACTTCCGCGACGGGACCTTCGTGGCTGAGGCGCGAATAGGTCTGCGTGTTGAGCCCGAGAAGGCCCGCAGCCAGACCCACGACCGCCATCGGCGCGCCGCCGACGAAATGGCCGGTCGCCCGGCCCACGCGGCCGCCGAACAAGTGACCGAAGCCCATCAGGAGCACCAGCACGCCGAGCACGCCGACTGCCAAAGGTGCCGCCAACCAGTACATCCAACTCATCGTCGTTCTCCCGCCCACGGCCCGCGGGCATCCTACCACGCGGATTATGTCGATAGAACGGCCGGGAGCCCCGGAAGTGCCGGATGGGTTAAGGTCGACGGCGCGCTCGTCCTACAGCCTCTCCAGAAAGCCGATCCGCGGCGCGATGGCGTAGTTGAGCTGCACCAGAACGATGAAGCCGATGCTCCAATAGGTGTTGAAGATGCACAGCGCCGCGCCCAGCGCGTAAAGCGCCTGGCCTATGTAGATGCGGCGGATTACGGCTTTGGAGACTGCTTCCGTCGCTTCCTTTTTGAGCAATCCCGCGCGCTCCGCGTAGATCCAACTCCAGTAGATCACGATGCCGATGAGAAGAATGTTGCCCCAATAGATCAGAAGCGCGGTACGAAACGTGATGAATTCCGCGAGCAGCGAGGTGGAGAACGGCATGATTGCAATTGCGGCGAGGAACAAGATGTGGATCCAGGCGAGGTTGCGGTCGCTGCGGGCGAAATAGCTGATCTGGGTCTGGGAGCCGACCCAGAAAATGCCCAGCGTCAGAAAGCTCATTAGATACATCAGAAAGCGTGGGCCGAGCGCCGCGATCGCCGCGATCAGATCTTGTTCGCTGTGAATTCCCGCAAGAGGCGGCACGCGGATGTCGAATATCAGCAGCGTCATCGCGATGGAGAAAAGTCCGTCGCTCAGCGCCGAGATGCGCTCCAGCCCCTGTCCCGCAATGCGATTGTAGGTCGTGTTCATGGACGCGTCTCCGTGGTGAATATGCGGGGATGCTCGGGCCGGACGCCTATGCCCACAAGGCGCGCGGGAATGCGTCTGAGCCGGGGAAAAATTCGAAACAGACGCAGCGGCCAGGGCAAGACGAAATGGACATCGCGCCCGAGAATGCGGTCGATGATACGATTCTGGATCAGCACCTGTGCCCATTGCGTCGCGCGCGTGGGGAAGTTCCGTCGTTTCTGCACCGCGCGCAGATCGTCATATCCCGGCGTGCCCGCGCGGAACGCGGGCACGAGAATATTGGCCGCCGCCACCGCGTCCTGGATTGCGAGATTGATTCCGACGCCTCCGATCGGGGACATCGCATGCGCTGCATCGCCGATGCACAAGAGCCCGCGCCGCTGCCAGCGCGTGAGGCGGTCGACGGCGACCGTCAGCAGCTTCAAATCGTCGAAGGATTGGAGCTCGGCGAGCCGATCGCGAAACTCGGGTGCGATCATGGCGATGTCGCCGCGAAACGCATCGATCCCGCGCGCGCGAATCGCATCGAAGGCGCCTTTGCGGATCAGCCAGGCGCATTGCCAATAGGTCCCGCGCGCAATCATGATGATCACGCGTCCGCGCTCCATCTTGCCCAGAGGGTTCGAGACGTCGCCGTCCTTCCGAGAAAGCCGGAACCACAGCACATCCATGGGCGCACCGAAGGATCGGCCTTCGAGGCCGCTCTTGTCGCGAATGGTGGAATGCCGGCCGTCGGCGCCGATCGTCAGTTCGGACAGAATCGCGATTTCGCCGTCCGGACCCTTTGCCTCGACGCCGCACACGCGACCTTGTTCTACGATGAGGCCGGTCGCTTCGGTTGCGAGCATCAGATGGAAGCCGGTGAACGCCTTCGCCTCTTCCGAAAGAAAGTTGAGGAAGTCCCACTGGGGCACTAGCGCAATGAATTTGCAGCGTGTGGGAAGATGCGTGAAATCCGCCAGGACGACGTTCTTGCCGCCGATTTCGCCCGAAAGTTCGCGCGCTTCATCGTGCGGCAGCGCGAGAAAGCGATCGAGCAGGCCCAGCTCATACAAAACCTGCAAGGTGGAGGGATGCACGGTGTCGCCGCGGAAATCGCGAAAGAAGTCCTTCCATTTTTCCAGTACGACGACGTCGATGCCCGCGCGCGCGAGAAGATAGCCCAGCATGATGCCGGCGGGTCCGCCGCCGGCAATGCAACAGCGCGTTTCGATGATGTTTCGTGGGTCCGCCATGCGCCGGCCTTTCAGCTACGGAGGATCACCCCATATTCCGCCCGATCCAGATCACGCGACCGACCATCGCGATATCCTGGGGCTTGATGTTGTCATAGGTGGGGTAGGCGGGATTGTCGGACTTGACGGTGAGAACCTTTTTCACCGGATGCATCGAGATGCGCTTGACCTGCAGCATGTCGTCGATGCGGATCACGTAAAGGCCCTCGCGCCGCGGATTGTTCTGCGACGGGTCGATCAGCGCGTGATCGCCGTCATGCAGCGTCTCCCACATCGAATCACCTGAGACTTCGAGCACGAATAGCGCGCTCACATTGCCCGATTTCTTCTTGAGCCATTGCTCCTGGAACAGAAGATGTCCGCTCGGCGCGGCTTCGGCGGCGAGCGCGCCTGCGCCGGCCGCGGCGCGCAAGTCGAACATCGGGACGGAAAAATGATCGGGGCTTTGCCACGCGTCGCCCGCGATTTCGGTGATTCCGACATCGAAGATTTTCGCCAGTCGCCGGAGCAAGGGGAGGCTCAGGCGCTGATCTTCGCGCTCGTAGCGCCCGATCGAAACGGCCGTGGTGCCCAGTTTTTCGGCCAGAGCCTGCTGGGACATGCCGCGCTCATGGCGGAGTTTCGAAAGATTGTTCATGGAAACCTATCCGATTCTGGTTTAATTAGAACCATTACAGTTGACATTAATACCGTGATGGGCATATTGCTGTCAATGAGAAC
>JBEKDC010000421.1:0-2998 GCA_050014535.1 Rhizomicrobium sp.
CTCGCGACATAGACCTTTCCGTTCGCAACCACGGGCACGATGTTGGCATTGCCGCCCGTATTGGGCCATGTTCCGGCATTGGCAGTGAATATATTGGCGCCGGTCAAGGCGTTGAACGCGTTGAGCGAGATGTACTCGTTCGAGCTCCCATCCGCACGGCCCACGGCCCAGATCACAGGGTTCTTGCCCACCGTTCCATTGGTGGAAACGGATGTGAAAAATCCGGGATCCTGGCTGCCGCTGATGCCGTTCGTCGTGATCGTGTTGACAAGCTTCGGCTTGGAACCGGTCACGATCCTCCAGATGCTGACATTGTTGTTGCCGCTTGCCACGATGCGGCCCGTGCCGTCGCTCGTACCGTAATATGATTCGCCGCACCAGCAACCACCGATGTAATAGGTTCCCAGAATCCGGTTTGGGCCGGTTGTGTTGTTGTTGAGATTGTCGGCGTTGAGGAAGAACATGTTCCCTTCCTTACCAGCCGCGACCAACAGGTCCGATGCTTGTCCCGGCTGCGGCGGCAGCAACAGCGCGCCGCCCGAGCCGAAATCTTCATCGTAATTGTCGAGTTGGCTCCAATCGTCGGGCGTAAAGACGCTCAGCACCGTCGACAGATCGGGTGAAATCTGCACCACGCTTTCGGCGATGTTGGTCGTTGCATTAAACGAGTCGCCGCTATAGTCGGAATTTCCCGTCACGAAATAGATATCGCCATTGGGACCGCCGGACGCGAGCCCATAGCCCGACATCCACACCGATGTGAGGAAGAAATCGTCGGTCGACGTGGCGAGGTGGTTGTTCAGCTCGTTGCTCGGCAGAGGCGTCAGTGTTCCCGTCTGCCAACCGAGCACCCATCCGCGGGATTGATTGGCCGCGATGTCGCAATAGCTCGCGAACCCGGCATAGACATTGCCGTTGGCCAGAAGCAGCGCGGATCGCTGGCGGCTGACGGAGGCGTTGAACAGGTAGGTCTTGCCGTTCGTAAGCTTCGCCGAGGCCCTGATCGGGACCGACGTTACGATGTCCTTCAACGTCGACACATCGAGCGCGTGAATCCGGTAAGCCGGCGTCGTACCATTCGCGTAGTAAAACTCGGTAACATACATGGTGCCGTTCGGCACATCGATTACCGGCGTACTGCCGATGCCGACATTGGACGCATTGTTGTTGCAGCCACCGGGCAAAGCAGATTCTGGAACGGGAGTGCCCAGCGTTCGATGCAGCAGGATCGCGCCGGTATTGGCGTCCAGCGCATAGATCGTGTTGCTTTCGGTTGCCACATAGACGACGTCGTGGACGCCCTGGCCGGAGATGGTCTGCCCGGTCAGGATCAGCGGCTGCGCATCGACCTGATCGTTGAGCGCAGTGAAACTCGTCATCTGGAAGGTCAGGCCGCCGGTACCCTTGCCCAACACCGCGTTGGGAGACAGAACCGTCTCCGACGGGTTCCAGCCTGTGCGGTAATTGTCGTAATGATAGGTCGTAACATTGACCTGGGCCTCGACGCTGCCTGCCGCAAACACCGCGCAGAAAGCGGCTGCGACCGTACCGACGCGCAGCGCGCGCGCCACGAATTGTGACTTCGTCATGTGATGAGTCCCTTTGCCCGAACACCCGAACGGCATTGTAAGACTTGGACCCTCGCGCGTCGAGTTCGCAGCCGAAGAATCATACGCGATCGGAGGCCAACCTATGTTGGTTAGCCCTTTATGAATGTCGGATGACATTCGATACCGTGCTACTCCGCGGCCTGCGGCAAATCCTTGGGCTTCCAGCGCAATACGGGTTTGCGGGCCGCAGCAGTCTCATCAAGCCGCCGGCGCGGTGCGAGATGCGGCGCACCTTCGAATCGTTCGCGCTTGCCGGCTTTCGCTTCCTTGGCGAGTTCGCGCAGCACATGGATGAACTGGTCCAGGCTTTCCTTCGATTCGGATTCCGTGGGCTCGATCAGCATCGCGCCGTGGACGACGAGCGGGAAATACATGGTCATCGGATGGAAGCCTTCATCGATCATCGCCTTGGCGAAATCGAGCGTGGTGACGCCCGTGCCTTCGAGGAAGGAATCGTCGAACAGCGCTTCATGCATGCAGGGTCCGCCGAACGGCGCGCTCATCACATCGCCGAGCGAGGCGAGAATGTAATTGGCCGACAGCACCGCATCTTCGGACGCCTGCCGCACGCCGTCGGCGCCATGGCTCAGCATATAGGCGAGCGCGCGCACGAACATGCCCATCTGGCCGTGAAACGCCGACAGGCGACCAAACGGCTTCGCGCCTTCCGGCGCAGCCGCGCGGTCTTCGATGAAGCGAAATCCTTTCGCGTCATGCACCAGCAGCGGCAGCGGTGCGAAAGGCGCAAGCGCCGCGGAGAGCACGACGGGGCCTGCGCCAGGCCCGCCGCCGCCATGCGGCGTGGAGAACGTCTTGTGCAGATTGATGTGCATCGCATCGACGCCCAGATCGCCGGGACGCACGCGACCCGCGATCGCGTTGAAATTCGCGCCGTCGCAATAGAAATAGGCGCCGGCCGCATGTACGGCGTCCGCAATCTCGCGGATGCGGCGCTCGAACAAGCCGCAGGTGTTGGGATTGGTGAGCATGATCGCGGCGACATCGGGCCCGAGCTTCGCTTCCAGCGCATCGGCATCGACATGGCCGTCGTCTTTCGCGGGTACTTCGTCGACCGTGAAGCCGGCGAACGCCGCTGTGGCGGGGTTGGTGCCGTGTGCCGACGACGGCACGAGAATACGCGGACGCTTTTCGCCCCGCGCTTCGAGCGCGGCGCGGATCGTCAGCAAACCGCACAATTCGCCATGCGCACCCGCCTTCGGGCTCATCGCCACGGCGGGCATGCCGGTGAGAATTGTGAGCCAGCGCATCAATTGCGAGATCAGCTCGAGCGCGCCCTGCACGGTCTGCTGCGGCTGAAGCGGATGGACGTCGCCGAAGCCCGGCAGCCGCGCCATCTTCTCGTTGAGCCGCGGATTGTGCTTCATCGT
>JBEKDC010000422.1:0-2987 GCA_050014535.1 Rhizomicrobium sp.
AGACGGCCTGCCGGATCGGGTCGACTCGGGGTAGACTGGCGGCAACAATCGGATCAGGGGAAATGTCCATGACCTTTCTTGCCAAGTGGGAGCCCCAGCTCCTCAGCGTCCTGCGTATCGTGGCTGGCCTGCTCTTCCTGGAGCACGGTATGTCCAAGCTGTTCCATTTTCCGAATAGTCCGATGTTCGATCATCCATTGCCGATGTTCCTGATGGCCGCCGGCGCGATCGAACTCGTGGGCGGCTTTCTCATTACCATCGGGCTTTTTACCCGCGTCGCCGCGTTCATCTGTTCAGGCGAGATGGCGGTTGCCTATTGGGTGGCCCATTTCAAGAGCAGCCCGTTCCCCGCTTTGAACGGGGGCGACGCCGCGATTCTGTTCTGCTTCGTATTTCTGTTTATCGCCACCGCGGGACCCGGTCCCTGGAGCGTCGACAGAAAATAGCCGCTCGCGGCGAACCATGCATTCGCGCTCGCGTTGCGCGACAACGCGAGGGAGGTTGACACGATGCATGGTTCGACGCGGCTCACGCCTGAATTGTTGCTGCGCGCCTATGCGCAGGGCGTGTTTCCCATGGCGGAGCGGCGCGACGATCCGCTGCTCTTCTGGGTCTCGCCGGAAAGTCGCGGCATCATTCCGCTTGATCGCTTTCATGTACCCCATCGCCTCGCGCGCACCGTCCGCAGCGACCGGTTTGAGGTCACCGTTGACACGGCTTTCGCCGAAGTGATCCGCGCCTGCGCCGAGCCCGCACCGGGCCGCGACGAAAGCTGGATCAACGCCGAGATCGCCACCGTCTATACGGAGCTGCACCGCATCGGCCACGCGCACAGCGTCGAATGCCGCCGGGACGGAAAACTGGTCGGTGGCCTCTACGGCGTGCGCCTGGGCTCGGCCTTCTTCGGCGAGAGCATGTTTTCGCGCGAGCGCGACGCGAGCAAGGTGGCGCTGGTCCATCTCGTGGCGCGCATGATCAAAGGCGGCTTTGCGCTGCTCGACACGCAATTCCTCACCGGCCATCTCGCGCGCTTCGGCGCCGTCGAGATTCCGCGGGACGAATATTTGAAGCGGCTTGCCGACGCGATTGCGCGAAATGCCATATTGCCTACGGACGAAACGAGATTTACGGGCACGACCGCGATGCAGCAGATCGCCGACGCATCATAGACCGGTTGCCACACGCGCCGATGTTCATGGACCGCGGGCGTCCTCGCCCGCATCTGTCGGAGCGAAGCTAAGCTGCGCGCAGGCAGACCCGCTCCAGCGCAAACGTCACATTTCAAGCGGGCGAGGACGCCCGCGGTCCATCGACAGCTGCGGACTTCGTCGCAGGACGCAATTATTCCAAAAACTTACTGCCCCGCGCCGTCGGGCAATGTAGGCAGCTGTTCCTTGGCGCCTGCATCCGGTGACGCGACCTTGACAGGCGCCGTCGATGCCACTGCCGGGGCGACCTGGCCCGGCTGGTTGGTGATGCAGCTGATCACCCAGACGTCGTAGATCGGGTGTTGCATGCCGTTGAGCGACGGACTCGACGCCAGCATCCAGCCGGAGAACGCCTTGCGCTGCGGCTGGTCGGGGCGCTCGTCCTCGATCTGGACGAAGGCCGTCGTCTCGGGTGTCTCGATCTGCGGCGTCGAATAGCAATAGCGCGCTGTGATCGTGAGCGTGGCGTATCTCACGGGCACGCCGATCGGCGCGTAGATGTTGACCGCCCTGCCCGTGATCTTGTCGAGCCCCTTGAGCACGACTTCGCGCTTGACGCCGTCCTTGCCGGGGATCGCATCCGCAACCGACAGCACATGTGTCGAGCCCGGCATATCGAGCGTCACGCTGTCGTCCTGGCTCCAGGCCGGAAGCGCGAGCAGTGCGAGACTCGCCGCCGCAAAGGAAATACGCCGCCACATGGTCATTTGCTTCCCGAAGTATTGCCGTAGATCGCACGCGCGATCAGGCTCATGAAATCGACCGACCCTTGCGTATTGGTGATCTCTCCGCCGGCCGTCAGCATCTTGTCGCTGCCGCCCGGCTGAATGGCGAGATAGGAGCTGCCCAACAGGCCAGCCGACGTGATCTTGATCGACGAATCGTCCGGTACCGGAACGTCATTGTGGATGTTCAGGTGAACGATCGCGGCATAGCTTTTCGGATCGAGTACGAGACTTGAAACCGTGCCGACCTTGATTCCATGCAGGCGCACATCCGTGCCGGTGACGATGCCGTCCGCGCTCGAGAACCGCGCCTTGACGTCGTAACCGCCGATGCTTCCGGTGCCCGTGGTCGTATAAGCGAAAAACAGAAATGCGGCCGCGACCACCACGACGATGGCGCCGATCAATGTTTCGACTGTGTTGTTTTGCATGACAGTCCTATTCCGGTTTCCAGGCCTGGTAATCTCCCGTCGCCGGCGGACGTTCGCCCTTGGCTGCCAGGCTTCCTTCGGGATGATAGGCGCCGTCCGTACCGGTCAGGTTCGGCTGGTGCTCCAGCCCCCAGGACTTCGGAGTCAGCGGCGCGACGGTCGGCGGCTCCTTGAAGGTGTGGTGCAGCCAGCCATGCCACTCCGGCGGAACGCGCGAGGCTTCGACCGTGCCGTTGTAGATCACCCAGCGGCGAACGCCCGTTTTGTTCTGGTAGTAGCGATTGCCGAATTTGTCGGTGCCCACCGCGTGGCCCGAGAACCACGTCGTCATCATGGTCCCCGGCGTGGCGCCGCGCCACCAGATGAACATCATTCGCAGCAGGGACATCATCGATGCGGCCTAGCGTGGGATTCGAGGGCACTATAAGTGCCTCATTGTGCCCGCACCACGCAACGCAGTGGCGCATGGTCGACGAATTTTAGGGGGTGCGACGGTCGCCAGGCGATATCCACAAAAACCGGAACCGTCATCAAGGTGAAAAATTTTTTTGCACGATTCTGAAACCCCGCTTGACTCGCGGCTTTTTGGCCGGAGCTTAAGCCACAATATGTGGTGGGTAATA
>JBEKDC010000423.1:0-2977 GCA_050014535.1 Rhizomicrobium sp.
TCGGCAAGAAATGCTTCGGCTTCCTTCACCGCTTCGGGCGTGCCGGCATGGATCCACACGCCGTCGAGCCGAATGCCATAGAGCCGTCCGGCCTCGATGCTGCGATCCCACAGCGGATTGATGGAAAACGAGCCGGGCTTGCAGCCGTCGAACAGGCGCGGATTGAGGATGTAGACGCCGGGATAGGCGAACGAGGAAATGTATTTCTCCGGAACGCGCGACAATCGGCCGTTCGCATCCATCATAAAATCTCCTGGGCCCTCATAGCCGATCGCCGTCACGAGCGATGCCATCAGCAACAGACTGTCCATTTTCTCCGGGTCCCAGCGCGCTTTCATTCGATCGAGCGCATGACCGTAGCCTTCGACCCAGATCGAATCCGAATTGTGGACGAAGAATGATTCGCCCTCGAAATGCGGCAACATGTGGAATATGCCGCCGCCCGTGTTCAGGAGCTCGTCCTTCTCCTCGGAGACGCGGATTTCCACGTCATGACGTTTGGCGAGATGTTCGCGCAGCATGTCGGCGCGGTAGTGCACGTTGACTACGATCAGCGTGACACCTGCCGCCACCAGCCGGTCGATCGCGTGATCGATGAGCGCCTTGCCGCGCACTGCAATGAGCGGCTTGGGCCGGTCGTTGGTGAGCGGGCGCATCCGCGTGCCGAGGCCGGCCGCCAGGATCATCGCGCGGGTCGGGCCTTTGACGCTCAAGCGGAGATTCCCTTATCCATCGGATCGCCGCGTGCCTCGCGCGGAATCACGCGTTCATACCATGCTTTGAGCAGGCCGAGTGCCGGGTGCTCGAGATCGCGGTTCAGATAGCCCCAGACGCGCGGCAAATAGGCGAGATAGCGCGGTTTGCCGTCGCGCTTGTAGAGGCGCGCGAAAATCCCCGCGATCTTGGTATTGCGCTGGGCAGCCATCACAGCCATCTCGGCGCGATACGAATCCGCATCGAGCGGCCGGCCCTGTGCCCGCATGATATCGAGATAGCGCGTCGTCATCGCTCCGGCGAGCGCCGGCTCCACGTCGCGGCGCGCATCCTCGACCAGCGAAATCAAATCGTAGCTGCGCGCACCTGCCACGGCGTCCTGGAAATCGATCATGCCCGCGCGCGCGACGCCGTCGCGCTCCGGCAGCCAGATCAGGTTTTGGGCGTGATAGTCGCGATGCACGAATACGGTCGGCGATGCGAGCACCGGCGCAAGCGCTTCGCGCCACAGCGCGCGATGCTCGGAGACTTCCGCCTCACTCGCGTTGCGGCCGAGAGCCACCGGCATGAACCATTTCGTCATCAGATCGGTTTCGGCAACGAGCGCGACACCGTCATAGGCATGCAGAGGCTTGTCGGACGGCAGCATCGCCGGAGCCGCCTCGGCATGGATAATCGCCAGCGCGTCGATCGCCGCGCCGTACAGCGCACGTTCGTCGCCGCCTTGCGAGAGGACATCCGCGTAAAGCCCGTCGCCGAGATCCTCGATCAGCGCGAAACCATTTTTTGTGTCGGCGGCGTAAATCTGCGGCGCGCTGAGGCCGCGTGCGCGCAAAAACTCCGCTGTTGCGACGAAGCGTCCGACATCGGCGCCGGCAAGTCGCGCGATCGCGTTGTAGCCCATTGCACGACGTTGCTCTTCCGTGGCGCCGGGTGGACTTGCGGGAGTTTCCGCGCCTTGCGGCTGATCCATCACCATCGCTTTGCGGCCGTTCAGCGAAGCGCGCACATAACGCCGCGTCGAAGCATCGCCTGGCAGCGGATGTAATTCCGCACCGCTCCAGCCGACGCTTTTCAGGAAATCATGCATTTCGCCGGCGCGATCGGTCATGATGCGCGCTTCCTCTTCCACCGCGCGCGGGGGAAGTGGCCGACGTAGTCGGCCGAAGGGGGGAGGCGCGGCGATGCCCCCTCCGTCTCGCGCGCTGTCGCGCGCAATCCACCTCCCCCGCAAGCGGGTGAGGAGGAACGAAGGCGCGACTGTATTTTCAGGAATCTCATTGTCATTTCATTTCGCCGGCAAGAATCTCTGCCCACCGTCGCGGGCCTCGCATCGTTGCCCGTCGCACATTCTCGCGCTCGATTTCCAGCCGCACATGCAGCGCATCGTCCGGAATGTAAGCTGGCGCGCGCTCCGGCCATTCGATCAGCGCGGCGCCTTGGTCCAGCGCTTCTTCGAGGCCCAGTTCCTCCATCTCGGCCGCATCCTCGATGCGATAGAGATCGTAGTGGCGCACGGCGAGCGTGGGCGTCTCGTAGGATTGCACGAGAGTGAAGGTCGGACTCGGCACGTCTTCCTTGACGCCCAACGCACGCAGGATGGCGCGCGCCAGCACCGTCTTGCCCGCGCCCAGATCGCCCTCCAGAGCCACGGCTGTGCCCAGCCGCAAGCCTGCGGCAATGCGCGCGCCGAGAGCTTCGGTGTCGGCGTGACCGTGCAGCATCGTTTCGCGCCCGAAAGCTTGGGAATCTTCATCCATTCGAGGCACTTGTAGCCCGGGAGGGCGTCCGGCCGGAAGCGGGGATTTTCCGTTGATTCCGGGGGGCGCGTCCGACATGTTGCCCGCCCGGACTGGGGCTTTTCCGGATAGGGCATGTCGGAACGCATTGTCATCATCGGCGCCGGACAAGCCGGCGCGCAGGCCGTGGCCACGCTCCGGGCGGAGGGCTTTGCGGGCAGCATCGCCATGGTGGGCGACGAGCCTTTGGCGCCTTATCAGCGTCCGCCGCTGTCAAAGGCCTATCTCTCCGGCGCGCTCGAGCGCGAGCGGCTGTTTCTGAAGCCGGACGCGTTCTACACCGAAGCGAAATGCGAGCTGATCCTCGGCGTCGGCGCCAAGGCGATCGATCGCGCGCGCAAATCGGTGCTGCTCACCGACGGCCGCACGCTTGCCTATGACAAGCTTCTGATCGCCACGGGATCGCGCGTGCGACGCATTCCCGTGCCGGGAGCCGACCTCAAAGGTATTCACTATCTGCGCGG
>JBEKDC010000424.1:0-2952 GCA_050014535.1 Rhizomicrobium sp.
TCGAGAAGATGCCCGGCGGCCCAGTCGTCTCGACGGACAACAAGATCGTGCCGCCGCGGCGCGCCGAGATGAAGCGCTCGATGGAAGCGCTCATCCATCACTTCAAGCTTTATACCGAAGGCTATCACGTGCCGGCCGGCGAGGTTTACGCTGCGGTCGAAGCGCCGAAAGGCGAGTTCGGAGTCTATCTCGTCTCGGACGGATCGAACAAACCCTATCGCTGCAAGATTCGCGCGCCGAGCTTTGCCCATCTCGCGGCGCTCGATTTTCTGTGCAAGGGACACATGCTGGCCGATGTTTCCGCCGTCGTCGGCTCGATCGACATCGTGTTCGGGGAGGTCGACCGGTGAGTGTACGTCGACTGCGTCACGAACAACCCACGAGCTTCGCCTATTCGGCGCAGAGCAAGGCGCGCGTCGATCGCGAGATCGCGAAATATCCCGCGGGGCGCCAGGCCTCGGCTGTCATCGCGCTTTTGTGGATCGGGCAGGAGCAGGAAGGCTGGGTGACCAAGCCGATGATTGAGGCGATCGCCGGCCTTCTCAGCATGGCGACTATCCGCGTCCTCGAAGTCGCCACGTTTTACACCATGTTTAATCTCGAGCCGGTGGGCGATCATCTGGTTCAGGTCTGCACGACGACGCCGTGCTGGCTGCGCGGTTCGGACGAAGTTATTGCCGCGTGCAAGAAGCAGATCGCGGAGACGCCGCATACGATCTCCAAGGACGGCAAATTTTCCTGGATGGAAGTCGAATGTTTGGGCGCCTGCGTCAACGCGCCGATGCTGCAGATCGGCCGGGACTTCTATGAAGACCTCGACGGTCCTAAGACGGAGGCGATCCTGGACGCCTTCCGGCGCGGCGAAACGCCGAAACCCGGCCCACAGAACGGACGGTTCTCATCCGAGCCGATCGGCGGCACCACGACCTTGAAGGAGAAGCAATCGTGAGGGTTGCGTACATCATTCCCTCTACCCCATCGGGGGAGAGGGCTAGGGTGAGGGGGTCCAAACATCTTCTTGCCAGCTCCAGTTTATGTCGCCACCCCCTCACCCCGGCCCTCTCCTCCGGAGGAGGAGAGGGAGAAGTGCGCCATGCTTTCTGATCGCGATCGTATCTTTACAAATCTGTATGGCTTTGCAGACGCAGGTCTCGCAGGCGCGCGCGCGCGCGGCAATTGGGACGGCACGAAGGCGATCCTCGAAAAGGGTCAGGACTGGATTATCGATCAGATGAAAAAGTCGGGGTTGCGCGGCCGCGGTGGCGCGGGCTTCCCGACCGGCATGAAATGGTCGTTCATGCCCAAGGAAGTGAAGGACCGGCCCCATTATCTCGTCGTCAATGCCGACGAGTCCGAGCCCGGTACCTGTAAAGACCGCGACATCATGCGCAACGACCCGCACACTCTCGTCGAAGGCTGCCTGATCGCATCTTTCGCGATGCGCGCGCATGCCTGCTACATCTATGTCCGTGGCGAGTTCATTCGCGAGCGCGAGGCGCTGCAACGCGCAATCGATGAGGCCTACGACGCCAAGCTGATCGGCAAGGACAACATCAACGGCTGGGATTTCGATTGCTACGTGCACCACGGTGCGGGGGCTTACATCTGCGGCGAAGAGACGGCGCTGCTCGAAAGCCTCGAAGGCAAAAAGGGCCAGCCGCGCATGAAGCCGCCGTTCCCGGCCAATGTCGGGCTCTATGGCTGTCCCACCACCGTCAACAATGTCGAATCCATCGCGGTCGTTCCGACCATCCTGCGCCGTGGCGCGGACTGGTTCGCAGGCTTCGGCCGGCCCAATAACACCGGCACAAAAGTCTTCTGCATCTCCGGCCATGTGAATAAGCCCTGCAACGTGGAAGAGGCAATGAGCATTCCGCTGCGCGAACTGATCGAACGGCATGCGGGCGGTGTGCGCGGCGGCTGGGACAATCTGATGGCCGTCATCCCGGGCGGCTCGTCGATGCCGGTGCTTCCGAAGGAAACTTGCGACACGATCCTGATGGATTTCGATTCGCTGGTGGCGGTGAAATCAGGCCTCGGCACCGCGGCCGTCGTGGTGATGGACAAGTCGACCGACATCATCAAGGCGTTCGCGCGGCTTGCCTATTTCTATCGTCACGAGAGCTGCGGCCAGTGCACGCCATGCCGCGAAGGCACGGGCTGGATGTGGCGCGTGCTGACGCGGCTGCAGAAAGGCGAAGGCGAAACTGCCGATATCGATCTGCTGCAGGAAGTGACAAAGCAGATTGAAGGCCACACTATTTGCGCGTTCGGCGAAGGCGCATCCTGGCCGGTGCAGGGATTCCTGCGCCACTTCCGGCCGGAGATCGAACGCCGTATCGCGGCGCGCAAAGGCTCAACGCCGATGGCGGCGGAGTAGGCGATGCGCAAGCTGATCATCGACGGCAAGGAAGTCGAAGCGGAGGACACGCTTACGCTTCTCCAGGCTTGCGAGCTGGCCGGCGCAGAGATTCCGCGCTTCTGCTATCATGAGCGGCTGTCTGTGGCGGGCAATTGCCGCATGTGCCTCGTGGAATGGGTAGGCGCGCCGAAGCCGCAGGCCTCCTGCGCGCTGCAGGTGAAGGATATCTTCCCCAACAAGGACGGCACGCCTGCCAAGATCAACACCAATTCGCCCTATGTGAAGAAGGCGCGCGAAGGGGTGATGGAATTCCTGCTGATCAATCATCCGCTCGATTGCCCGATCTGCGACCAGGGCGGCGAATGCGATCTGCAGGACCAGGCGATGGGTTACGGCCGCGCGTCGTTCAACCGCTTCAAGGAGAACAAGCGCGCCGTCGAAGACAAACATATGGGGCCGCTGGTCAAGACGATCATGACCCGCTGCATCCAGTGCACGCGCTGCGTGCGCTTTGCGACCGAGGTCGCGGGCGTTCCAGATCTGGGCGCCACGGGCCGCGGCGAGGATATGGAGATCACGACCTATCTCGA
>JBEKDC010000425.1:0-2944 GCA_050014535.1 Rhizomicrobium sp.
AGGATCGCGCGCGCGCGTTGCAATTCGGACGCATCGGGAATCTTGACGCCGTCCCCCAGATCGGGGCCGGTGCTGCCGGCCGCGCGGCCGAGCGGATCCTCGCCGGAATGGGATTCGCCCTGATTTTTTCCCTCGCCCTTGGCCTCCATCAGTTTCTTGGCGAGCGAGTCGGCGGCCTGGCGCATGTCGTCGAGCGCATTTTTTTCCGCGTCGCTCGCGCCGTCGAAAATGCCCGAGCCGAGCTGGTTCTGGGAATTGCCCATTTCGTGGCCTGCCTGTCCCAGCGTATCGGGCATGGGAATTTTCTGGTCGCCGAGACCCTTGAGCACTTTGTTGAGATCGTCGCGTAGTTTTCCCTGCTGCTGCGCGAGCCCCTTGGCGCCGCCGTCCTTCGGATCGCCTGCGCCCTGCCTTTCGCGAAAGGTTTTGTCGAGCAATTCGCGCTGTCGGCCGGTCAGGTCGCTGAGGCCCTGGATCGCGTCGCTGAGCGCCTTGTTTCCGGGCGTGTCGCCTTTGCCGCCCGTCGACATATGCATGTTCTCGATCAGGCTCTGCATCAGCGCGAGCAGTCGCTGCGCCTGATCGCGCGAGCCCGTCTGCGCCAATTGCTGGATTTCCTTCAACAGCTTCTCGAAATCCTCGGCGCTCACCATTCTGGTATTGGGCGGCACGCCGTTCGAAGGCTGCGCATTCTCTGCCAAAATCTGAAGATAGCGCGCGAGCGCGTCCCGATAGCGTTGCAGCAGCGCGTCGATCACGTCCTGCGGCGCGCCTTGCGCGAGTGCCTGCGCCAGAAGCTGTTGCAACTGGCGCAACTGCTCGGCGGCGCTGAGCAGTCCGCCCTGTTCGATGGCGCTCGCGATCTGCCACAGAAGCGTCTCGACCTGCTCGACATTCTCGGCGCCGCGCTCGGTGCGCAATTCCCAATAGGCCGTGCGTATGCCGAGATAGACGCCGCCCTGATCGGCATAGAAGCGATCCGGCGCGATGGTGAGCGCCTCCAGCGTATGCTCCGCTTTCGGAACCGCGTTGTCGCCGCCGAGAGCGAGATTTTGCCGCTGCTCGATCAGTGCGCGCGCCAGAGGATTGGTGAAAACGCGCGCGGGCAGTTTGATGCGCGCAGACTTGCTGCGTCCGGTTTGACCTGCGCCGTCTTTCGCTTCGAGGACGATGTCGACATCGAGGCCGGCGAGAGGATTTTCCGTGAGATCGCTATAGACGGTTTGCGTCACGGTTTTGGCGCTTGCGGGAAGCGGCAGGTCGACGGCGATCATCTTCTTGCCGTTTGCACGCACGGGATAGATCAGTGCGCGGGCGCTGACGACGCCGTAATCGTCTCCGGCAGTGAACGCGATCTTGAGCGCATTGCGTTCGGTCTTGCTGGGCGGCTCGGCAAACGCGATTACCGGCGGTTGGTCGGGAACGGTCTTGATGCGCCAGCGGCCCAGCACGCGCCCGTCGTCGCGCACGCGCACATCTTCATCGGCGGTCAGGCGAACGCTGGCGCCATATTCGTCGACCGTCCCGGTGAAATTCCCCGTGCCGGACTCCGGCGTGGGATCGATCGAAAGGCTCGGCTTGCTTGTCGCCTCGTGTACCCGCAGAACGAGTTGCGAGCCTGCGGGAACTGCGATCGGCTTGTCCGCGACGGTCGTGCGCGCGAGATAAATCGGCGCCACGCCCGTATAGGCGGGCGGCGTGATCCACGCATCGAGCAATGCGGTGGATACCGGGGCATTCGAATCCGGCGTAAATCCTGCCGCGAGCCTGCGGCTCCAGTCGGGACCCGCCAGGACGAAGCCCGCGACGACGAGCAGCAGCACCACATAACGCAAGGCGTAAGGATCGCGGGCCGGCAGTCCGGGCGACGGCATTCGCAACCGCAGGCGATAGATCGCCGCGAGAAGGCGTGTCATGTGAACGCGCCACAGCGCCTCGGCCAGCGGATCGCCGGCGCCGGCCGCGAGTTTGTCATGACGCTCGGTGATGGGTCGATGTGCGAGCGTGCTGTCGCGTTCGACTCTGCGCGCGCTTTCCTGCCAGTCCGGCGTGCGCAAGGTCCGGAAGTTGCGGAACAGGAAATATCCCGCGAGTCCGAGAGCCGCGAGCAGCAAAATCAGATGCAGCGATGACGGAATCCGCGCGAACAGGTCGAACAGGGCCGCGGCCGCGAACAATCCGACGATGCCCGTGGCGGGCCACAGGGCCGGCCACACCCGCTCCCACCACAATGAGAGGCGCGCGACCGCGATGTAGCATTCGCTACGATCCAAGCCAAGGAGGGAGGCGATCCATCTCAACAAGTGCGTCGTCGCTCATTCGGGGCCGGACGACGCTCCATGCGTCCCCCTTGACCAGCACTTCGGCTGCCGGCGGCCTCGCATTGTAGGCGGAAGACATCACCGCGCCATAGGCTCCCGCCGTCATGATGGCCACCAGATCGCCGCTCTTGAGGACCGGAAGCTCCCGATCATGCGCAAACAGGTCGGCAGTCTCGCAAATCGGGCCCACAATATCGTAGCGCTGTCGCGCGGGCCCGGCTTCGTTAACGGACAAAATATCGTGATGGGCGTCGTAGAGTGCCGGCCGCAACAGATCGTTCATGGCGGCGTCGATGATGAGGAATTTCTTGGCCTCGCCGTCCTTCACATAGATCACCCGCGACAGCAGGATTCCGGCGTTCGCCGCGATCAGGCGACCGGGCTCGAAGATCAGTTCGACGCCGAGGTCCCGGTTCAGACCGGTAACGATGCGGGCATAGGCCTCAGGATCGGGAGGCGGCGGATCGTCGAGGCGGTAGGGGACACCCAGCCCCCCACCCAGATCGGCGCGAGTGATCTCGTGGCCGTCGCGGCGCAACGTGTCGATCAGTTCGGCCATGCGCGCAAAGGCCTGCTGGAACGGACCAAGCTCGGTGACCTGGCTGCCGATATGCATGTCGACG
>JBEKDC010000426.1:0-2892 GCA_050014535.1 Rhizomicrobium sp.
GAGATTGACGACGATATCCGCGCCCCGGACGGCCGCGGCAACCTGATCGGGATCGTCGATGGTCGTCTTGACGACCTGGATCTGGCCGACACTGCCCATCGGCAGCAGGAAATTGCCCAGATTGGGATGGCGCACGCCAACGCGAATGCGATAACCGGCCTTGGCGAGTGCGCGTATCGTGTGGCGGCCGAGAAAGCCGGAGCCGCCGAATACCGTGACGAGAGATGTCATCGAAACCAACCCGAGATTGCCTGTATCAAGTGCCGCGGTTCATACGCGCAAGGCAAGACCGGGAACAGCGCGCAATTCGCCGCTCATTCCTGGACATATTTCCGTTCGCCGGTTTCGGGCTGGATATAGACCGTCACGGGTTTGCCGGTTTCGTCGTCGATGAACCGTTCGGTCGTCCGCTCCCAGCCGCGTCCCGGCCGGACGGTCTCAAGCGGCTTGTAGCGGAAACGTTCGTACACAATCCCGAGCACCAGGATCGCGCCCCAACACAGAAAAACGATCGACGGCGGAAAGCCGGTGGTCGCGAGAATGGCGATCCCGATCACCAGCGCGGCGACGCCGATTCCAATCAGCCAATTACGCAACATTGGCGTCGGGGCTTCCGGGCTCGAGGATCACCGCCGTTCCGTAAGCGACGATCTCGCTCATGGTCTGGCCGATCTCGGAGGAATCGAAGCGCATCATGACGATTCCATTGGCGCCCATCGCCGTCGCATTCTTCACCATCCGGTCGACCGCATGGCGGCGCGCTTCTTCGAGAAGTTGGGTGTATTCGGTGATCTCGCCGCCCACGATCGAGCGTAGGCCCGCCATGATGTTGCCGCCGATGCCGCGCGAGCGCACGACCACGCCGAAGGTCTGCCCAAGCGTTTCCTTGACCCTGTAACCGGCCACCCGTTCCGTCGTTGCGACAAGCATCGAACCCTCCCTTTGCGACTCGCGTCGCTATTCTGCCTCAAATAGGGCCCAATAGCCGGAAATTGAAGATTTGCGACGGTCGCCGGACGCCGCATTGCTCTCGCGTTGACAGGCTTTGGGGCCGCTCGTAAACATCCCCGCCCCAAGGCTCAAGTCTTGGCCCAGATGGCGGAATTGGTAGACGCACTAGTTTCAGGTACTAGCGCTGCAAGGCGTGGAGGTTCGAGTCCTCTTCTGGGCACCATCCTTGGCGGAGACGCGGGCCAGATTGCCCGTCACCTCAAGTGCAGACAGGTCAGGCCGCATTGAAAATTCAACTTCACAAAGGTGACCTGCCGGACGGCCTCGACCTCGGGACATCCGTTGCCATCGACACCGAGACACTGGGGCTCAACCCGTTCCGCGACCGGCTGTGTCTGGCGCAACTTTCTGCCGGCGACGGCGTCTGCCACGCGGTCCAATTCGAGGCCGGCCGGTATGATGCGCCGAACCTCAAACGGCTGCTGACGGACCGCGGCGCGACCAAGCTCTTTCATTTCGCCCGCTTCGACGTTGCCATGTTCCGCCGCTATCTGGGCGTGGTCACGGCGCCGATTTACTGCACCAAGATCGCCTCCAAACTCGTACGGACCTATACCGATAGGCACGGGCTCAAAGACCTCGTAAAGGATCTCCTGGGCATCGATCTGTCCAAGGAGCAGCAGAGTTCCGACTGGGGTGCGTCCGACCTCTCGGAAAAGCAGCTGGCCTATGCCGCGAGCGACGTGGCCCACCTGCACAAGCTCCGCGAGGCATTGGACGCGATGCTTGTCCGTGAAGGACGCGCCGGCCTGGCGAAGGCTTGTTTCGACTTCCTCCCGATTCGGGCGGAGCTGGATCTGGCCGGATGGGCGGAAGTGGATATTTTTGCCCATTAGCCCTTGGTTTTCGGGGCTTAACGCTTCTTGTCGGCCGTCCTTGAACCGCCTCCGGAGCGGGCTCATAATCGGCGTGGATTCTTTTGGCATGAATTTCGCGTCTGGGCCGCGCTAATTTGGCGGCGGCTAGGTAGGTACGGCGCCTGGGGCGGGGCTGGGGCCGGTCTGATGAAGGTGTGTTGATGCGTCCAGCCGACCCCATTTCGGCGTCCGCCATTGGCGTGCGCAAGTTCTCCAAAGGCCATACAGGCGATCTCGCAGCCGCGCGGCGCGTGCTGGAATACGCGTCTGCCGCAATTGAGGCACTGGGCGAGACACTGAACGGCGATTTCTCCCGGGCCGTCGATACGATCATGGCCGTCAAAGGCCGGGTGATCGTCAGCGGAATGGGAAAATCGGGCCATATCGCGCGCAAGATCGCGGCGACCTTGGCCTCGACGGGTACCCCTGCGCATTTCGTGCATCCGGCCGAGGCGAGCCATGGCGATCTCGGCGCTGTAACGCGTGCCGACGCGCTGCTGATGTTGTCGAACTCGGGGGAAACCGGCGAACTTTCCGATCTGATCACATTTGCAAAGCGCTTCTCCATTCCGCTGATCGGCATCGCGAGCAATCCGGACTCGACGCTGCTGCAGGCGGCGGATGTTCCGCTTCTGCTGCCGAAGTCGCGCGAGGCCTGTCCCATGGGGCTTGCCCCCACGACGTCGACGACATTGCAGCTCGTGCTGGGCGACGCACTCGCCATCGCACTGATGGAACGCCGCGGCTTCACCACCGATCAATACCGCGAATTGCACCCGGGTGGATCTCTCGGCAAGGCTCTCATCCGGGTTTGTGACATCATGCACAGCGATGACGAATTGCCGCTCGTCGCGGAAGACACACCGCTGGGGCAAGCGCTCATCGTGCTGGCGCGCGCCCGCTTCGGCTGCGTGGGCGCGGTCGGTCACAATGGTGCGCTGGTCGGAATTTTTACCGATGGCGATCTGGCGCGCTGCATGAACCCCGGCCTTCTGGACCGCACCATCGGCGAAGTGATGACCCG
>JBEKDC010000427.1:0-2882 GCA_050014535.1 Rhizomicrobium sp.
GTTGCAAACTGTGTCTCCGATGCATAGGTTTGTCGCTGGAAGAGCGATCAACTGTCCGGCAGGCACTGCCCCCCCGCTCGCACGCTGGACGGCGTTCTTTCAAAGGTACCGGTCATCCCCTCCCGGTACCAGCGCGTAACGGCGCACGTGACGCCCGATCAGCCCCCTGGTCGGGCGTCTTTTTTGTGGGTCTTCGGTTCTAAGGCGTGGGGCTTCCAAGGCGCGGGCGACTTGACGCGGCGCAGCGTCAGATTGATTCGTCCGCCTCCGGGCACGAGCTGGGAACTACCGGACATCAACCTGTCGATGCCATGAAAGGCGAGTCGTGCCGGTCCGCCGAACACCAACACATCGCCGGAACTCAGTTTCACGTTTACGCTCGGTCCACGGCGCGTCGTGCCTCCGATGCGAAACAGCGCGTCATCGCCCAACGACACCGACAGCACAGGCGCGTCGAACGCCTGCTCATCGCGATCCTGATGCAATCCCATGCGCGCGCCGGCGCGATAGAGATTGACCAGGCAACATTCGGGCGGCGCGCGATAGCCCGTCGCGTCGCGCCAGAGTTCCGGCAGAAGTTCCGGCATCGCGGGCCATGGCCTCTGCGTCTGCGGATGATTCGTCTCGTAGCGATAGCCGTTGGTGTCGGAGAGCCATCCCAGCGAACCGAAATTCGTTTCCTCGACGGAAAACGGTTTTCCCGAACGCGGCATTGTCGGGCGATAGAACGGCGCGTCGGCCGCTCGCCGCATGACGTCTTCGACAAGCGACTTCTGTTTGTCCGCATCGAGCGCACCGGACCACAAACGGATGCCGGGCGAGATGTCGAGAGGGGACGCATTCAGCATGGCGGTCGTCAGATCCCCGGCGCCGTTCCCGGCTTGTCGTAGAGGCCGCGGAACGAATCGCCCATTCCGCGCGCTTCGAGCCATGCCTTGAAGCGCTCCGGCGTATAATCGCGGCCGAGCCATTCAGCGAGCGCGGCGCCGGCGGAGTCTTCCCGCGCAAATTCCGGAAACAGCTTGAGCCAATGCTGGTGGCGCCGCGGCCAATGCAGATAAGGCCATGACGCGAATTGCTGCTCTGCCTCTTCGAACGCAGCCCAACCTTGGGCATTCAGCAGATAGAGCGCGGCGGCGAAGCTGGTGCGGTCCTGTCCGCCCGAGCATTTGAGCAACACGGGCGTCTGCGCTTGACGGAACGCCTCGAGCAGATTGATCAGCATCTGTTGCGTGGGCAGCCGCCGCGAACTGAGCATGGTATCGAAATGTGCAACACCCAGCTCCGCGCAGATACGCGTCTCGTAGCGCCACCACATGTGCTTGGGATTGGGCCCTCGCAGATTGATCACGCTTCGGATGGCTCGTGCGCGCAGGAAGGCCCGCAGGAATCCTGCATAGGCCTGGGACGCGCGCGCGGCCTTGCCCGCAACGATCCAGTGGAAGTTGTAGATGACGTCGGAGAGCCTGCGCATGTCAGCCGATCGTCTTCTCCATCCGGACGATCGGCACGCGCACACCCGACGGCGTCTCGACGCGAAGCTGTTCGATCTCGCGATAGCCGCAAGCCTTGTAGAGCGGCAGACCGGACATCGTCGCACCCAACTCCGTGCGCTTGAATCCTTCGGCCCGCGCCTTGTCTTCGCACAATCCCAGAATCAATCTGCCCACACCTTGGCGCGCGAAATCGGGATGGGTGTACATCGCGCGAATGCGCGCGGCATCGGTCACGGGATCGAGCACCGCCGAATCGCGACCGGCCGAATGATCGCCGCCGAACAAGGTTGCGCGCCGGCTCCAGCCGCCACAACCCGCGATGCGTCCGTCCCGCTCGACAACGTAATAGGTGCCGTCTTCGATCAATTGCGTGTCGAGCCCCATGACCGAGAACGACGCTTCGACTTCCTCTGGCGACAGAACGGCGCGGAGCAATATCCGGATCGAGGACTCCATCAGCGACCGCAAATCCGCGAGATCGGCAAGGCTCGCGGCGCGTAATGCAAATGGGTTAGCGTCCGTTTTCCACATTTTGTCTGTATAGCGCACTCCCGCGCGATCGACTCTAGAAAATTGCGTGCCGAAACGGGACGGCGCGGTCGCCAGAATGCGGGCAAATCCCGAGAGCTTTTCTGAATTGTTAAACGATCCGGTCGTATATCGGACGGTATGAACAGCTTCACTGCGAGCCCCGACGAAAACGCCTCGTCATCGGCCCCGTGGTTCACGGGTGCGAAGGTCTACGACCTGCTGGCTGCTTCGCCGCTGATTCTCTGGTACGCATTCTGCGTCATTCAACAAGTGCCGCAGCTGCTCGACGAATTGGCGTCGATCTGGGTGCGCGAGCAGCAATTCCTGCCGATCATCGATCTCCTGTCCAAATTCTCCGTATTCCTGTTCACGGCCGTGCTCATCGGCCTGCTCGTGGCGCGCCGCACGCCGTCGGCAAAGGCGCAGGGCTTCTTTCCGCGCATTGCTGCATTTCTGGGTTGCTACCTCGGCGTTGCGATCCTCGTGCTGCCTCGCCATCCGGTGGGCTGGGCTGTCGAAGTGGCCTCGACCGCGTTCATTCTGGGCGGCATGACATTCGCGCTTTATGGACTCCTCTGGCTGGGGCGTTCGATCAGCATCATGTCGGAAGCGCGCCAGCTGGTGATCGGCGGTCCCTACGGGCTCGTGCGCCATCCGCTTTATCTCGGCGAGCAGCTCGCGCTCGTCGGCGTGTCGCTGCAATACATGTCGCCGGTCGCGCTGGCGCTGCTGGCGCTGCAATTCTCGTTTCAGCTCTATCGCATGGGCTTCGAGGAACAGGTGCTGAGCGAAAACTTTCCCGAATACGAAGCCTACAAGGCGCGTACCGCGCGGTTGATCCCCGGCGTCTACTGA
>JBEKDC010000428.1:0-2865 GCA_050014535.1 Rhizomicrobium sp.
TAAGAAGATTTCCGAGCATTCCGTGTGGGAACAGCGCGTTGCCGAAGCGCGCACCAATATCGAGATGTGCCGTCTGCTTTGCCTCAAGGCTGCCGACATGATGGACAAGGTCGGCAACAAGGTCGCGCGCACGGAAATCGCGATGATCAAGGTCGCCGCACCCCGCATGGCGTTGCAGATCATCGACGATGCGATCCAGGCCTGGGGCGGAGCCGGCGTCACCACCGACCCGGGTCTCGCGCGCATGTATGCGAGCCAGCGCACCTTGCGTCTCGCCGACGGTCCGGACGAAGTGCACAACCGCACCATCGCCCGTCTCGAATACGGCAAGTATATGAACCTGCCGCCGCGCCGGGTCGCCGCGGAATAGCCGCGTTTTGAATTGACGGAGGACGGCCGGCATCGCCCGGCCGTCCTTTTTCGTCCGGGGAACGTTTGATGGCGTTGAAACTCTATCAGTCCGATTTGTCGCCTTATGCGGTGCGGGTTCGCATTCTCGCATCTGCCAAAGGCGTGAAGCTCGAATGCGTGTCGCCGCCGGGAGGCTCGAAGTCCGCGGAATATCTTGGCATCAATCCCTTGGGGAAAGTGCCGTGCCTCGTCACCGACGATGCGGTGATTCCGGAATCCGAAGTGATCTGCGAATTCCTCGAGGACAATTTCCCGTCGCCCACTTTGCGGCCGGTCGATCCGGAGGCGCGCGCCCGCGTGCGGCTGGTGTCGCGGCTGGCCGATCTCTACGTCGGCGGCGCATTGACGAAATTGCTGGGCCAGATGCGGTTCAAAACGCGCGACGCCGCGATCGCGGAAGCGGCTTTTGCCGAACTGGACACGGCTTTCGCCAACATCTCGCATTTCCTGGAGGGGCCGGATTATGCCGTGGGCGGCAGGCTGAGCCTCGCCGATTGCACCCTGATGCCGCTTCTCTACCTGATCGACGCACGCATCGCGCCCGTCTTTCGCCGCCCGTCGCCGATCGCCGGCAAGCTCAAGACCTATTTCGACGCCGTGCGCAACGATCCGCACATCGCCAAGGCGCTGGCCGAAATGGCGACAGCTTTGGACGCGTATGCGAAGGCCGCGGGGTAGGCGTGAGTTATTTTTGTGCACCCGCCCATGAGGGCGGGTCGAAATTATCTTTGAGCGATAGCGAAAAGAGAATTTCGGGGCGGGGTGATGTGGATGCAGTACCCCGCCCCGAAAAATTCTTCGCTACGCTTCGAATTTTTCGACCCGCCCTCACGGGCGGGTGGAAATACACAATTCGACGTTTTTTGCTCCGCACTCGCGCGATTCGGAATCTTGTCGTTGCAAGGCTCACGGAGATGGAAGAGGCGAAGCGGATGGTTCCGTTTGGTCTTTCGCCAGCACCAAATGGTTGGACGCGATGCTTGCTTGCGGCGGCGATACAAGCGTGAAGTCGACCGGGCCGCTGCTCTCATAGGTGCAAAACTTTATCGGCACGCCCTGACGGTCGAACCAGACTTGCCATTGGTCCGCATGCATCGGAGTTTGGACGTGGAAATGATGCGCCGGCTCCGAAACGCCGAGCCGCAGGACGGTGTCCGCTTCTCCGCCGGTCACATCGGCCGAAGTGATTTCGCCCGTCTTGAGCGATATGACCGTGCCAAGGCCCATACGGTCGAGCGCCAACGGATCGGATACCGCGACATCGCCGGGAGCCATCGCCGTGCCCGAGGTCGTCGTGACGGCAAAACGGCTTTCCCGAGCTTCGCCGCGGACGAGGAGCTGTCGGCCATCGACGAAAGTGTCGCTGCGGAACGACATCAATCTTTTGCCGTGCCAGAACTCGGTCTGATCGGCAGTTTCGCGGTGCACGACGAAGCCGAATGCCTTGACTGTGATGTCGAGCCGGGACTTTGCGCTCGTGTCGTCCCCGACAATGTCGATGGTACGCTCATAGGTCCCGATCGTGCCGAACGGACGGTGGGTGACCTCATAAAAGTAGATTCGCGGCGTCGCATTTGCCGCGGCAAGCGGGCATAGCGCGCACATGAGTACAGCGCAGCCAAGGATCGAAGACCATTTCATGTGTCGGATGCTTTCGCAGGAACGATGCCTGCCGGTAACTATATTCAACGTCCGACTTCGCTTCCGGTTCCTGAGACAGCGCATCGCTGAAACGAATCGACTTTACCCCTCCGCGCCGGCGCGTTTCGCGAAATACCATGCGCGTTGGGCGAGCGGTCGCACCGCATCGGCATTTTGCGCGGCGTTCTGGTTGGCGGCCGTGCCGTCGCGCACGCGTCCCACGATGCCTTGCAGAATGCCCGCGAGACGGAAGAAATTATACGCCGCGTAGTAATCCATGTTTGGAATCTGCTTGCGGCCGGAATTGCGGCAATACATCGCCACATATTCGTCCATCTCCGGAATGCCCAGCGCCTTCAGGTCGGCGCCCATCAACGTCGACGTTCCGCCCGTGGTGCCGCCCTGCGGCATCACCCATTGCATCAAATGATAGGTGAAATCCGCCATCGGATCGCCGATGGTGCACAATTCCCAATCGAGCACCGCGGTCACTTTCGGTTCCGTAGGGTGCAGGATCATGTTGTCCAGCCGGTAATCGCCATGGACGATGGAGGAGCGCTCCTCCGGCGGCAGATGCTTGGGCAGCCAGTCCATCAGTTTGTCCATCTCGTCGATCGTCTCGGTGACGGAGGCGAGATATTGCTTCGTCCAGCGCGCGATCTGGCGGCCGATATAATTTCCGGGTTTGCCGAAATCGGCGAGGCCGAGCTTTTCATAATCGAGCGAATGCAGTCGCGCCAGAGTTTCGTTCATCGCGGCGTAGATTTGGGTGCGCTGCTTCGGCGTCTGGTCCGGCAGCATCGGGCCCCAATA
>JBEKDC010000429.1:0-4516 GCA_050014535.1 Rhizomicrobium sp.
TGGGAGGCGGGAGTAGTGTCCGGGCGAGTGCAGAAAGTCAGTTTGGTCTGGTTTCTTACCCAAAAACTTACCCACGCAAGATTCTGTCGAAGCAGATGGAAAAAGATAAGTTCAGTAAGTATCTGAAAAATAAGTGAAAATACCATGACGCGGGGTGGAGCAGCCCGGTAGCTCGTCAGGCTCATAACCTGAAGGTCCTAGGTTCAAATCCTAGCCCCGCAACCAAATTGGAAAATGGCTCCCGCGTCGGGGGCCATTTTTGTTTGCAGGTTCCCAGCTATCCCGCCGCCGGATATCTCTCCTCCATCTGCGCGAGCACGATCGGCCAGGCGTCGGCGTGGCGTTGGCGGGACGGGTCGTCGGCAAAGCCGGCATGTGCGAGCTTGAGGAGCGTGCCGCTTCCGTGTGGCGCGAATTCCACCGTCACCACGGTTTCGAATCCGCCGGTCGCGGACGTGACCCAGGTCAGTTCCACGAGGCGATCGCGCTCGAGGCGCAGGAACCGGCCGTAGTGCGAATAGCGCGCGCCTTCGAATTCGGTTTCGAAGAAGAAGACGGCGCCGACTTCGCCTGTCATCGACACCGATCCGGGCACCGCGAACCAGCGGTCGAATTGCTCCGTCCAGGCGCGATAGAGAACATCCGCCGGCGCAGACATCGCGCGCTCGACGGCGAGCTTGAAAGGCCGGTTCGAAAGGTCGGGTGCGGTCACGATGCATGTCTCGAAACAACGAGGCCGCAGGATACCTTACCCCCGCGCCGGCGTCGCCACATTTCCGGCTGTCCGGCGGACTTGAACGCACCGGTTAGTTTGTGTCGTTTTGCGATCCGGTTATAGTTCGTGCCAACTACGGCGTCCGCCGAAGGATCAGTTCATGCCGTCGCCTTACGAGGGCCTGCCTTCAAACCGATTCTGGAAGTCGGCAGTATCGCAGGACCCTCTGCGCACCATCGCCGGGCTTTACACCAAGCGTTTCGAAATCTGCCGCACCGACAGAATCGCAACGGCGGGCAGCTGCTTCGCGCAGCACATCGGGCGATATTTGCGAAAGAAAAGCTTCAATGTCATCGACGCGGAACCGCCCGAGCCGGGACTGTCGAAGGAGATCGCGGCGCGTTACGGCTACGGACTTTTCTCGGCGCGATACGGAAACGTTTATACCGCGGGCCAACTCTATCAGCTTGCGCGGGAGGCGTTCGGAGAATTCACGCCTGCCGATGCCGTCTGGCGGCGCGGCGACCGGTTTTTCGATGCGATGCGGCCGTCGGTCGAGCCCGACGGGTTGGAAACGGCGGATCTGGTGCGACGGCACCGGGAACGTCACCTGAAGAGGGTTAGGGAGGTTTTCAGCCAAGCTCGGGTTTTCGTTTTCACATTCGGTCTCACGGAAGCGTGGGTCGAGCGCCGCTCCGGCACGGTCTATCCGACGGCGCCCGGCACGATTGCCGGAGATTTCGATCCGGAGCTTTACGAATTCCGCAATTTGTCCTTCTCCGAGGTCCTGGGCGATTTTGCGGCGTTTCGCGAATTCGTCAAGGCGCGCAATCCGGACGTAAAATTTGTGCTGACCGTCTCGCCCGTTCCCCTGACGGCCACGGCATCCGGCGAGCACGTTCTAGTCGCCACCACCTATTCCAAATCCGTGCTGCGCGCGGTCGCAGGCGAGCTGTATGCGACCTTCGACGACGTGGATTATTTTCCGTCCTACGAAATCGTAGCCGCGTGATGAGCACGTTTTTTCGCGCACACAATATACCCGAGGGTCAGCCTGCGGACAGGCCCCGGCGCAAGGACATCGTCGAAGCGCCGGACGACGCCGACGACGTGGTCTGCGAAGAAAAACTTCTCGACGCGTTCGCCCGTTGATGCGCATCTGCTTTATCGGCAACTCGCATCTCGCGACGGCAAAGTTCGGATGGGATGCCGTCAAGGCCGGGTATCCCGCTGTCGAGGCGTCGTTCTTCGGCGCGATCGCCAGCATTTTCGCAAGCGTCGCGATCGAAGGGGGCCAACTCGTGCCCAAATCGGAGGCCGCGAAACAATCCTTTCTCAAGACATCGGGCGGCCGCGACCGCGCGGTATTCGCGGAATACGACGTCGTCGTGCTGTTCGCGCTGGGCTTCGGTTTGTGGACCCTGCTCGATCTTTATGACAGATGCCGCTGGGGCGATCAGAACAATTCCGAAGGCGATTACGAGCTCGTCTCCACGGGATATTTTCACGAGGTCGCCAAGGCGCGGCTCGCGCGGTCGACGGCCATCCGCTACCGCAGCGAAATCCGCAACGGCGATGCGCGTGCGCCGAAGGTCTGGATCTATCCCGAACCAATGCCGTCTCAATCCGTTCTGACCACCGCGCCGATCCAGAAAACGGATCTGGCGGCGTTGCGGCTTTCGGCGCTCAGACGCGCGGCGCAATGGCATGACGAGCGGTCTTTGGGCGACGCGTATTCGGTGGCGCGCGCGGCATTGTCTGCCGAGGAAGATATCGTTTTCGAGCAGCCGGCGCACACACTCGCGGCGCACATCTTCACGCTGCCGGAATATTCCGACGGGTCCATCGGCCTGGCCGATTTGCCGAGCCCCGTGGGCGACTTCATGCATATGAATGCGCGCTTCGGCGAATTGATGGTTGGTCAGATTCTGGATCGTGCGGCGCGCTGACATCACGCGGCACTGACAACTCGTAAATTCCGGCCTACCCTTGCGTCGCCGTCGGCGCATTTTCCCCCGGCCGCGGAAACACGAAGCGTTGATAGATATAGCCGATGCCGACCAGCGACAGACCGAGGCCGAGGAACGACGCGACGCGATAAAGATCGGTCAGCGCGGACATGTCGATGAGGAACACTTTGAGCGCCGTCACCACCAGAACCCCCAGCGAGGCAAAGCGCAGCATCGATTTTCGCAAAACCGTGCCCAACGTCAGCAGCGCCACGGCATAGACGAGCCAGACGACCGAATAGGTGTAAAGCTCGGCGTGGCTGTGACGGAAGAAGCTGAACACCGGTCCCTGGAACGCGCGCGTCACTTCGTCCGAGAGATAGAGGAACACGAGAAAAAATCCGGCGATCTCGGCATGCGGCGCGAAGCGGGTATAGGAACTCTTTGCCAACGCAAACGCGAAACCGAACGCGAAGAGCGCGGGGATCGCATAGGCGAGAAACAGAACATTGAGCACCGGCCACGCGCCGACCGGATCCTCCGAAAAGAACGGATTGCACAGCAGAACCTGCAGGATCGCGATCTGCGCCGCCGCAAGGCCGAGCAAGGTCATGCTGCCGTAGAAGGATACGCGCCGCTGCGCCTGGCGATAGTGAACCGCCAGCGCACTCCCGACGGATAGCCACGCGATCGATTGCAGGCTTTGCTCGAGCAGCCCGTAATGTGTGGCGCTGAGCGAGCCCGCCACGAACAGCCGGATCTCCAGCGACACCAGCAGCACGCAGAAGGCGAGGCCGCCCGCTTCCAGGAGCGCGACCACACGCTCGGCCTTTAGGTCACGGAACAGCTTCGCCGCCCACAGAAACGAGATCGCGGGAATGCCGTAGCCGTAAATCACCCAGTTCGCGAGCGGGTTGGCGCCCAGCGGATAGCCGAGGATGTCGTAGTTGAACACGAGGCGCGTGAGCACGACGCAAGCGACGATCGCGGCGATGACCTGCAGCGACGTGGTGCGGATGCGCGTGTTGATCCAGGCGAGCGCGGGAAGCTGGATCGACAATGCAACGGTCAGCCACGCCTCGCGCACGCTCATCGCGGCGGCAAGGCTGATCGACGCCACGATGGCCGCGGCATAAAACGCGAGCGTGACGTCGAGGCCGCGCGCCTCGCGGTAACGTTCCACCCGCTCGGCCGCGAACAGATTGACGGCGGCCAGCCCCACCGCGATCGCGGCCCAGGCGTGATCGACGCCGAAATCGACGATGCGGTAATAGGCGATCACGAGGAGCAATAGGGGGACGGAAGCGGAGACGGCTGCCCACACCGCAGGTCGCTTCGCACCCCACAACGCGACGAAGCCCGCAATCGCGAACAATGCGGCGAATGCGATGCACGCGCCGACAAAGAACTGCAGCTCGACGGGCACGAGCGGCGCGCGGTGGAACGTCGGGAGCTGAACGATGGAGGTCGGCACCGGCATGGTCGCGGCGATCGCGAGCACGAGTGCGGCGGCAATGACGGGCAGGCTGTCGAAGATCGCATGCCTGCGGCCCACGAACAGATAAAGCGCGGCGATCAGGCCCGCGAATACGAGGCCTGTCGTGCTGTAATCGGCCGACGCCACCACGATGAACAGCACCACGGCGATGGCCGCGGACGCGCCCCACACCACCCAATCGGGCGGGGTGAGGTTCTGGAATTCTTTCACCCAATCCTGCTCGCCTTCCGGTTCCGGCGCGTTCCATTCGAGCGCGATATAGCCGCAGACGCTGAGCAGCAGATAAAGTCCCAGCGGCAGCATATCGAAGGCGCTCCAGTGGGAATCGAGCATCCACAGGAACGGCCACACGCA
>JBEKDC010000430.1:0-2857 GCA_050014535.1 Rhizomicrobium sp.
ACATCCCAAATTCACCGTGGCGACAAATGTAAATGTCTACTTTTGCGATCCGCAAAGCCCATGGCAACGAGGCAGCAACGAAAACACCAATGGGTTACTGCGGCAGTACTTCCCGAAAGGAACAGATCTCTCGAGCCACAGCCAGGCCGAGCTGAATCGCATTGCGATGCGTTTGAACCAAAGACCCCGAGAGACCTTGGACTTTCAAACTCCAGCGGCTAGATTACGCGCAAGTGTTGCGTCGATCCCCTGAGCCCGCACAGCATTCTGTTCACCGATAGACGCGATGCTCGGAGTCGTCCAGCGATTCGCAGGACGGCCTTGCGCATCAAAGCGTTAGGCGATCGCCGCTCCATTTTGCGAAATACTGCCTCCATGTGATCTTGCCATCGCAAGCGGCGATATAATCGGCGCGTTGCGCCTCGCACATGCCTACGGGTCGTGCCGGTACAAACAAGCATTGAACGATTTCCTTAGCGCCCTCGCGCATCGTCGCCAACACGCCGCGCACGGCATGAATGACGGGGCGCCCAATGAGGGTTTGCGCCTCCCGAAATAATATCCTCAGCGATTGGCCCCACGCTGCCCTTACTGGCTCCGGGTGCGGCCTCCACCCGGAACCTCGCGCTGCTTGTCGGGTTCAAGATCGTCGTCGCGTTCGCTACCTCCGCTATCGAGCAATCTCTGCATCTTGCGCTGTTGGGCTTCCGTCATTTCCACGTTGTCGAACTTCGACGCGATGCTCGCCTCGCGGGTTCGTTCGCGCGCGGTGGTGCCTTCCGACGTTTCTTCGGCCCTGTGCCGGTCGCGGTGATCTTCATCCAACAACCGCGCGATACGTTGCTCATCTTCCGATAGGTCGCTCGGCCGCTGTGGTCGCGGCTCTTCGTTAATCACCGCGTCCTGCCGCCATGTATGATCTTTAAGAGCCGCTTCAGTCTGGGTGACATAATCTTGCCCATCGGCGTAACCCAGCTTGATACGTGCTTCGGTCTTCGCCTCGCGAGCCTCCTGCTTGCGGCGCTCGCGTTCCTCCTCCGCTTGCCCGATGGCGCTTGCCGACAAGTCATCTTCCCATTTGCGTGAGGCTGCATCCGCCGCGTCATGATCCCGGTCGTTCTGCGCCGCATCGCGGATGTTCTGTTCGCGGGATTGATCGGCGGCGACTTCTTTCTCGATGGCGCTTGCCGCCAGCGCGTCTTCCCAGCACTGCGCGTCAAAGGCGGAGGTACCGTGCAGCCGGTCCTGAACGATGCCGACCGCCTGATCGACGGTCGGAAGGCTGTTGCGGTCAATCGGCGCCATGAACTCGCGCAATTCGGCGGCTTTGATGCCGGAGATGCGCCGCGCAAGAGAATGGTCGCCGCCCGCTCGGTCGATAATCACAAAGTCGCGCCGGTCGCCTTTGGCGAGAACATATCCGTGATCTTCCAGCGCAGCCTTGAACGCTTCCGCGCCGTCGCTGGATCGGAATAGCTCCGTTATTTCTTGCCGGACATCCTTGCCCTTGATGCCGGTGACTCCCTCTTGCCGTAGTTCGGCGCGCGTCAGGCTGCGGTCTGGTCGTTCGACGTTTTCGCGCTCGGCATGCGCGCCTTGCACATGCGGATGGCCGAACCGCCGCTCCAACTCGCGCGCCGCCTTTTCGTGCTTGGGGAAGTTATGGCTGTCCGGGATGGCCTTCATGGTCTTGAGGTCGATGCGCGCCCAGGCGACATGCCAATGCTCTTCGCCGTCTTTCTCGTGGGCGACGACGACGCGGGCCTGTCCCTTGAGGCCGAGCGCCTCTTCGGTAACGTCGAGCGCTTCCATAAACTGCGCGCGGGTGAGCGGATAGCCCGGCTGCGGGCATACCATGGCATGATAGAGCGGCTTCTCGCATTTGGTGCCTTCGGCATAGGCTTCCATCTCTTTGAGCGCGCCGATGGCATCCTGCGCGACGGTGCCTTTGATCTCGATGAGCGTGACGCGCTCGTTTTCACCGACGCTCTGGAAATAACGTCCCAAAGCCGCGCCCGCGCCGCGTGATCCACCTTTGATAATCACGGCTCCCGTCCGAGCGCCAGCATCACCGCGTCGCGCATCGCCGTGACGGCGCGCAACGCCGCGCCGATCTCGGATTCATAGACGACGACGCCGGTATTCAGGGATTTGGCGATCTGGTTGAGGTTGCCGCCGATATGTCCCAACTGTCCCAACAGGCGGACAAGCTCCTGCCGCTCGACCGGCGATTTATGCACCGGACGCGGCGCGGGACCGCCGAGCATGACCTGACGGGCATAGCTGCCGGGCATCAGCCCGGCAGCTTCCGCCGCCTGATCGATGGCGGCGCGCTCCTCGTCGCTGAGACGAACCGTCAGGTGTCGGTTGCGCACCCGTTTTTCGCTGCCGTGGGTCATGCAAAGGACCGATAGCGAAAGCGTGGCCGCGCCCGCACTGGAAACGGCGTCTCTACGCCCTTCCATTCGGGGATTTCGGTAAGCCGGGCGGCAAGGGAGAGGATTGCCAAGGGGAGGCATCCCTTTGGCGCCGGGGTCTCGGGGAGCAAGGCACCATGAGCGTGGATTCCCAAGGGGCGCACCCTTGGGGCGGGTGATCGAACGAGGGGTGCTACCCCTCTTCGCCGGGGTGGACGGGGTAGGATGACCCCTCCCAAGCCGCGCGGCGCGCGAGGGATTGCGGCCCTGCCGCGAGACCGAAGCGCACTACCGCGCATGGCTTGCAACCGACTTCCTATATTCATTCTCATACTATCGCACTCCTAAAAATGACGCTTGTTCAGATTTCAGGCACATCAAGTAACGCTGGAAGACAGGGCAGCTATCCTCCGGTCCGGCCAAAGCTTCGGACGGCGGCG
>JBEKDC010000431.1:0-3508 GCA_050014535.1 Rhizomicrobium sp.
CCGACGAACACGAGAACTGGGTGTGGAAAGGTACGGATTGCACGCCGTCTCTTGCGCGCTGCCTCGTGAACCTCTCGCGTGGCGGCGGCGACGCCGTCGTCATTCGCGAATTCGATCTTGCGTCGAAGACATTCGTGAAGGACGGCTTCAACTTGCCGGAAGCGAAGGCGACGGCGACCTATTGGAGCGAGAACACCGTTCTGTTCGGCACGGATTTCGGACCGGGGTCGATGACAACGTCCGGTTATCCCAATGTCGTGAAACTATGGGCGCGTGGCGAACCGACGAGCGCTGCCAAGACCGTATTCACCGGCAAGTTGTCCGATGTGTCGAGCGGAGCTGTGGTTTTTCGTCATTCCTCCGACGACAACACGGCGATCATCCAGCGTGGCGTCAGCTTCTTCGAATCCGAATATTACCTGCCGGCGCCGGATGGCCCATGGACGAAACTGCCGTTGCCGCTGTCGGCCGATTTGAAGGGCATGACGAACGGCCAGATCGTCTTCACCCTGCGTTCGGACTGGGCGCCGCCGGGCGGTGCGAAACTCACGCGCGGTTCGCTGATCGCATTCGCGCTAAAGGATTATAGGGGCGGCGACAACGTCCCGCCGATCACAGTGCTGTACGCACCGGGTCCACGCTCGACGGTCGATGAGGTGAGCACCGGTCGCGATGCGGTCTATGCCTCGATCTACGACAACGTGATCGGCAGCATCCATGCGTTCCGTTTCGACCCTGCGAAGAATGCCTGGAGCGACACGATGCTCGATCTGCCGGGACATGGCTCGACGCATATCGTTTCGACCAACGATTACGGCCCGGAGGCCCAATTCCGTTTCGAGAATTTCGTCACTCCGACGACGCTCTATGGCGACCTCGAAAGACGGCACGAAGATTCCCTATTTCGTCACGCGCGCGAAGAACTTCGCGGGCCCTGCGCCAACTGTGCTTTACGGCTATGGCGGCTTCGAGGTTTCGGAGACACCGGTCTACTCGACCAATTTCGGATTGCTGTGGCTTTCTAAAGGCGGCGTCTATGTGCTCGCCAATATTCGCGGCGGCGGAGAGTTCGGACCGGCCTGGCATCAGGCGGCTCTCAACGAGAACCGCCAGAAAGCCTATGACGATTTCCAGGCGGTCGCGGCCGATCTGATCGCGCGTGGGCTGACCACGTCGAAGCAACTCGGCATCATGGGCGGCTCGAATGGCGGGCTGCTCGTGAGCGCGAACATGGTGGAACGGCCCGATTTGTTCGCGGCCGTCGTCTGCCAGGTGCCGCTGATCGACATGATTCGCTACACGCAGATCGGCGCGGGAGCATCCTGGATCGCGGAATACGGCGATCCGGCGGATGCCAAGGCGCGCGCCTGGATCCTCAAATATTCGCCCTATCAGAACGTGAAGCCGGACGTGAAATATCCCCCCGTGCTGTTCGTCACCGCCACCAGCGACGACCGCGTCACGCCGGTGCATGCGCGCAAGATGGCCGCCAAGATGCTGGCCCAAGGCCACGACGTGATGTTCTACGAAAACACCGACGGCGGCCACGCGGCCGCCGCCAACCACAAACAGGCCGCCGAAATGTGGGCGCTGAGCTTTGTGTATCTGAGAGAGAAGCTGGGGTTGGGGAAGTAGCTCTACTCAGCAGCAATGTTGTGAACGGGAATACGGTCCAGCTTGCCGTTCAATGCCGATTGGGCCTCCCATAGATCGAATGCCTGCTGCATGCGCATCCACAGGCCAGGACCATTTCCGCAGAAGCGTCCGAGCCTGAGCGCCATTTCCGCAGTGACCGCGGAGCGCGCCGACATCACGGCGTGAAGTGTCTGGCGGGAAACGCCAAGCTCGCGGGCAGCAGCACTCACCGACAGACCAAGCTCCGGAAGTACGATATCGCGGAACAACTCGCCCGGATGCGTCGGCTTCCGGGTCGCCTGCGGCTCAATGATCCTGGACGAGGTCGACTTTGTACGCTTCGCCATCTTCCCACTCGAATGTGATGCGCCACGGTCCATTTACGTCCATTCGCCAACGCTTTGGCCTGTATCGGCTGTCCGGATGCAGTCGCAGTCCGGGCAGAGCAAGCTCTGATAAATCTGCCGCCGCATTCAAAGCATCCAATATCTGCGCGCAGCGCTTCCGCAGATCGGGACGAACTCGCCGGGATGCACCGGTCGCAAACAACTCCTTCAACCCCTTATGGGCGAACGACTGAATCATCTTTCAAATCCTTACACTCGCCGCTCACGATTCATTGTGAGCAACACCGTTCACGCGCCAAGTGCAGGATTAGCTATAACCACGAACTACAATTATAATGGGGCGACGCGTTTCTCCCTCACGTAACGTAGGAGGGTACCGCATGACTGTCAAGTTCTGCTTTACAGTTTGACTTGTCGGGGCTCAAATTCTAAATCCCCTCCCGATCCGGAACGCTGAGAAGCTTCCGGTCCTGGGCTCGGCCCAGGATCGCCCCCAGGCAGCGCAGGTGCGCCCCCTGGGGCGTTTGTGCTTTGGGTATCTGTAAGCCCGGCAGCTGTTGCTGCTTTCCCCTCTCCCTGTCGGGGGAGAGGGTGGGGTGAGGGCGTGGCGACGCGAGGCGCTGCTCTCGAAGAGGAAATCGCAAAGCGTTATTCGAAACGCAGGCGAGTTGACGAAACGGGAAGGATGGTTGGCTCCGCGCAAGCGGAGAGGCCCCCTCACCCTGCCCTCTCCCCCAACGGGGAGAGGGGAAATGGCAAAGGGCGTTACCCTCTCGCCCGATGGAAAGGGTGAAAAAAAGGCAGAAGGCGTTCGATGTTCGACACGTTGCAAACCCGCCTTGGCGGGGTGTTCGACAAGCTCAGGGGGCGCGGCGCGCTTTCGGAAGCCGATGTCGACGAGGCGTTGCGCGAAGTGCGCGACAGCCTGATCGATGCCGATGTGGCGTTGCCTGTCGTCAAGGAATTCATCGACAAGGTCCGCCCGCGCGCGATCGGCGAAGACGTGATCCGCTCCGTCACGCCCGGCCAACAGGTCGTCAAGATCGTCCATGACGTGCTGGTCGAAACTCTCGGCGCCGAAAGCGCCGGCCTCGAACTCGGCAGCCCGCCCGCGCCCATCCTGATGGTGGGCCTGCAAGGCTCCGGCAAGACGACGACATCCGCCAAGCTCGCGCTGATGCTGCAGAACCGCGACAAGAAACGCGTGCTGATGGCCTCGCTCGACGTGCGCCGTCCGGCTGCAATGGAGCAATTGAAGATTCTGGGCGAGCAGGCCGGCGTGCCGACGCTCCCCATTCTCGCGAACCAGATGCCGCTCGACATCGCCAAGCGCGCGCTCGCCGCGGCGAAGGTCGGCGGATATGACGTCGTCATCCTCGACACGGCCGGCCGCCAGCACATCGACGAAGCGCTGATGAGCGAAGTGGCGCAGGTGCGCGACGCCGTGAAGCCGCACGAGACGTTGCTCGTCGCCGACAGCCTCACCGGCCAGGACGCGGTCAACATCGCCAAGTCGTTCAACGAGC
>JBEKDC010000432.1:0-2845 GCA_050014535.1 Rhizomicrobium sp.
GGGCTGACGGTTTCGAAGAATTCCGCCCAATTCACCATCGACACGAGACGCATGCTCGTGATCACGTTGCGGACTGTCACGTTCATCGCGCTTTGGCGCTGAACTTCGTCGCGCACGATCTCGTCGGTCGTGGTGTTCTGCGCGGCGAGCCTGTCGTTGAGCCAGCGAAGTGGCGGAGTCACGTTCGGATCGCGGTCGCGCAGGCGCTGCGCAAGCTGCACGGCGAACGCAGTCGACCACGGCACCTGATCGAGGTTTTGAAGGACCTTGGAGGACGGTTCGGGATCGGTCGTGTCCGTGCCCAGGATTTGGTCGGCAAGCATGTCGGCCAATTGGCCCGCCGAAAGCCTTGCGACGATTTGTTCAGCCAAGCGGCGCAAATTCTCGACCAATGTGATGCGCAGCGTGATCGCGATGGCCCACAATTCGCCGATCGTCAGCGGTTGAACGCTCTGATACGCCTCGACGAATCGGGTCAGCTTTTGGACGTCGAAAGCACTGTCGGTATGCGCAACGATGGCCCAGGCAATGCCGAAAACGCGCGGATAGCCCTGTAAGGGTCCATCCACCAATTTGGGAAGCTTGCGGTAATAGCCGGGCGGCAGATCGTTTTTAATCTCTCGGATCTGCTCGTCAACGATGTGGAAATTATCGAGCAACCACTCTGCAGCCGGTGTAATCTGCTGGTGTTCGAGCGTGGCCTTGACGATCGCGCGATAGGTTTCCGTAAGGACCTTTGTGTTGTCGTAAAGGCGCGGTGTCAGCAGCCGACCCGATCTCAGCCTCGGGCTTAAGCGTTGCGCGGTCGCCAGACTCTCGGCGTGTTGCTCGAGGCGCTCAACGCTGAACAACTCGGCACGGATGGGCGGCTCATGGACCGCCATTCGTCGCGGTAATTTCAGAGCCGGTTTGAGGCGTGACCAGTCCAAGATATAAACGCCCCAGGCAAGGTTGAGCATTGCGCGAACGGATCGGCGCGAGGCAAAGGCCGGTTTTGGCCTGTCTCGGGGTCAAGCAAAACGACTCGCACATCTCCCTATGCGGAAACGCCCAAAGTTCCTTCGAGTTCCAGAACGCAAAACCTCGCTGTCGCCGGGGCCAGCTTCGGAAAAGCGATCGTCAAACCGGTCGCGGAGATCGGCGCGACACTCGGTCTCGGTTTGCAGGGGGGACAATTCGCTCGTTGCAGGTGCCTGGCTGTACACGGCGTCAAGGACACCATAGTCCCCCAGCCCACAGCTCGAGTCTCGCCGAGGCTTTGGCCGACGGCCAGCCGGTCAAGGTCGCCGGGCCAAGACGGGAGCCTCGCGCCGAACGATTCTCGAAAGTCCCGCACGCGGCGAAAGCGCTGTTTTCCAGTTCTTGCAACGTTATCTGCCTTGCGGGCTAGCCATTTCGGATTTTCCGGGTAAAAATGCTCATGCAAACCGATTCGCCGGAAAGTAGCTTCAAAATGGCCATTGTCCCGAGCCCCGCTAAGGCAGCACCCACGAAAAAAGCCGAAACGATCAGTACGCGCCAGTTGGCGGCGCATCTCGCTGAGAAACATGAAATGTCGAATAAGGCAGCCCTTGCGTTCCTCGACGACACGATCGGGGTGATTACGAAGCATCTCAAGAAAGGTGCGCGCATCCGGCTCAACGGCTTGGGGATTTTTGCGGTCCGCAAGCGCGCCGCCAGAATGGGCCGCAATCCCGCCACGGGCGAAGCGATCAAGATCAAGGCGAGCAAGAAAGTTGCCTTCCGTGCGGCGAAGGAACTTAAAGAAGCCGTCTAGCTTTCCGCCCACCGCGTTTTAGGTTGTCAGCCTGCATTTTTGGCAGGTTAGGGGTTGCGCGGCCAGCGCATCATGGAGACTCAGCGATTGTGTCGCGCGGATGGGAGGGGCCCACGCGCTACGCAATTGATCAATCCGTCAACGTCTCCAGATTAACCGCGACCCGGCCCAGCATATCGATCAGCGAGTCGAATTCGGTCACCGAGAAGCCTTCGATTACGCCGGTGTAAACCGGCGATGTCGCCATCCTTGCCGCTGCGAGCTTCTGCCGACCTAACTCGGTGAGAAAAACCTCGCGCACGCGCCCATCTTCACTGCTGACTGCCTGACGCACAAAGCGGCGTCGCGTCATGCGCTGCACGATCCGCATCATCGTGGAAAGATTGATCACCGCTTTGACGGCGATTTCGCCGATGCTGCGCGGCGCGCATTCCCCCAGAATCATCAGCACGCGCCATGTCGGAATATCGATCCCGATGTTTCGGAGGCGCGCTTCTATGATCGCGTTGTAACGGCTGACGGCGCGATTGAGCAGATAAAACGGATATTTGTCGAGCTGGAATTGCTGCGTTCCCGGATCGCCGAGCTTGCGATTGTCCACGAGGTCTTCTCCCTGCCGCGTCTGTGTAGCGCAATGCTCCCGGGGCCGACAATCGGCAGATACTTGCACGTGCAAGTGTTTTGGGACATGCTGTTTTCCGCTTCCGGTAGAACAGGGGACGCGACCATGACCGGTGAAGGAAGTTTGCTTCTTGCAGGGCTTGTCGGCGCAGTCGCAGCAGGCTCGATCGAACTCGTGGATCTCACACAGACGTTGTCGGAGGACACGCCTCTCCTCGTCCTGCCGCCGGAATTCGGGCAGTGCGCCGGCTTCAGTCGCGAGGAGATTTCTCGCTACGATGCGCGCGGCGTCGCGTGGTATTGGAACAATTTCAGCGTCGGCGAACACACCGGAACGCATTTCGACGCGCCGATCCATTGGGTAACCGGACGCGACCTGCCCCACAACAGCACCGACACGCTGCCGGTCAAAAGTCTCCTTGCTCCGGCAGTGGTGATCGACGCGTC
>JBEKDC010000433.1:0-3674 GCA_050014535.1 Rhizomicrobium sp.
AAACCAGAATCCGGGTGGATCCATCAAGGACCGCATTGGCCTCTCCATGATCGAAGCGGCCGAGCGCGACGGCCGACTGAAATCGGGCGGGACCATCATCGAAGCGACCGCCGGCAATACAGGCCTCGGGCTCGCACAGGTCGGCGTGCTCAAGGGCTACAAGATCCTGCTCATCGTGCCCGACCAAAGGGCGCGCGAGAAGATCCAGCCGCTGCGGGCGCTGGGTGCTGAAGTGCGCATCACGCGCTCCGATGTCGCCAAGGGTCATGTCGATTATTACCAGGACATGGCGGCCCGCATCGCGCAGGAGACGGGTGCGTTCTACGTCAATCAGTTCGCCAACCCCGCCAATCCGGAAGCGCATGAGAAGACGACGGGTCCGGAAATCTGGGAACAGATGGATCACGATGTCGATGCTGTCGTGGTCGGCGTCGGTTCCGGCGGCACGCTGACGGGCATCGGCCGATTCTTCAAACGCGTTTCGCCCAAAACCGAGATGGTGCTGGCCGATCCGTTGGGCTCGATCCTCGCGCCTTATCTGCGAACCGGAAAAATGATCGAGCCGGGCTCGTGGACCATCGAAGGCATCGGCGAAGATTTCATTCCGCCCAATTGCGATCTCTCGCTCGTGTCCCGCGCCTACACCATTCCCGACAAGGAAAGCGTGGAGGCCGCGCGCGCGCTCTTGTCGAAGGAAGGAATCCTTGCAGGCTCGTCGTCAGGCACCTTGCTGGCCGCGGCGCTAAGTTACTGCCGCGAGCAGACCTCGCCCAGGCGCGTCGTCACGCTCGTGCCCGACAGCGGCAACAAATATCTGTCCAAGATTTACAACGATTACTGGGTGATCGAGCAGGGCCTCGCCGATCGCAAGTTGCAGGGCGATCTGAGCGATCTGATCGCGCGCCGCTTCGATGCGGGTGGGACCGTGACCGTGGCGCCGGACGATTCGCTACTGGTCGCCTATAGCCGTATGCGTTCGGCGGATGTATCGCAATTGCCCGTGGTCGCAAACGATCGCATCGTCGGTATTCTCGATGAAAGCGATATTCTCGCGCTTGTCGAGGGTGGCGACGCAGAGCGCGCGGCCCGCTTTCGGCAATTGGTTCGAACCGCGATGACGACGAAGCTGCGCACGGTGCAATCGACCGACAAGTTGAACGCGCTGCCGCCTTTGTTCGAGCGCAATGAAGTCGCCATCGTGCTGGACGGCGAAAAATTCGTGGGGCTCATCACCCGCGTCGATCTGATCAACCATCTCAGGCTTAATCCATGACCGAACAGCGCAAGCACAATCGTCTCGCCTTCGCGACCCGCACGATCCATGGCGGCCAGAGCCACGATCCCCTGACAGGCGCGGTGATGGTGCCGATCTATGCGACGTCGACTTATGCGCAAACGAGCCCCGGCGTGCACAAGGGCTACGAATATTCCCGCAGCCAGAACCCGACGCGCGAGGCGTTCCAGCGCTGCGTGGCCGATCTCGAAAGCGGAACTGAAGGCTATGCGTTCGCCTCGGGGCTCGCCGCAATCGCGACGGTGCTCGAACTTCTGTCGAGCGGCGATCATGTGGTCGTCAGCGACGACGTCTATGGCGGCTCGTTCCGGCTGTTCGAGCGCGTGCGTCGGCGCTCGGCGGGGCTCGACTTCAGCCTGGTGGATATGAGCGATGTCGGCGCCATCGAGCGCGCGATCAAACCCAATACGAAGCTGATCTGGGTGGAAACACCCACCAATCCGCTGCTCAAGCTCGCGGATCTTTCGGCGATTGCGACGCTCGCCCGGAAGCGCGGAATCCTGACGGCAGCGGACAATACATTTGCGAGCCCCTATGTGCAGCGTCCGCTCGAAGCGGGTTTCGACATCGTCGTGCACTCGACGACGAAATATCTCAACGGTCATTCCGACATCGTCAGCGGCTGCGCCGTGGTCGGCGATAATCCGGACGTGGCCGAACGGCTCAAATTCCTGCACAACGCGGTGGGTGCCATCGCCGGCCCGTTCGATAGCTTCCTTGCCTTGCGCGGCTTGAAGACGCTTGCGCTGCGCATGGAGCGCCATTGCGCCAATGGCCTTAGGATCGCGCGCTGGCTGGAGGCGCGTGGCGATGTGGAACGCGTGATCTATCCGGGCCTCGAAAGCCATCCGCAATATGCGCTCGCCAAACGCCAAATGCACGGCTTCGGGGGCATCGTGACCGCGGTGCTGAAGCGCGATCTCGCAGGGACCAAACGCTTCCTCGAACGCTGCCAATTGTTCACCTTGGCGGAAAGCCTCGGGGGGGTCGAGAGCCTGATCGAGCATCCGGCGATCATGACCCATGCATCGATCCCTTCAGAGCAGCGCGACCGCCTCGGCATTTCGGATTCGCTGGTGCGCCTCTCCGTCGGGGTCGAAGATTGCGACGATCTGATCGCCGATCTGGAACAGGCTTTGAACTGATCCATGCGCGCGTTGGCGACGGCCTTAGTTTGCGCGCTGTCGCTGTTCGCGCGCGCCGCGGAGGCCGCACCGCCTGCGCCTTGCGAAGCCCTTGAACGCACAATTGCGCAGGCGCCGCGCGGGCCGGTTTTCCTCGCGAGCTATCCCACCGCGACAAGCGGGGCGCTCCGTGGTGCTGCGTTTCTCTACGACAATACCGTCGCCGCTTTGGCATTGATCGGTTGCGGGAACGCGCGCGACGCCGACCGAATCGGCGACGCGATGCTCTTAGCCCTCGACCACGACCGATTTTGGCATGACGGTCGCCTGCGCAATGCCTATCAGCCCGGCCCGGCAACGGGCGCGCCGATAAAATTATCCGGCTGGTGGGACCCTATCAGCTGGGCAGCGATACCGGCAACATGGCATGGGCGATGCTGGCATTGCTTGCGCTCGCACGCGACGGTCAGGGCGAGAAATACCGCGACGGCGCGTTGCGGATCGCGCATTGGGTCGCGACGAATTTCGACTCGCGCGCGCCGCGAGGGTTTATGGGTGGGACATTTGGCGACCAGCCGACACCCCAGATCAATCGCTGGAAATCCACCGAACACAATGCCGATGTGGCGGCCGCATTTTCGGCGCTCGCTGCAGCCACAGGCGACACGCATTGGTCGATCCGCGCGGACACGGCTTCATCTTTTGTGGCCGCAATGTGGGATCGCAAGTGCCGGTGTTTCGCCGCCGGCACGACGGAAGACGGTACGACCCGCAATACCACGCTCGCGCTCGATGCGCAGATCTGGCCGTTGCTCGCAATCCCCGGCGCTGCTGCACGTTACAAAAGCGTGCTTGCGACCGTCCAACGGCGAATGTCCGTGAAAGGCGGTCTCGCTTACGGAACCGCGAGCGGCGGCGTGTGGACGGAAGGCACCGAGCAGGCTGCGCTTTTGATGAAGCTGCTGGGACGTTCGCCGCAAAAGCTGCATGCAGCCGCCGAGCGTAACCGCGCGCCGGATGGTTCCTATTTCGCGACCAATTCGCAGGCGATGTCGACGGGTTTCGATCTCGAAACCGATCCGTCGCAGCAGCGTCTTTATTTCCGCCTGCCGCATCTGGCCGCGCTCGCCTGGGCGGCGCTGGCGCAACAGGGGTTCAATCCGTTCACGGGAACGAACGCGCTCCCCGTTGCTGTGCCGAGCCGCTGAGTTTCGTTCACTTAAGAATCCCCGGCAGATCAAGACGATGTTCTCGCG
>JBEKDC010000434.1:0-2791 GCA_050014535.1 Rhizomicrobium sp.
ACCTATGCATCGGAGACACAGTTTGCAACTATTTTTTTCGAGGGGTCAGATTACGAATCTTTATTGGTGACAGTTGTATTTAACACACATGGCTAATGTGAATCGAGCACCTTGGCGAGGCGCTTGGAAACAGGCGTTTTCCAGCTTTCTGCGAGGCCCTCGGCGGCCTCGACACGGCGCAGACTGTTGGTTCCCACATGGGGATCGAAAAGCGCCAAAAAAGTGTCGCGAACCGATGGACCGCCGCTTTCGCGCACGCGCTCCAGAGTTCCCTCACGGGCAGGCGCGATTCCTTCCTGCACCACCCGGAAATACCAGCCGCAACGGCCGGAGAGTGTCATTAGTTGAGGCGCGTCGGGGCGAGCGGTGTGAATCGCCAGCTTAAAGCATGGCGCGCGGGGCTGGCTGACTTCGAGGATCGCGTCGCCCCAACGAAAGCGGTCGCCGATCGCCACTTCCGTCTCGTCGGCGCCTTCGAGAGTCAGATTCTCTCCGAAAGTTCCAGGTCGACAGGCAATCGCCTTTTCATCTTGCCACCAGGGCCAGTGATCGGACGGATAGGCATAGACGGCTTTGTCGATACCTCCATGAACGGAGAGGTCGGCTTGACCGTCGCCGGCGATATTCGTCGCTGCCACGAAGACGGATTTGGCGACGAGCGGTCGCTTGGCGATTCCCGAGAGAACCGTTTCACCGTTGGACTGCCCGATCGCATGCGGCTGCGCGACATTGACAGACAGCACCCGCAGGTCCATCGCTACATTTTCCCGAGATCTTGCGCTGTGCGGTCGATCGCATCTTTCGCTTTGGCGACGATTTCCTCGACCTCCGCTTCCGTCACAATGAAAGGCGGCGAGAGCACCATCGTGTCGCGGATCGCGCGCATGACGAGTCCGTTCTTGAAGCAATAGTTGCGGCAGCGCGTGCCGACGTCCCCGCTGTTTTCGAAAAATCTGCGCTCCTCCTTGTCCGGCACAAGTTCGATCGCCGCAAGCAGGCCTACGCAGCGCACTTCGCCCACAAGAGGATGCGCTTCGAATGTTTCGCGCAGACGGCGATGCAGATAGGGTCCGATCGTGTGCTTGACGCGATGGACGAGACCCTTCTTCTCGATCACTTCGAGGTTCTTGAGCGCCACGGCGCAGGCCACGGGATGGCCGGAATACGTATAACCGTGCACGAGCTCTTCGTTGGCGTTGAGAATGGTTCGGCCCATCCGTTCGCCCAGCGAGATCGCGGAAATGGGCTGATAGCCGGACGACAGGCCCTTTGCCATGGTCATAATGTCGGGTGCGATCGCATAGGTCTGAGCGCCGAACCATTCGCCCGTGCGGCCGAAGCCCGTGATCACTTCGTCAAGATGGAGCAGGACGTCGTATTCGCGGCAGATGCGTTGCACTTCCGGCCAATAGGTGGCGGGCGGAAAAATCAGTCCGCCTGCACCCTGGATGGGTTCCGCTGAAAACGATGCGACGCGCTCCGGGCCGATCTCGAGAATGCAATCCTCAAGCTTGCGCGCCATCAGAAGACCGAATTCCTCGGGATCGATGTCGCCGTAGCCGGCCGCCTTCGCGCCGAACCAATAGGGTGCGGGAACTTTGGCGAATCCCAGCAGCGGCAGATCCCATTGCGGATGCATGGGGGTCAGCCCGGAAAGCGATGCAGCGGCCATGGTCACGCCGTGATAGGCAAATTCGCGCGACAGATGAATCTTCTTATCCGGCCTGCCCTTCAGATTCCAGTAATAGCGGATCAGCTTGAGTGCGGTGTCGTTCGCCTCCGATCCCGAGTTTGCGAACAGCACATGTTCATGTCCGTCCGGCAAAAGCGTGGCGAGCTTGGCCGCAAGCTCGGCCGTCCAGGGGTTCGTCGTCTTGAAAAAGTGATTGTAGTAGGGAAGCGTCTTCAGGGCCTCGAATCCCGCTTCGGCGAGTTCCGCATTGCCGTAGCCCACCTGCACGCACCACAGACCGGCCATGCCGTCGATCAGTTTCGCGCCTTCCGAATCCCACAGATAGACACCGTCGCTTCTGACGATGACGCGCGCGCCTTCCTTGTTGAGTGCTGCGGTGTCGGTGAAGGGATGCACGTGATGGGCCGCATCGAGCGCGCGCCAATGCGAGGTAAGATTGTGAGTGCTGGAATCATGCGCCATGGGGAAACTCTGCTGCTGAAGGAAGGGATACGGCGCGCACGCCGTGACGACACCGCACAAGGTGCGGTTCGGCGGCAGCTACGGGTTATAACCGATCCGGGCGCAGAGAATGAGCAGTGCGATTTTGCGCGTCATGACGGCAGTGTAGCCGGTTCGCCGGCCACGCTCAATCCGCCTTCGGCCCTGCGCCGAGTTTGTGTTCGCCCTTGCTCGTGTCCATCCGGTGGCATCGATAGGGAAGGCCCTGCTCCTCAAGCGTGCGCATATCGCGCGCGACGCCTTTTAGGAACGGTGGAAACTTGTAGGCCGCCTAGACGGTGATCAGTCCGTTCGTCCATTCCAGTCAGCTCTTGGGGTCCGGCGAGCCCGTTTCGACAAAGTGTTGCAGCCGGAGCACCTGCGCCGCCAGAACGCCGTCCGCGACCTTTGAAATGCTCCCGAACCCGCCGTTCATGTAGCCGCCGATCAGATAGGTGAGTGTCAAATCGGTGCCCTGGCCGGGATCTTTCAACGTCCATGTCATCACGCCGTCAACGGCGAAAGCCTGAAACGGCCCGATCGCACCTTTGAGGCGCAATGTGTCGCCCGGCGCCGCATAGACGACGGTCATGAAATCCACCGAGCCGCCATTCGGTA
>JBEKDC010000435.1:0-2779 GCA_050014535.1 Rhizomicrobium sp.
TCTTCACCATCGCGGCGGGCACAGCCTTTGCCGAAACGCTCGCGCGCGGCGTGATTGCGCGAACGGGGGGAGCCGGCGATCCGCTCGCGCTCGCCGACGCCACGATCTTCCTGCCGACGCGGCGCGCGGCGCGCACCTTGTCCGAAGCATTTGCGCGCGCGCTGGGCGGGGCGGCGCTGCTGCCGCAAATACCGCCCCTGGGCGATGCGGACGACGACGAGTTCACCTTCGATCCTTCCGGCGAAGACATGACGCTCACGCCCGCCATCGCACCAGTGCGGCAGCGGCTCTTGATGGCGACACTCGTGCAGCGCTGGGATCGCACCAAGCATGACGGACGGCTGACCTTCGCGCAGGCTGCATCGCTCGCGCGCGGTCTCGGCGATTTCCTCGACGAAGTCGAAACGCAGGAAGCCGATCTCTCCAATCTCGATGCGCTGGCGCCGGAATCCCTCGCCGAGCATTGGGCCGAGGTGAAAGAATTTCTGGAATATATGCGCGACGAATGGCCGAAGCTGCTGGTTGCCGAAGGCCGGATCGCGCCGGCTGTGCGACGCCGCGCAACATTGGACGCGCTGGCCAAGCATCTCGAAAATCGTCCGCCTGCCGGACCCGTCGTTGCCGCCGGTACGACAGGCAGCATTCCGGCCACTGCGAGACTGCTCGGCGTGATTGCACGGCTGGAACGCGGCGCCGTGGTGCTGCCGGGACTCGATCGCGAACTCGACGAAGAGAGCTGGAGCAAGCTCGATCCCGGCCATCCGCAATACGGCATGAAGCAATTGCTCGCCCGCATCGGCGTGGCGCGCGAAGAGGTCAACGACTGGACGCCGGGCACGCCGGCAAACACCGCACGCGAAACGCTCTTGCGCGAAACCCTCCGGCCCGCACCGACCACCGATGCCTGGCGCGACATCGCGGATAGCGGCAGCGGTGAAATCGAAGAAGGTCTCGAGGGGCTCTCGCTTGTCCAGGCGGCCCATCCCGGAGAAGAAGCCGCGGCGGTTGCGCTCGCGCTGCGCGAAGCGCTCGAAACCCCGGGCCGCACGGCTGCACTGGTGACACCGGATCGCAATCTCGCGCGCCGCGTGGCGGCGGAAATGGGCCGCTGGAATATTGCCATCGACGATTCCGCGGGACGGCCGCTTGCCAACACTCCACCCGGCGCATTTCTCGCGCTGGTCGCCGAAGCGGCCATCGAACGATTCGCGCCGGTGCCCCTGCTCGCGCTGCTCAAGCATCCTCTCGCGGCAGGCGGCGAAGCGACGGCGGATTTCCGGCGCAAGGTGCGCGAGCTCGATCGCTTCTGCCTGCGCGGACCGCGACCCGATCCGGGCCTTGATGGAATTGCCGACGCCATCGCGACCGCAATACGGGTAGCGCACGAAAAGCCGCACGAAAAAATCGTCGCGGCGCTCGCGTCCTGGTTCGCGAAGGTCGCGATGACGCTCACCCCCCTCGCCTATGTTCTCGAAGCGCACGACGTCTCGATTGCGAATGTTTCGTCCGTGCATGTGGCAGTCGCCGAGGCGCTTGCCGCGACGGATTCCGAGCCCGGCGCTGCGCGTCTGTGGCGCGGCGATGCCGGAACGGCGGCGGCGACACTGATCGCAGCACTCGAAGACGAATCCGCGGACTTGCCGACCATCGAACCGAGTTCCTACCCGGTGCTGTTTCGCGCGCTCGCCGAAGAACGCGCGGTGCGACCCGCCTATGGCCTGCACCCCCGTCTCGCCATTCTGGGTACGCAGGAGGCGCGCCTGCAAAGCTTCGACGTGCTGGTGCTGGGCGGACTGAATGAAGGCGCGTGGCCCCGCGCCGCAGCCGCCGATCCGTGGCTGTCGCGACCGATGCGAAAGAAGCTGGGGTTGGAGTCGCCGGAGCGCGCCATCGGATTGAGCGCGCACGATTTCGCGACGCTGGCCGCCGGTCCGCGCGTCATTCTGACTCGCGCGCTCAAATCGGAAGGCTCGCCCACGACGCCGTCGCGCTGGCTGCAGCGTCTGCTGCAATTGACCAAGGGCCTCAAGCTCGACGCGAAGCTCGAGAGCGCCACGCGCTACGATGCACTCGCTTCCGCAATGGCCGTGCCCGACACGGTCACGCGTATCGCCCGGCCGGAGCCGCGACCGCCCATCGAGTCGCGACCGCGCAGTCTGTCCGTCACCGAAATCGAAACCTGGTTGCGCGATCCTTATGCGATCTATGCCAAGCATGTTCTCAGGCTCAGACCGCTGGACGCGCTGGATGCGCCCATCGGGCCGCTCGAACGCGGCACCGCCATTCATGCGGTCCTCGAGCGGTTTCTGATCGAGAATGCGAACGCATTGCCCGCAGATGCCGAAACACGGCTGATCGCGATTGCACGCAGCGTGTTTCGCGAATCCGGAATCCCGAAGGCGGCACTCGCGCTGTGGTGGCCGCGGTTCCGGCGTGCCGCGACCTGGTTTGTCGGCAACGAGCGCGAACGGCGCGCGGGCATCAAACAATCTTTCGTCGAGATCGAAGGACGGCGCACATTCAAAGGTCCCGCCGCCGATTTCACGCTGCGCTGCCGCGCCGACCGGATCGACATTCTGGCCTCCGGCGGCGGCTCCATCGTCGATTACAAGACCGGAGAGCCGCCGACGAAGAAACAGGTGCGCGTCCTCCTGGCGCCGCAATTGCCGCTGGAAGGCGCGATCCTTGCGGAAGGCGGCTTCGAGGCGATCGGAAAACTCGCCCCATCCGAGCTTCTCTACATCCGCTTCGGCGGCGGCGACGAGCCGGGCGAAGTGCG
>JBEKDC010000436.1:0-2773 GCA_050014535.1 Rhizomicrobium sp.
TTCGGCCGGTCGACGGTGAGGCCCGTCAGGTCGGCGAGGCGCTGGCAGAACCAGTCGTTCTTCACCATGCCGCCGTCGACTTTGAGCGCACCCGGCGCGCCGGGCTTCGCGGCCGTCATGTCGCGCGCCATCGCATCGAGCAGGTCGCGGGTCTGGAAGCACACCGCATCGAGGGCTGCGCGCGCAATTTCCGCCACGCCCATGTCGCGGGTGAGGCCGAGGATCGCCGCGCGCGCCTCCGGATCCCAGTAAGGTGCGCCGAGGCCCGTGAACGCCGGCACGAAATAAAGCCCGTCCGCGCTCTTCGCCGTGCGCGCGAGCGCTTCGATCTCGTCGGCGCTGCGGATCACGCCCAGCGCATCACGCAGCCATTGCACGATCGCACCCGCCACGAAGATGCTGCCTTCGATCGCATAGGCGGTCTCACCTTTGGCGCGATAGGCGGCGGTCGCGAGCAACCGGTTCTGCGACGCGGGCACGCCGGCTCCAGTATTCACCAGCGCGAAGCAGCCTGTGCCGTAAGTCGATTTCACATCGCCCGGCGCGAAGCACGCCTGCCCGAAGACGGCGGCCTGCTGATCGCCGGCCACGCCCGCAATCGGAATGGACGCGCCGAACAGGTCGCGCGCACTCGCGCCGAAATCGCCCGCGCTATCACGCACCTGCGGCAGGATTTCGTAGGGCACGCGGAACAGGCGCAGCATCTCCTCGTCCCAGGCGAGCGTCTTGAGATTGAGCAGCATGGTGCGCGACGCATTGGTGACGTCGGTCGCATGCACCGCCCCGCCCGTGAGTTTGTAGATGAGCCAGGAATCGATGGTGCCGAAAGCGAGTTCGCCCCGCTCCGCGCGGGCTCGCGCGCCGGGACAATGATCGAGCAGCCATTCGAGTTTGGTGGCGGAGAAATACGGATCGAGCAGTAGCCCGGTGCGCGCGGTGACTTCGGGCTCGCGGCCCTCTTCTTTCAGGATGCGGCAGCGCTCGGCCGTGCGCCTGTCCTGCCACACGATGGCGTTGTAAAGAGGCGCGCCGGTCGCGCGGTCCCACAGCACGGTCGTCTCGCGCTGATTGGTGATGCCGATGGCCGCGATTTCGCGCGGCCCCACGCCTTTCGCCGCCACGCGGCAGCAATTGAGCGTCGCCTGCCAGATTTCCTCCGCATCATGCTCCACCCAGCCATTGGCCGGATAGATCTGGCGCAACTCGATGGAATGCGAAGCAACAGGCCGCGCCGCGGAATCAAACAGGATCGCGCGGGTGGAGGTCGTTCCCTGGTCGATGGCGAGGATGAAGGGTGGTTCGGGGGTCATGGCTCACATCCAAACTTGGTCACTTTATCAGATATGAAACGCTGCCGCCGCTCCGTTGCATTCGACTCAAATGCCGCCGGACTCCATTACCTTAACACGCTGTTAACGCTGACTGCCTAGCATGGGAACTCGGCCGCAAAAGGCGGCTGGGGGAATGCAGAAGGGGCAGCGCGGTGGGGTTGAACGCACACGAACTGAGCGACATGGGCCGTCTGGTCCAGCTGGTCGCCAATCCGGGCGGCACCAGCCGTGAGGATATCTATCTCTCCGTCGCGTCCCTCTACCAAACCCAGGCCCCGAAGCTTTCCGAGCGCGAACGCGGGTTGATGCGCGAAATCCTTCAGCGGCTTGCGAAGGATGTCGAGATGGCGATCCGCATCGCGCTGGCCGAAAAGCTGGCCGACGATCCCGAAGCGCCGCTCGACCTGATCCTGCTGCTCGTCGACGACAAGATCGAAGTCGCCCGCCCCATCATCCTGCGCAGCCGCCGGCTGGGCGACGCCGAAATCCTTTCGTTTCTCAACCAGACCCGCACGGAGCATCAGGCGGCTTGCGCCGCACGTCCGGCAATCGGCGAACCCGTCACGGCGTTTCTCGCCCAAAGCGATGCCGAACCGGTGCTGGTCGCCCTCGTCCGCAACGCGACGGCGAAAATCGGCGACGCCACCTTCGCCACGCTGGTGGAAAAATCGCGCCGCATCGCCGTGATCCAGGAACCGCTCGCACGCCGCGAAGACCTGCCTGCGCCGCTGGCGACACAGATGTGCGCCTGGGTGTCCGACGCGCTCAAATCCTACATCGTGCAAAATCACAAACTCGCACCCGAAGCGGTCGCATCGGCCGTCGGCCAGGCGAGCCAATCGGTGCAGCACGCCCAGCCCGGCGAAGCGGGCGACGCGAGCGCTCAGAAACTCGTCGACAAGCTTTCGTCCGCCGGGCAATTGCGCGCGGGCTTCCTGCTGCGCGTGCTGCATCAGGGCCAGATCGATATGTTCGACGTCGCGTTCGCGAAGATGCTGGGCCTTGAAGTTTCGCAGTTCCGCGCCGTGTTCTATCGGGGCGGACCGCGGGCTGTGGCGCTGGCCTGCCGGGCCGTCGGCATCGACAAATGCGTGTTCCAGACCGTGTTCAACCTGTCGCGCCGCTCGCGCGGAATTCCACCGCTCGTCTCGAACGAAGAACAGCACGACGTGGAAGGCATTTTCGGCGGCGTCTCAAAGGCCGAAGCCGTCGACCGGCTGCACTGCTCCAAGGCGGCTTGATCTCAGCGCCGTCTTCGTCGCCCATCACGCCGGCAATTCGTAGCCGATGGCGGATTCGATCTCGATCGTCTTTTTGACGTGGCGCGCCTTTGCGGGCCATGACATTTGAAGGAAGAACGAGTCACTATTTGCGACCGTTGGTATAAGATCGTTCGATCTTTCGGGGGCTGATCGATGACGCTGGAACCGTTGCTGCGCGCG
>JBEKDC010000437.1:0-5245 GCA_050014535.1 Rhizomicrobium sp.
AAGAGCATTACATGCGCTTCCAGGACGGCAACGCCGTGTCGCCGCTCACCGTCGTGGCCGAAGGCGTCGACAAGCGCGGCACGGAAGTGACGTTCCTGCCCAGCACCAAGACCTTCACCAAGACCGAATTCGATTTCGCGACCCTGGAGCATCGCCTGCGCGAGCTCGCTTTCCTCAATTCCGGCGTGACCATCGTGTTCGCCGATCTGCGCGGCGTTGAGAAGAAGGAGATCACGCTCCATTACGAAGGCGGGCTGGTCGAGTTCGTGAAATATCTCGATCGCGCCAAGACGGGACTGATCGTCTCGCCCATCCTGATCGGGGCCGCGCGCGAAGGCACGACGGTCGAAGCAGCCCTCACCTGGAACGATTCCTATCACGAGAGCATGCTGTGCTTCACCAACAACATCCCGCAGCGCGACGGCGGCACGCATCTGGCGGGCTTCCGCGCGGCGCTCACCCGCGTGGTGACGAAATACGCCGATGACTCTCCGCTGGGAAAAAAGGAAAAAGTGGCGCTGACCGGCGACGATTGCCGCGAAGGCCTTACCTGCGTGCTGTCGATCAAGGTGCCGGATCCGAAATTCAGCTCGCAGACCAAGGACAAGCTCGTCTCCTCCGAAGTGCGCCCCGTGGTGGAAGGCGTGGTGCTGGAGCAGCTTGGCCGCTGGTTCGAGGAACATCCCGCGGACGCCAAGCAGATCGTCGGCAAGGTGATCGAGGCGGCGGCTGCCCGCGAAGCCGCGCGCAAGGCGCGCGAGCTCACGCGGCGCAAAGGCGCGCTGGACGGCATGTCGCTTCCCGGCAAGCTCGCGGATTGCCAGGAGCGCGATCCCACCAAATGCGAAATCTTCATCGTCGAGGGCAATTCGGCCGGCGGAAGCGCCAAGCAGGGCCGCAATCGCGAGAACCAGGCCGTGCTGCCGTTGCGCGGCAAGGTGCTCAATGTGGAGCGCGCGCGCTTCGACAAGATGCTGACCAATGCCGAGATCGCGACGTTGATCACCGCGCTCGGCACCGGCATCGGCCGCGAGGAATTCAACGCGGACAAATTGCGCTATCACAAAGTCATCATCATGACCGACGCCGATGTGGACGGTGCGCATATCCGCACTTTGCTGCTGACGTTCTTCTATCGCCAGATGCCGGAACTGATCGAGCGCGGGCACATTTATATCGCGCAACCGCCTCTCTATAAGGCCACGCGCGGCAATTCCGAGCGCTATCTGAAGGACGAGCGCGAACTGACCGACTATCTCGTGAGCGAAGGCTCGGCGGGAGCGACGCTCACCTTGCACAGCGGCGAAACATTGGCCGGCGCGGATTTCGACGCCGTGATCGAAAAGGCGCGCGCGGCCGTGGCGGCGCTCGACGGCTTCCCGCGCCATTATCCCCGCTTCATGCTGGAGCAGGCGGCCATCGCCGGCGCGCTCAATCCTGACATCCTGACCGACAAGGAAAAGGGCGGAGTGGCGGCCGAATATATCGCGCGGCGGCTCGATCTGTTGTCCGACGAGACCGAACGCGGCTGGCATGGCGAGCCCACGGCGGACGGCGGGCTCAAATTCTGGCGCGAGGTACGCGGCGTGCGCGAGGCCGTCGCCATCGACGGCGCACTGCTTTCCAGCGCCGATGCGCGCAAGCTCGACAAGCTGGCGGCCGAATTGCAGGCGACGTATCTGAAGTTCGGCACCTTGCGGCGCAAGGACGAGGAGGCCGAAGTGCGCTCGCCCACGCAATTGCTCGACCTGATCTTCGAATGGGGCCGCAAGGGCCTGGCGTTGCAACGCTACAAAGGCCTCGGCGAAATGAACGCGCAGCAATTGTGGGAAACGACGCTGGACGACAACGCGCGCACGCTGCTTCAGGTCAAAGTTCAGCACGCCGACGCGGCCGACGATTTGTTCGCCAAGCTGATGGGCGAAGTCGTCGAACCCCGCCGCGAATTCATCCAGGACAACGCGCTCTACGCCGCGCTGGACGTGTGACAAAAGATGACGGTCGCGCCAAAGCCTTTCGATCGAGCGACACTTGAAGAAGCGTTCGAAAGACTTGGCGAAAAGGCCGTCGCAGCCCAAAAAGTCATCGAGATTTCGGTGTATGGCGGGTCGGCGCTGGTTCTGACAACCGGCTATCGCATCTCGACCCAGGATGTCGACGCCGTGTTCGAGAAAGACCGGACATTCGTCAATCGCGCCGCCGAACAGATCGCGGTAGAATTCGGCTGGTCAGCCGATTGGCTGAACGATGGCGTCAAAGGTTTTCTGAGCAAGCGCGACGATGAGCCGGACGCCAAGACGCTGTTTCGCAGCTACCCTTCCGAAGCGCAATCTGGCTTACGCGTTTTCGTGGCAAGCCCAAGCTATCTCTTCGCGATGAAATGCCTCGCGATGAGAATCGGCGGCGCGGGGCAGAACGAAGATGTGCAGGACATAAGGCAACTTGGCGGCATTTTGGGCATCGCCAGCGCCGCGGATGCATTCGCCATCGTTTCGCGCTATTATCCGTCGGGAAGACTGCCGCCGAAAACCCAGTTCGGCATTGAAGAGATATTCGGCGGCGCTTCGAAAACGTAGAGACGCGAACGTAGAGACGCGCATCCCGATGGCCCGACCGCAAACTATTGCTGAAGTCGCACGCCGCACGCTAACGCGGGCGCAGGGCTTCGACGCGGCATGCCGCGAACTGCTCGATGAATGGCAAAGCATGGACCCAGGCAAAAGGCTTGCCGCGCTGGCCGAAGAACCGGCTGCGGTCGGCCGTGTGGAAGACGCCTATCTCGCCGCGCTGGCCGAACATCTCGCTCTTTCCGCGCGCCTTGCAACTCCTGCATGGGTCGAAGCGCCGCAACGCTTTCTGACCGAACCGTTCTTCTCGGGCGGATTGGAGTCGCTTAAGGCAATTCTGCTGGCGGAAAGCCCTCTCGCCTTTCGCCGCCGCCTGATCTTCATCAGCGCGGACGGCCTCTCGCGTCCGCGTCGGCAATTCGTGGACAACCACAGTCCAGGTAGCTAACGGTCCCGGATGATGGACGATCAATAAACTCTCACCCCTTTGCACTGACCAGCCAGCAGGCGGCCGGCGGCGCGACGCCGCGGGGTCCCGCGAATTTCTGCATCGCGGTCGTGACGACACCCAGAATCTTCGCGCGCGTCGCCTCGTCGAGTTCGGCCGCGGCGCGGGCCAGCGGACCGATATTGAGCGCTTCGTTCGCCGCTTCGGCTGCCGTGTCACCCATGTTCATGGCGCCGTCGAACTTTTCGAGCTTGATGTCGCGAAAGCCTGCGCGCGCAAGAATATCCGTCAGCCGCGCACCATCCGCGAACGCGAACGGACCCGGCGCATGCGGATCCGGCGCCTCCTGCGGCGGCAACAGATGCTTCGCGGCCGCAAACGGCGCGAACGCCCAGGCGTTTTCCGGCATCGCGCGCCAGCATACGAAAGCGAGCCGTCCGTTCGGCGCCACCGCTTTATGGATGTTCGCGAATGCGGCGGCGGGATCGGCGAAGAACATCACGCCGAAACGCGAGAACACCAGATCGAAGGTGGGCTGGAAATCGTGCAACGACGCGTCCGCCTCGATGAACGGGATGTCGGCTTGCGCCGCATGCGCGCGGGCCCGCGCGACGGCCAGCATCGGCGCGGAGATGTCGACCCCCGCGATCGATCCCTTCGGTCCCACCGCTCGCGCCAGCAGCAATGTCGCGGTGCCGCAGCCGCAGCCGATATCGATAACGTGCTCGCCCGGTTTGGCGGCGGCGAACGGAATGACGGCCTCGGTGATTTCCGCGAGGTTCCAGTCGATGCGTTCCTGCTGCTCCGCCCAGTGCAGGCCCGCGCGGCCGTTCCAGTAATCGATCTGCTGCTCGTTCGATGCTTCAGCCATGCTTGTTATTTCCCCGTCTTGCGGCGGCGCATCGCGAGCGTGCGCAGCCGCAACGCATTGAGCTTGATGAAGCCGGCCGCATCCTTCTGGTCGTAGGCGCCTTGATCGTCCTCGAAGGTGACGAGGTCCTTCGAATAAAGCGACTGTTCGGACGAGCGGCCGCAGACGATCGCATTGCCCTTGTAGAGCTTGAGCCGGACCGTGCCGCTCACGAATTCCTGGCTCTTGTCGATGGCCGCCTGCAGCATCTCGCGCTCGGGCGAGAACCAGAAGCCGTTATAGATCAGCTCCGCATAACGCGGCATCAGCTCGTCCTTGAGATGACCCGCGCCGCGATCGAGCGTGATGGATTCGATGCCGCGATGGGCCTGCAGCAGGATCGTGCCGCCAGGGGTCTCGTAAACGCCGCGCGACTTCATGCCGACGAATCGATTCTCGACAAGATCGATGCGGCCGATGCCGTTGGCGCGGCCGAGATCGTTGAGCTTCGCGAGCAGCGAGGCGGGTGACAGCTTCGCGCCGTCGATCGACACCGCGTCGCCCCTTTCGAACCCCATTTCTATGTAGGTCGCTTTGTCCGGCGCGTCCTCGGGGCTCAAGGTGCGCTGATAGACGATGCTATCGGCCTCGGTCGCCGGGTCCTCCAGCACTTTTCCTTCCGACGACGAGTGAAGCAGGTTGGCGTCGACGGAGAACGGCGCCTCGCCGCGCTTGTCCTTTGCAATCGGGATCTGGTGTTTCTCGGCAAATTCGATCAGCTTCGTACGGCTCGCGAGATTCCATTCCCGCCACGGCGCGATCACCTTGATGTCCGGCTTCAGCGCATAATAGGCGAGCTCGAAGCGCACCTGGTCGTTGCCCTTGCCGGTGGCGCCATGGGAGACGGCGTCGGCGCCCATTTTGTCGGCGATCTCGATCTGCTTCTTGGCAATCAGCGGCCGCGCAATCGACGTGCCCAGAAGATACACGCCTTCATAGACCGCATTGGCGCGGAACATGGGGAACACGTAATCGCGGACGAATTCCTCGCGCACATCCTCGATGAAGATGTTTTCAGGCTTGATACCGAGCATCTCGGCTTTCTTGCGCGCGGGCTCGATCTCCGCGCCCTGCCCCAGATCGGCCGTGAAGGTCACGACCTCCGCGCCATATTCCGTCTGCAGCCATTTGAGGATGACCGAGGTGTCGAGCCCGCCCGAATAGGCCAGCACCACCTTTTTCACGCCTTTGTTCGTCACGTAACTCTCCCGCGAATTCGCGCGGGACTATAGGGAAAGCGCAGGCGCGGGCAAGCGGGCGGCTACCATGTGCCGCCGTCAACCCGGATGATCGCGCCGGTGGTGTAGCTCGACGCGTCGC
>JBEKDC010000438.1:0-2751 GCA_050014535.1 Rhizomicrobium sp.
CATGATCGGCATCTTTCGCTTCGATGGATATCTCGAACCCGTCTTCGCCCGTGTAGCCCGAGCGGCTGACGATCGCGGGCGCGCCGGCGACCGCGAAACGGCCGACTTTCATGAAGGTGAGTTTCGCGGTATCGGGCGAGTGACGCGCGAGCACGGCCGCGGCAGCCGGTCCCTGCAGCGCCAGCAGCGCACGATCCGGTTGCGGCGCGAGCGTCGCAATGCCCTTCAGCTTTTCGGCAATGTAGGCAAAGTCGGCTTCCTTGCAAGCTGCATTGACGACCAGATAGAGCGCAGCCTCGCCGGGGAGCCGGGCGACCATGAAATCGTCTTTGATCGTACCTTGATCACTGAGGAGCAGCGCGTAACGCTGCTGGCCATCCTTCAGCCCCGCGACGTCGGCGGGGGTCACTCGCTCCAACGCGTGGGCAGGATCGTCGCCGGACAGAAACGCCTGCCCCAGATGTGACACGTCGAACAGTCCCGCGCTCGCGCGCGTATGCAGATGTTCCTTGAGAACGCCTGCAGGGTACTGCACCGGCATTTCATAGCCGGCGAACGGCACCATCTTGCCGCCGAGCTCCAAATGGAGGGCATAGAGCGGCGTGCGGCGAAGCTTATCCTGGGATGTATCGGCCATGGCGGTCCGGCAAAGAGGTTGAGCCTGCGAATGCCGGCGGACCGGCACACGCACCCCTCTGTCATGGGACCTGAGAGATTTCGCCGGAACCCGGCTTACCCCTTCGGTGAGGACGGCCGCTGCGGTCGCCCTGCTTTCCAGAAGTTCATCTCCCTACGCGGTCCTTTGTGCCTGAGAGTTTCCGGGGTGGTTGCTCCTTCGGCGCCCGTCGCAACGGGTCTCTCCCGCGAGGGATCGTTTGATGGCCGATCCGGCGCGCCTCACGGCGGACGGGATCGTTGCAGTGCATCATAAAGGCCCGCCTCCTTGAGTCAACGAGCGGCCCCGGCGGCGAGGCATTCGCTCACAGACTTGTTGTGGCTCGACGGACGCCGGCTTCAGTAGAATTGCGAGACCAGGAGCCTGAACAGAACGCCAATGCCGAAAAAGGCGACCGCAATGCCGGAGCCGTGATTGATGATGCGCATCACACGGGCGTCGATGCGCGCGTGCAGAAACCCGACAACCGTCGTCAGGGTGAACCACCATAGCATTGCGCCCGCGAAAACGCCGCTCACAAGCAAGCCCGCATTGACGAAGGTCGCATCGGATTTTGCAATCCCTGTCAGCCCTGCGAACAACGCCGCAAATGCGAAAAGCGTGACCGGATTGGTGATGGTCAGCGCGAATGTGGACGCGAATGTCCGCACGAGCGATCCGCCGCTAACCGGCCGCGCCGCAGCTTTTTCGACGCCGCGTCCGTGCAAAGGATCCGAAATATACGTACTGATGCCAAAGAACATGAGCAGCACGCCGCCGACTATCTGAAGCATCGTCGAATGCCCCCGAATCAATCCCGACACTGCAGTTATTCCGAAGGCCGTGACGGCCGCGAATATGCCGTCTCCGAGCGCCGCGCCGAAACCCGCAACGATCCCGTTGACGGGACCGAACGACAAAGTTCGCCGGATGCAGATCAGATTCACCGGACCGATCGGCGCGGCCACGATAAAGCCAATGACAACCCCGGAGACGATGAGGAGAAGATATTCCATTCCGTTAGGACGCGTTCGCAAGCATAGGGGTGATCACGCCGCGATCTCGACAACCAGACGGCCCCGCACCTGACCCGCCAGAATATCCGCGGCCGCCCTGGGGACGTCCGCCAGTTTGATGGTCTGCGTCATGGAGGCAAGTTTTTTCACATCGAGGTCCTGGGCAAGCCGCTCCCAGGCCAGAAGGCGGCGGGGCATCGGCATATAGACGGATTCGATGCCGTGAAGCGAGATGCCCCTGAGGATGAAGGGGGCTACGCTGGTCGGCAAATCCAGGCCCTGCGCCAATCCGCAGGCCGCCACCGCCCCGCCATACTGGGTCGCGGCAATGACGTTGGCGAGAGTTTTCGAGCCCACGCTGTCCACTGCTCCTGCCCAACGCTCCTTGGTTAGGGGGCGGGGCTCGCCACCGAGCTCGTTGCGCGGAATGATTTCTGCGGCGCCCAATTCCTTCAGATAAGCAGCCTCCTCGGGCCTGCCGGTCGAAGCGATCACGCGATAGGCGAGCTTTGCCAGAATGGCGACAGCGACCGAGCCCACGCCGCCGGCAGCGCCCGTCACGACGATCGGACCCTTGGCGGGTGTGACGCCGGCATCTTCGAGCGCGAGCACGCAAAGCATCGAGGTATACCCCGCCGTCCCGATCGCCATCGCGTCGGAGGCGGAAAATGCTTTCGGCAGCGGGACCAGCCAATCGCCCTTCACGCGCGCGACTTCCGAATACCCGCCGAAATGCGTTTCACTGAGGCCGAAGCCGTTGAGCAGAACTTTGTCGCCCGGCTTAAAGTTCGCATGCGACGAAGTCTCGACCGTGCCCGCCAGATCGATACCGGGGATCATCGGGAATTTGCGGACCACCGGCGAACGACCGGTGATCGCAAGACCGTCCTTGTAATTCACCGTCGAGTGCGAAACGGCGACGGTCACGTCGCCCTCCATCAAATCGTCGAGGCCGAGTTCGACTTCGCCGGCCATCTGTGTCGCGCCGTCCTTGGTGATCAGGATGGCCTTGAAGCGGTTTTTCATGTGGCACTTCCGGGTGTGGACTGCTGCCAGATTTGGCGTTGTTGTGTCTTCAAC
>JBEKDC010000439.1:0-2737 GCA_050014535.1 Rhizomicrobium sp.
GACAAACTGGGCCAGAAGGCCAACGACACCGCCGAACTATTTTTCGACGATGTGCGCGTGCCGACGGAAAATCTGATCGGCATCGACGAAGGCCAGGGCTTCGTGCAGCTGATGCAGCAATTGCCGCAGGAACGCCTGATCATCGCGCTGCAGGCGCTTGCCGTGATCGAGCGCGCGCTCGACGTGACCGGGACTTACGTGAAAGAGCGCCGCGCCTTCGGCAAGCAGATCATCGAATTCCAGAACACGCAGTTCAAGCTCGCCGAGTGCAAGACGGAAGCGACCGTCGGCAAGGTGTTCTGCCATCACTGCGTCGATCTGCATCTGCGCGGCAAGCTCGACGCCACCATGGCCTCGATGGCGAAGCTGTGGCTGACGGACACGCAATGCAAAATCGTCGACGAATGTCTGCAGCTGCATGGCGGCTACGGCTACATGAACGAATTCCCCATCGCACGCATGTTCGCCGACAGCCGCGTACAGAAAATCTACGGCGGCACCAACGAGATTATGAAACTCTTGATTGCGCGGAGCTTGTGAAGGTGAAGGGCGCGTCCTCCTGTCTTTCTTCCCCCGTTCACGGGGGAAGTGACGCGCGAAGCGCGTCGATGGGGGCCCCCTCCGTCTCGCGCGCTGACGCGCGCGATCCACCTCCCCCGCAAGCGTGGGAGGAAAATCTGTTCGGTAACTCATTTCCAAGAATTCAATCAAAAATCCACCCAGGAGAACGTCCATGACCGAATGTTTCGTTTATGACACCGTGCGCACCCCCCGCGGCAAGGGCAAGAAAGACGGCGCGCTGCATGAAGTCACCGCGCTGGAGCTTGCGAGTCAGGCGCTGCGCGCGATCCGCGACCGCAACCATCTCGACACAGCGATGGTCGACGATGTCGTGCTGGGCTGCGTCGATCCTGTCGGCGAGCAGGGCTCCAATATCGCGCGCGTCGCGGTGTTGAATGCGGATTACGCCGATTCGGTCGCGGGTGTGCAGATCAACCGCTTCTGCGCGAGCGGTCTCGAGGCGACCAACATGGCTGCCGGACAGATCATGTCGGGCCAGTCGGACATGACCATCGGCGGAGGCGTAGAATCGATGAGCCGCGTCGGCATGGGCGCCAGCGGCGGCGCCTGGGCGGTCGATCCGCAGATCGCGATCAAATCCTATTTCACGCCGCAAGGCATCGGCGCCGACCTGATCGCGACCTTGGACGGATTTTCCCGCGACGACGTGGACGCCTATGCGGTCGAAAGCCAGAAGCGCGCGGCGAATGCGTGGTCGAAAGGCTACTTCAAGAATTCCGTCGTGCCGGTGAAGGACATTCTGGGCCAAACCATGCTGGACCGCGACGAGCACATGCGCCCCGATGCGAGCATGCAGTCGCTCGCTTCGCTGCAGCCGGCCTTCGCGCAGCTTGGCGAATTCGCGGGCTTCGATTCGGTGGCGCAGCAGCGTTATCCGCAAGTCGAGAAGCTCAACCACGTCCATCACGCTGGCAATTCAAGCGGCATCGTGGATGGCGCGGCCGCCGTGCTCCTGGGCACGAAGGAAGCAGGCAAGTCGCAGAGTCTCAAACCGCGTGCACGCATCCGCGCGTTCGCTTCCATCGGCTCGGAGCCCTGCATCATGCTGACGGGCCCCGCGCTGGTGACCGAGAAGGTCTTGAAGCGCGCCGGCATGACCGTGAACGACATCGATTTGTTCGAGCTCAACGAAGCATTCGCGTCCGTCGTGCTGCGCTTCATGCAGAAGCTCGGTATCCCGCATGAGAAGACGAATGTGAACGGCGGCGCGATTGCGATGGGACATCCGCTCGGCGCCACCGGCGCAATGATCCTGGGCACCGTGCTCGACGAACTTGAGCGGCGCGATCTGTCGACCGCGCTCGTCACGCTCTGCGTCGGCGCGGGCATGGGCACCGCCACGATCATCGAACGCGTCTGAACCGCACTCCATCAAGGAACACGAACATGAACCTCACGAACTTCAAATGGGATCAGGACGCGGACGGCATCGTCACGCTCGTCTGGGACGTGCCGGGCCGTTCGATGAACGTGCTGACCAATTCCGCGATCGCGGAGCTGGCGCAGGTGGCCGACAAGGTCGCGAGCGATGCGACCGTCAAAGGCCTCGTCATCACCAGCGGCAAGTCGAACGGCTTCTGCGCCGGCGCGGCGCTGGACGAGATGGAAGGCAATGCGAGTGGTGCGGACAGCGGGAAAATGTCCGAACAGGACGCGATTGCCGCGCGCTATTCCGGCATCATGCAGTTCCACAATGCGCTCAGGAAGCTCGAGACCTGCGGCAAGCCTGTGGCGGCCGCGATCAACGGCCTGGCGCTCGGCGGTGGACTCGAAGTGACGCTTGCCTGTCACTATCGCGTCGTCGCCGACAATCCGAAGCTGCAGCTCGGACTTCCCGAAGCGAAAGTGGGATTGCTCCCCGGCGGCGGCGGCACGCAGCGTCTGCCGCGCCTGATCGGCGCAATGCAGGCGCTTCCCCTCATCCTGCAGGGTACCAGCGTCGACCCGCAGAAGGCGCTGGGCTTGAAGATCGTGCACGCGGTTGCGCCATTGGCCGGACTCGTCGACGCGGCGAAAACCTGGATCAGGAGCAAGCCGGAAGCGGTGCAACCCTGGGACAAGAAAGATTTCAAGCTTCCCGGCGGTGGGCCGTTCTCGCCCGGGGGAGGCCAGGTGTTCACCATGGGCAATGCAATGCTGCGCAAGGAGAGCTACG
>JBEKDC010000440.1:0-2704 GCA_050014535.1 Rhizomicrobium sp.
GAGCGTAGCCAAAAGGTTTGCCGCTTGCGCATCGCCTGCATCATGCGCGGCTCTGAGCAACGCGACGCCTTCTTCCGGCGCGGTCGGCGCATCGCGTCCGACCAGAAGCCGCGCGGCCAAGGTTGTCGTGGCGGCAAGATCGCCTTGCTTCGACAATTCCCGGAGGCGAGCGACCTCCTCCTTGTGACGGCCGTCGTCACCGAGATTTCCACCGGCGGTCAGCCGCGAACCGGCATCGGCCGGCGCGGCCTGACTCACGTCTTCCGAAACAGTGGTTTCCGACAAATTTTGGTGCTCCCGCTCATGCAATTTTCCTCCAGTTCGCCCGCAATAGGCAACAGGAAAAACCGTGGCTGCGCGGCGGCTGCGGCCCATTCACGGCAGAATACGGCCCGTCTCGAACAAGACTGTGCGGCCTTAACCAGATGTCGCTTGCCGCGAACGCATTGCCTGCCTAGGTTTCGGCGTCCATCGAGGAGCCGGCTCATGTCCGCCAAAACCGCCTATGATTTCAGTTTCCGGTCGATCGACGGCGGTCCGCTGCCGCTTTCGAATTTCAAGGGGAAGGCGCTTCTGGTCGTCAATGTGGCGAGCCAATGCGGACTCACGCCGCAATATTCCGGGCTCGAAGCTTTATGGAAGGCAAAGCAGGATCGAGGCCTTGTCGTCCTCGGCGTTCCCGCCAACGATTTCGGCGCGCAGGAGCCGGGCAGCGAAAAAGAGATCAAGACTTTCTGCGAAACGCGCTTCGCCGTCGATTTTCCCATGACGGCGAAAGAGCACGTGATCGGGCCTGAGGCGCACGCACTCTACAAATGGGTGGAAGGCGAGCTTGGCGAGGCCGCGGCGCCGAAATGGAATTTCCACAAATATCTGTTCAACCGCGACGGCAGCATCGCAGGCACCTTCGGCTCGCGCACGACACCCGACGCACCCGAACTCGGTACGGCAATCGACCAGGCGCTGAAGGGTTGAGCACTCTCACGTCGCCATGCGCGGGGTGATGCGGATTTCGATGCGGCGGTTGCGTGGTTCGTTGACGTTGTCACCGGTCGGAATCCTGAGTCCCTTCTCGCCGAAGCCGCGCGCGAGGATGCGATGGGGATCCACGCCGTCATCCGCCAAGGCTTTCGCGATGGCGGTCGCTCGCGCCTGCGACAGTTGCAGATTGTGGTCCGGCGAACCGCCCGTATCGGTGTAGCCGTTCACCTGCAATTGCGTGCTGTCGTATTTGCGCACGACCAGCGCCAGCGCTTCAACTGTTTCGCCGGCGCGGCCGAAGAAGGCGGCCGAATTCGTCGAGAACAGCGTATCGCTCTTCAGGTTGACGACGAGATCGTTGGCCTGCCGTCCCACGATGGCGCCGCTGCCGCGCAATGCGACGCGCAACTCGCTTTCCTCGGTGTCGGTATAGGCCTCGACTTTTTGCGCGGTGAGGACGCCTGCGCCGATCGGCTTTACGTTATGAACGACAACTTCCGGCGGTCGTGCGGGCGGACGGTAGGGCACATAATTTGTCTGAGGCGGCGGCGGCGTGGTAGGCGGATAATCGTAATGCGAGGGCCGCGGCGTCGCACAACCCGCCAGCGCCGACAGGGCTGCGGCGGCAATCAGGGCCTTACGCAGACTGGGCATTTGAAGCCTCGGGGGTTGCTCCGGAAATTCTAGAGAGCCCGGCCATTTGTCGCCAGCCCTCGCAGCGATTAAGAATGGCGAGGCCGACATCATAAATCTTCAGGGAGACCTCCATGAATCTGTTCGACTTGAGCTGCAAGGTCGCGCTCGTGACCGGTTCGACCAAGGGCATCGGCGAAGCGATCGTCCATCGCCTGGCGGAACACGGCGCGAATGTCGTCGTGTCCAGCCGCAAGGCCGATGCGTGCGACAAGGTCGCGGCCGACATCAACAAGGCGCAAGGCAAAGAGGTGGCCGTGCCCATCCCCTGCAACATCAACTACAAAGAACAGTTGCAGCAGCTTGTGGCGGGCACACGGCAGAAATGGGGCAAGATCGATATTCTGATCTGCAATGCCGCGCTCAACCCGTATTTCGGGCCGCAGATGGAAATTCCCGACGAAGCGTTCGACAAGATCATGGGCGCGAATGTGCGCTCCAATCACTGGCTGTGTCAGCTGGTGCTGCCCGAAATGGTGGAGCGCAAGGATGGCTCGATTATTATCGTGTCTTCCGTGGGGGGCCTGCGCGGTTCGCCGGTGCTGGGCGCCTATTGCATCTCGAAGGCGGCGGACTTTCAGCTCGCCCGCAACATCGCCGTCGAATACGGGCCCCTGAACATCCGCGCCAATTGCATCGCGCCGGGCCTCATCAAGACCGATTTCGCCAAGGCGCTATGGGATAACCCCGATATTCTCAAGCGCTCCACCTCCGGCGCGCCGCTGCGCCGCATCGGCGATCCCGACGAAATCGCAGGCGCGGCCGTGTTCCTCGCGTCCAAGGCCGGCGCCTTCATGACCGGCCAAGCCATCGTGATCGACGGCGGCGCTACGATTTAAAAAGAAGACGCGAGATTCTTTTCCACCCGCCACTTGAGGGCGGGTCGAAATTATCTTTGAGCGTCAGCGAAAAGAGATTTTCGGGGCGGGGTATTTTGTCCGCATTACCCCGCCCCTAAAAATTCTTCGTTTCACTCCGAATTTTTCGACCCGCCCTCAAGTGGCGGGTGGACTTTCATTCTTAAATCCCC
>JBEKDC010000441.1:0-3411 GCA_050014535.1 Rhizomicrobium sp.
CGTGGGGAGGTCGGAGCGCGTAGCGCTCCGGGTGGGGGGACCGAACCCCAATGCTCTCTCAGCTTTGGCAATCCCGTCTGATCGTCGCCGCGTTTGCGGCGATGGGAGTCATGTTCGCGCTCGCTGCGGCCGATCGGGCCAATCCGCCCGATCTGTCGCGTATTCGGATGCTGTCGCCGGAGGTGGTGGGCCGCGACGGGCAATTGCTGCGGCCGTTCCTGTCGAAGGACGGCTATTGGCGGCTCCGGACCGATGTGCGCGACGTCAATCCGCGCTATCTCAAGCTGCTCAAGGCCTATGAAGATCGCCGGTTCGACGATCATTGGGGTGTCGATCCGTTCGCCATCGCGCGCGCGGCGTTTCAATATGCGAGCGCAGGCCACATCGTCTCGGGCGCCTCCACGCTCACCATGCAGGATGCGCGCCTGCTCGAGCCGCGTCCGCGCGGGTTGGCCGCGAAGCTCATCCAGATGGTTCGAGCGCTCCAGCTGGAAGAGCGCTATTCGAAGGACCAAATCCTTTCGATCTATCTGACCCTGGCTCCCTTCGGCGGCAACATCGAAGGGCTGCGCGCGGCGTCGCTCGCCTATTTCGGCAAGGAACCGGCGGCGCTCGATCTTTCGGAATCCGCGCTGCTGGTCGCTTTGCCGCAATCGCCCGCGCGCCATCGTCCCGATCGCCACGCGATTGCCGCGAAGGCCGGTCGCGACAAGGTGCTCGCGCGCATGGTGGCGGACGGCGTGGTCACGACCGGCGACGCGCGCGTGGCGGAGCGCGAGGGTGTCGCCTCGTTGCGCCTTGCGATGCCGCTGGCCGCACCGCATCTCGCGCAACGCCTCGTGCGCGAATTTCCCCATCGAACATTGCTCGTCACGACAATCGACGCGGCACTCCAAGGCGCCGTCGAGCGGATGGCCGCGCGCGAACGCAAATATCTCGAGGACGGCGGCAGCCTCGCCATCGTCGTGGTCGAAAATCGCACGCGCAACGTGCTCGCCTATGACGGCGGCACGGATTTCTGGGGTGCGTCGGGGCAGATCGATCTGGCCCAGCGTGCCCGCTCGCCGGGTTCCGCGCTCAAGCCCTTCATCTACGGCCTCGCGTTCGACGACCTCGTGCTGCACCCGTCGAGCATGATGGAAGACCAGCCCATGGTGTTCGGCGATTATGCGCCGCGCGATTTCGAAGGTTATTTCCAGGGTGCGGTGACGGCGCGCGATGCGCTGCGCATGTCGCTCAATGTTCCCGCCGTGATGGTGCTGGACCGCATCGGGCCGTTGCGGTTTTCGCTCGCGCTCACCAATGCGGGAGCGCGCATCGCCTATCCCACGCGCGATACCGCGCCGAGCTTGCCGATTGCTCTCGGTGGTCTCGGCATCAGCCTCGCCGACATCACCATGCTCTATGCCGGCATCGCCGAAGGGGGAGAGGTGCGGCCCTTGCGCTATCTCGCCGATGCGCCGCAAGCGCCGAGCCATCGGATGTTCGGTCCGGTCGCCGCCTGGTATCTGCGCGACATTCTGCTCGGCGTCGCGCTGCCGGAAGGTTGGGCGATGGGCGAGGGCCTCGCGCGCAAACGCGCGGTCGGGTTCAAGACCGGAACGTCCTATGGCTTCCGCGACGCGTGGTCGGTCGGGTTTTCAAACGATTATACCGTCGGCGTGTGGGTCGGCCGCGCCGACGGCGCGCCGAGCGCGGGCCGCATCGGTCGCGAAGCTGCGGCTCCCATCCTGCTGCGCACCTTCGAACTGCTGCCTCCCGACAAAAGGCCCGCGCCTTTGCCGCCACCCGGTACGATCATGGCGTCGACGGATCAGCTGCCGCCAAGCCTGCGGGTGTTCACGCGCGAAGTCGACCGGCCGCCTGCGCCGCAGACGACCAATGTCCCGCCGCCTTCGATTTCGTTTCCCCCGAACGGCGCCACGGTTCCAATTCCTGCGCCGGACGCGAAGGACCGCACCATCCTGTTCAAGGCCGATGGCGGCAGCGGGCCGCTGACCTGGCTCGTCAACGGCCAATTGCTCGGCAGCTTCGACCGCTTCCAGCCCGTGCTGTTCCAGCCTCAGGGGGAGGGCTTCGCTCGCGTCACAGTCGTTGACGCCGAAGGCCGCAGCGACACATCCAATATCCGCTTTAAGCGGCAACATTGAACGCTTGACCTGCCGGGCTCGTTGGAGTGGTTTCCGGCCTCATGCCGGGACGCACTATGTCGGAAGTCGAACTCGATCTTGAAGAAGCCGCCTTGCGCGCTGGCGCGGAAAATCCGTCGCTCGCTTCCGACGATGCGCTGCTCGACGAAACCTTCGTGCACGTGACGACGCGCTCGGAACGCCGTCGTGCATTCACGATCCTCTTCATCAGCCTCTTGTGCCTGGGTGCAGGCCAGACCGTCATGTTCGCCGTGCTGCCGTCGCTGGCGCGCATTCTGAAGCTGACGGAATTCGAGGCGTCCTTGCCTTTCGTCGCATCGGCGACGGTATGGGTGTTTTCGAGCGGTTATTGGGGCCGGCGCAGCGATCTTTGGGGCCGCAAGCCTGTCATCCTCTTGGGACTCACGGCATTCGGGATTTCATTCGGGCTCTTTGCTGTGTTTGCCAATCTCGGCGTCGCCGGAATCCTGCCCGCGATGGTCGCCTATCCTCTGATGATCGCGGCGCGTTCGCTTTACGGAATCTTCGGATCGGGCTCCGCACCCCCGGCTATCGGCGCGATGTTCGTGCCGTTCGGTCTAAGTCTGCTTGCGCCGTTCTATTTCACGTCGTTGGTCGCCTTCGCGAGCGCGGCCGCGATCTGGCATTTCCTGCCGGAACGAACCGCGCCGCGCGTGCATCTCGAACGGCGCTACAAACTGCATTGGCACGACAGGCGGATCTGGCCCTTCATCGTGTTCGGCTTCGGCATCAGCACGGCAGGCGCCGTTCCCATCCAGACCGTGGGCTATCTGTTCATCGACGAATTGCATCTGAAACTGATCGATGCGCCGCAATACACCATGATCGGCCTGGTCTCCTCGTCGCTCGCAGCACTTTTCGCGCAGCTTGTGATCGTGCAGCGCTTCAATATGTCGGGACGCGCGCTCATCCGCTGGGGTTCGATCGTGACCATCGCGTCCTTCGTGTTGTTCGCGGTGGGCCGCCAGTTCGGCCCGCTGGTGATGGCTCTCATCATTTCCGGATTGGGGTTCGGCATGGTGCGGCCGGGATATGCCGCCGCCGCCTCGCTCGCCGTCGATCCGCACGAGCAGGGTGCGATTGCGGGATTGACGGGAGCCACCAGCGGCGCGGGCTTCATCTTCGGCCCCCTGATCGCGACTGCGCTTTATCGCATCGCGCCGCAGGCGCCCTATATCTTCGGCGCCGTCCTGACGACGATTCTCTATGCCTACGCTCTGCTGTCGCCGCATCTGAAGAA
>JBEKDC010000442.1:0-2690 GCA_050014535.1 Rhizomicrobium sp.
CCTGTAGAGCTTCGAACTGAATTTCCATCTCGTATTGAGCCGAAAGAGGCAGACAACCCGATTGTTGTCGGCCCAAAAAATGTTTTCTGCGACGGCGTCCGCGTATTCCACGTTTTTCGGCACCGCTGTGGGTGCATCAAGCTGGAACACCGAGACGATCGGACGGCCGTTCAGCGGGTGAATGATGGCCAGATGTTTTCCATCGGGCGATATTTTCGCGTCACTGATGGCCGGCAGATTTCCAAAAACTTCGACCGGCGGCGCGGCAAAGGCCGCACGTGACACACCCAACACTGACAACGCAGCGGCGGAGACAGTGCCGAGCACGCGTAAATTCCTGGACATATTTCCCCCCAACCCCAAGTACCGCAACGATAGCTTGTGCAATTGAATAAGGGAAGGGGTCGGTACTGCTGCAACGCAGTATTGGCATGGCTTAACTTGCGCTACTCAGCTCTTGAAGAAATCAATCACTGCCTGCTTGTAAGCCTTATCGCCGACCGTCGACATGTGATCGCGCTTGGCGATAATCACCGCGCGGCCGTCGGCAAAAGCCGCGGCCAACGGATCGGGAGGACCGGTCAGCGCGTCCTGCTCTCCGCAAACGACGAGAACGGGCCGCTGCGACTGTGAAAGCTCTGCCGCCGTAAACGGATGGCGGTTGCCGCGCATGCAGGCGGCGAGCGCCTGCAGATCCTTGCCTTGCTGCTCGGCAAATTCCCGAAAGCTCTTCTGAACCGGATCTGAGATCTTGGTTTTATCCGGCTCCAGCAACGCATCGGCGATTCCTTCGCGCGACCCGAATGCCGCACCCAGATATGTGCCTCCCACGCCGCCGATGACGACTTTCCGCAGCAGATCGGGATGATCCATCAGCACGTGAATGCCGATGAAGCCGCCCATCGAATACCCCATCAGGAACGTGTGGCCCGCGCCGGCCGCGTCCATCACGGCCACCACATCCTCCGCCATGATCGCGTGATTGTAGAACGCCGGATCGTGCGGCTTGTCGCTTTCGCCGTGGCCACGGCAATCCATGGCGATCACGCGATAGCCGGCTCCCGTGAGCGTGTCGTACCAGCCGGGGGCTTTCCAGTTCTGAACCCGGTTCGAGGCGAAGCCATGGACCAGCACGACAGGCGGCCCCTCGCCCGCGACTTCATAGGCGATTCGGACCCCGTCCGCGGCCTTGACGAACTCTGTCATCGGGCTTTCCTCCGGTGGCGGGCGACCTTCGCAAAGGCCGCGCGGACTGTCTATGATGACGGTCGCGTCACCGGAATCCCCCCATGTCCCTGGACAGTTTGAAGCGAGACGTCGCGGCCGCCATCGACGGAATGCGGGCCGAACTACTCGACCTTTCGCATGCGATTCACCAGGAGCCGGAACTCGCACTGCAGGAATTCAAATCGGCGGCGAAGCTGGAGGATGCGGTCGCGCGCCACGACATTCCGGTTCAGCGCGGCGCGTTCGGGCTGGAGACTGCCTATGCTGCGGAGTTCGGAAAAGACAGCGCTCCCACCATCGCAATCCTCTCCGAATATGACGCGTTGCCCGGTGTAGGACACGCCTGCGGCCACAACATCATTGCGACGTCCGGGTTGGGCGCCGCCATGGCGCTGTCAAAGCTCGGCGCGCGCCTGCCTGGTCGGGTGCGGTATCTGGGAACGCCGGCTGAGGAACGGTTCGGCGGCAAGGAACTCATCGCCCGCGAAGGCGCGTTTGATGGCGTCGACGCCGCCATGATGATCCACCCCTCCAATGTCGATCTCGTCACCATGCCCTGCATCGCAATCGCCGAAGTCGAGGCGACTTATCACGGGCGTGCGGCCCATGCCTCCGCCATGCCCTATCGCGGCCTCAACGCGCTGGACGCCGTCGTCACCGCCTATCAATCGATTGCGCAACTGCGCCAGCACATCCGCCAGACCGAGCGCATGCACGGCATCATCACGGAAGGCGGGCTCGCAGCCAATATCGTGCCCGAGCGCGCGGCCTGCCGGTTTTATGTCCGCGCGGCGGACGTCCACGATCTTTCTGCGCTCAAGAAGCGCGTACACGCCTGTTTCGAAGCGGCGGCTCTTTCCACCGGCTGCACGGTCGATATCCATTGGGGCGGGACAGACTATCTCGACCTCAAGACCAACTGGCCGATAGCCGACGCATTCGCGCGCAATGGTGCATCCCTCGGTCGCGAGTTCGCGTCGACAAAGAATATTCCGCCCGGTTTTGCGGGCTCGACCGATATGGGCAATGTCAGTCATCGCGTGCCTTCGATTCATCCCATGCTGGCGGTCGCGCCGCCGGGAGTCATTATTCACAATGCGGAATTCGCGCGCTGGGCTGCATCGGACAAGGGCGACGCCGCCGTGATCGACGGCGCGAAGACGCTCGCGATGACGGCGCTCGCTTTGATGAGCGATGCCTCGCTGCTCGCGACCGCCCAATCGGATTTCGATGCGACGGCGGATGTTTCTGCCGCCGCGTTGGCCCGTCTCACCGAGAAAGTGCCGAACAGCGAGCCGCATGCGCATCTCCACGGTGCGGGCGGCTGCGGCTGCGCGTCATGAACCTCTGGCTCCTGATCGCCGCGATCAACGGCTTCCTGGCCGTCGCGGCCGGCGCGTTCGGTGCGCACGGTCTGCAAGGCAGACTCGATGCGCATCACCTTGAGATTTTCGAAACAGGCG
>JBEKDC010000443.1:0-2683 GCA_050014535.1 Rhizomicrobium sp.
GCTGCCCCCAGGAAGACCTTCAGCCGCCCGCGTCCCTCCTGCTTGGCCTGCTGCAGGAGGGCTTCCGGCGATGGCCGCGTGTCGCGGTCCGCTCTGTCGTCAGTCATGCACGCTTTGTGTTGCTGGCTACGTCCCGGATGCTACGCCTTTTTGGGCGGGAGCGCAGCTTTTGCAGCCTGCGGTACGGGAAGCTTGTCCAGCGCCAGATTGAGATTCAGCACATTGACATGCGGTTCGCCGATCAACCCGAACAGGCGCTGCTCGATCTGCGAGTCGACAAGCGCTTTCACGGCCTCCTGGCTCAGTCCGCGCGCCTTGGCGACGCGAGGAATCTGGAAATAGGCCGCTTCCGGCGTGATGTCGGGGTCCAATCCGCTTGCCGATGTCGTGACGAGATCGACGGGGATGGGCGAGTTGGGATTTTCGGCGTGAAGCTTGGCTGCGTCGCCCTTCACCCGCGCCACCAGCGCTTTCGACGTGGGCCCGAGATTCGAACCGCCTGAATTCCCTGCATCGTAGCCGTTGCCGGCCGCGGACGGACGGCCATGGAAGTATTTGGCCGAGGTGAAACTCTGCCCGATCAGCTCCGAGCCGATCACCTTGCCGTCGCGCTCGATCAGGCTGCCATTGGCCTGGTGCGGAAAGACGGTTTGCGCCACTTCGGTCATGCCCAGGGGATAGAGGATGCCGGTGAGGACCGTCATGAGGACGATCATCGCGATGGCAGGCCAGATTTGCTTCAACATGGTATCCTCGAAACGTTCTTACAAAACTTCGCTCACACGAGCCCGACGGCCGTGACGGCCATATCGATCAGTTTGATGCCGACGAACGGCACGATGATGCCGCCCACGCCATAGATCAGCAGATTGCGGCGCAACAACGAGGCCGCACCGACGGCCCGATAGGCGACGCCACGCAGCGCCAGCGGAATCAGCGCAATGATGATCAGCGCGTTGAAGATGATCGCCGAAAGAATGGCGCTCTGCGGCGAATGCAACTGCATCACGTTCAAGGTCTGAAGCTGCGGATAGAACGCCGCGAACATCGCCGGAATGATGGCGAAATATTTCGCCACGTCGTTGGCGATGGAAAACGTCGTCAGCGCGCCGCGCGTGATGAGCAATTGCTTGCCGATCTCCACGATCTCGATGAGTTTGGTGGGATCGCTGTCGAGATCGACCATGTTGCCCGCTTCGCGCGCGGCCATGGTGCCGGTGTTCATCGCGACGCCGACATCGGCCTGCGCGAGCGCCGGTGCATCGTTGGTGCCGTCGCCGCACATGGCGACGAGCTTGCCTTTGGCCTGCTCGTCGCGGATCAGCTTGAGCTTGGTCTCGGGCGTCGCCTGCGCCAGGAAATCGTCCACGCCGGATTCCGCCGCAATGGCGGCTGCCGTCAGCGGATTGTCGCCCGTGATCATCACGGTGCGGATGCCCATATTGCGCAGCGCCGAAAAACGCTCGCGGATGCCACCCTTCACGATGTCCTTGAGATGAATGACGCCGAGCGGCCGGCCGTCCTTCGAAACCGCCAACGGCGTTCCACCCGATTTGGCGATCTTTTCCGCGATGGCGTTGATCTCGCGGGTAATGGCAGGCGTGGTTGCCGTCGCCTGTGCGAGCACGGCGTCGACCGCTCCCTTGCGGATCGACACGCCGTCGGAATCGACGCCGCTGATGCGCGTCTGCGCCGAGAACGGAATGAACTTCGCCTGCATCGGCGCCATGTCGCGACCGCGGATGCCGTATTTTTCCTTGGCCAGCACGACAATGGAACGGCCTTCCGGCGTTTCGTCCGAAAGCGATGCGAGTTGCGACGCGTCGGCAAGCTCGCGCTCGGTCACGCCGGTGACGGGTATGAATTCCGTCGCCTGGCGATTGCCGAGCGTGATCGTGCCCGTCTTGTCGAGCAGCAGCGTGTCCACGTCGCCGGCGGCTTCCACGGCGCGGCCGGACATCGCCAGCACATTGAAGCGCACCAGGCGGTCCATGCCCGCAATGCCGATGGCCGACAGCAGCGCGCCGATCGTGGTCGGGATCAACGTTACAAACAGTGCCACCAGCACGAGCACGGTCACATGGCCGCCGGCATAGGTCGCAAAGCTCGGGATGGTGGCGACAGCGAACACGAACACGATCGTCAAGCCGGCCAGCAGGATGTTGAGCGCGATCTCGTTGGGGGTCTTCTGGCGTTCCGCGCCTTCGACCAGCGCAATCATGCGGTCGAGGAAGGTGTGTCCCGGCGCGGCCGTGATCCGCACCTTGATCCAGTCGGAAATGACGGTCGTGCCGCCGGTGACGGCCGAGCGGTCGCCGCCCGATTCGCGAATGACGGGTGCGGATTCGCCGGTGATCGCGGCCTCGTTGACGGATGCCACGCCTTCGATCACATCGCCGTCGCTGGGCACCAGATCCCCCGCCTCCACGAGCACGATATCGCCCTGTTTCAAGGCGGTAGCCGGCACCGAACGCGGCTGAGCCGAACCCTTCTCGAGCAGCTTGGCGACCGCGTCGGTCTTTGTCTGGCGAAGCGCGGCGGCTTGCGCCTTGCCGCGGCCTTCGGCCACCGCTTCCGCGAAGTTGGCGAAAAACACCGTGAACCAGAGCCACAGATTGATCTGGAACGAAAAGCCGTAACCGCCGGCGCCGGTTGCGAGATCGCGCAGGAACAGGATGGTCGT
>JBEKDC010000444.1:0-2681 GCA_050014535.1 Rhizomicrobium sp.
TGCTCGACGACAACATGCCTGACGAGCGGATGCGCGCTCGGCTTGAGGCCGCCATTGCTCACAATGTGAACGACAAACCCGTGCCGCTCGGCAACCTGGATCGCCTCTTGCTTGACGGGGCACGCATCGGCATCGACGTAGATTTCAGGCAATGAGAGGCCCCGCGGCTGATTGCTCGCTCAGGATTATAGCGCAATCAACCCGCTTGCCGCAGATCTTCCTCGGTGGGCTGCGCCCGCGCGAAACGAACCCGCGCGTGGGTACCGATCCCTTTTGCGCTGTCGAGGATCAGTTCGCCCTTGTGCAAATCGACGAACGCCTTGGTGAGCGGCAGCCCGAGGCCCGTTCCCTCATAGCGGCGGGCCAACCGATTGTCGACCTGGGCAAAAGGCGTGAGGGCAACTTCCACGTCTTCCGACGACATGCCGATGCCAGTATCGGCGATATCGATGGTGATGGCGGTGTCGGACACGTCCGCGCCGATCGAGACCGCCCCGCCTGCCTCCGTGAATTTGATCGCGTTGGAGAGCAGGTTGAGCACGATCTGCCGGAGCTTTGCCTTCTCGCCCCAGACCGGCAGCGGTGCGTCGAACTCCGCAACGGTCAGCGCAAGCTTTGCGGTTTCGCATTGTTCGCGCACCAACTTGGCGCAGTCCTTCAGAATGTAGCGCAGATCGACCGTCTCGCCCTGCAACTCCATCTTGCCCGTTTCGCTGCGGGAGATTTCCAGCACGCTGTTGATCACATCCAGCAAATGGCGGCCGCTGCGCATGATGTCGGTGGCGTAATCGACATATTTCGAATTCGAGATGGCGCCGAAGATCTGCCCCGAAATGATTTCGGAAAAACCGATGATCGCATTGAGCGGCGTACGTAACTCGTGGCTCATATTTGCGAGGAAACGCGATTTCGCCGCGCTCGCGGTTTCGGCGGCCTGTTTGGCGCGCTTGAAACTTTCTTCGCGTTCCTTGATGCCGGTGAAGTCGCTGAGGAAGATGAAGAAATCGCCGTCGCGCGTACGGCTGCCTGTGACGCGGACCCAGCGGCCGTCCTTCAATTGCCGCTCGGCGCCTGTGCCCGTCGCTGCGCTGCGCCCGATTCCGATTTCCCCCAACGACGGCAGGACTGACCCGTCAACCAGCTGGACCTGCATTTCGCGCGCGACATCCGCAAAATCCCGTCCTGCGGCCAGCCGATCGGACATTTGCGGGAAGAAGGCTCTGACCTGATCGTTCGCAACAAGGATGCGTCCATTCGTGTTCACAAGCATCACGCCCTCGCGAGACGTCTCCAACGCGTGGACGAGTCGGCCTTCGGCTGAAAGGGCGCGCGCCGTCTCCCGCGCCACCATTTCGCGAATATTGTCCTGCATCACCCTCATGGAGTTTAGGAGCGTGCCCGTCTCGTCCGAGCCACCAGCGGGAATCGTCGTCTGCAATTGACCGGCCGCGATGAGGTCGGCGACGGACGCCGCTGACGCAAGCGGCCGCACGATCCGGCGCGCGAGAAACACGGTGATGATGACGGCCAGCAAGAGCGACAACGCCGTCATTGCGATGCTGAGATATTCGTAATAACCGATCGACCAGACGGCCTTCCGGCGGTCGATGAAACTGTGATCGGCGTTGTATTCCGTCAGCATGTCGAATCGATCGAGGATTTTGGCTTCGAGCGCTTCCAGGCGTGGATCGTCGGTCCGCGGACCATCTGCACGCCTCTTGGTGTTCCATTCCTGCACCAGCGCCTTGATTGCACGGACCGTTTGCATCTCGTCGGGATACCCCGAGCGCTCCTGCGCGACATCGAGATCGCCGAAGAACGTGGCTGCGAGATCGTCGATCTGTTTGTCGATGGCCGGGCGTTCGCTCGCCGGCGTGAGACGGCGGCGCAGCATCGCGGTCTGGATTTCGCTGAAATCGAGGCTGGCGGCGCGGCCGTAATTGATCGCCATCAGGGGACCGTCATAGGTGCCGACGACAATGCCGCCCGCCGCATTGAGCACGGCGTAGCTGTAGGCGCCCAGCGCACCCACGATCACGCTCAGCACGAAGAATGCCCCGAAAATCTTCGTGCCGATCGAGTTGATATTGAACGGGGCCCGCATTCCTTCTCGGCTCCGATAAACGCTTGTACAAAAGGGAAGAGTGCAGCAATCGGAGTTGATGCGGCCTTAACTATCCGGCTCAAAACCCTATTTGACGTGAACCGTCAGCAGCATTTTCGGGTGGATATGGCAGCGGACCGAAAATGTCCCCGCGTCCGGAAACGCAATATGAAACGTCTCGCCCGGCGGTTGCTCGGCGGAATCGTAATTGAAGCCGGGCGTGTCGACATAAATCTGGTGAATGAATTCGTCCTGGTTGCTGAAATCCAGGGTTTCGCCATGGTTGATCGTGACCTCGACGGGATGAAACGCCCGTCCGTTCTGTATGATGGTGTGCGCGTCGTCGGCCAGGGCCGCGACGGCCAACCCGCTCAAAAAGGCGGCGAGAATCGCCGCCAGGCTATGCCTCATCTGGTCACGACATCGCGCTGCATGGGCGCCAATCGCGCGAGCAGCCGATTCTGCGTCGCGAACGGCACGCCGGCCTTGTCCATACCGGCCTGAAGGTCCTCAACCAGCGCGTTGAAATCCGCGTTGGTTACATGCAAGCCCTTGTGCGCCTCGCTCATGCTGTGAC
>JBEKDC010000445.1:0-2651 GCA_050014535.1 Rhizomicrobium sp.
TTGGTGCCAAAACATTGCGCGGGACTGCCGCGACTTTGCCGCACTGCCGCCCTTGCCGGGCCACCCTGGCAGGGGAGCTTGAACCCCAAGCTTCCGCCGCGCGACCAAAAGGAACCGGCGCGCAGGAAGCGGACTTGTTGTGCGGGTGGCAGAGTAAGGGCGACGACGGCGATGGCGATCAATCGACCCTATGCTGACCTAGACACGCTCGCGATGGTGATCGCGCGCTCGCAGATCGTTGTCGCCGATCCGGCGCTGCGCCAGCGCTTGCCCCAGCGCCTGCCCTCGGGCTTTGACGAGGTCGATGTCGCCGTCCTCGACTGGATTGCTGCCGAAGGCCGCCGCGCCGGCCGGCGCTATTTGCCCGTTTAATTCGACTGCGCCGTTGCGCCTGGTAGAACCGCGGTGGACAGACCGACGGTGCGGCCGGGGAACCCGGCGGCATCAAAGTAGCGGGTCGTTCCGACCATCTGCATATCGAGCACGGTAACGAGGCCATTGGCCGCCGGCTCCGATGTCACGACGCGGCTCGTCACCTCGGGCATGGCGCCGCCAGGCATCGCCTCGCTGATGACGCGGCCGAGAAGCTTGCCCTTGTCGCCGCTGACGTCGAGCTGCATCAGCTGCGCAATGGTGCGGCCGATATCGGCATTGCTGGTCGGCGCGGTGTCGACGAACTGCGATTTGAAATCGGGACCTTCCATCGCCTGGAAATTCCAGGTGTCGGCGCGGCTGAATGAACCGTGCATGCCCTGGCCCTGTTGCAGGATGGTATCGGCGACTTCCACCGTGCAGCGCACCGGTTCGCCGCACACGGTGTCGAACGATCGGAAATTCACCGCAATCGCCGGATGCGGCGTGATCGCCGTTCCCTGCAGCGCGATGTCGTCGAGCGACAGCGTGCCGGGGAATTTGCCGAGCTTGGCATCGACGAAGAGGCCGCTGACATAATCTTGCGCCAACAGCGTGTCGACGACCTTTTTGGCCGTCGCCTTGTCGCCGTCGGGTATATAGATCAGGTCCGATCCGCCATTGGCGGCCACGACGACTTTCGGATCATGGCGGTCGCCGCCGATCAGGCCGTTGCCGTTTTTAGTGTGTTGGCCATCGCCGATCGTAACGTAACCATTGTCGGGATCGAGCAGCGGCATTTTGAGCGCGTGCGCGAGATCGAGCGCGACAAAGCCGAGCGGCAGATGTCCGGGCAGCGCATCGGTGAATTTGGTCTTCACGGTCGAGCTGGTCTGGCTCTCTTTGGAAATTGTCGAGAAGCCGTGATCGGCGACCGCGATGATGTCGGTAGTATCGAGCAGGCCGAGATCCTTGAGCGTGGAACGGATGCGGCCGAGATCGTCGTCGGCATTGTGAATTGCAGCGAGTGAGGTCGGGCCGTTGATGCCCGGAATGATATTGTTCAGGCTGTCGCCCTGATTGTGCTGGCTGCCGTCGGGATCGCGCGACCAGAACACCAGCACAAACGGCTTATTGCGGTCCTTGAACATCGGCAGAACGGCTTGGGTCGTCACCGCGGCGAAGTAATCCTGCTGCGCGACATTGGCGGTGAGCGTTCCGGGCGTCGTCACGTTTCCGGGCTTGCCGTTATCGCCGCGCGTCGGCGCCACCAGCGGCAGGTTCGCCGCCTGCAGGCGCTGGCTAACGTCGGCCGATAGCGGGATGCCCTTCGGCGTGCCGGTCGCGTCGTCGACCAGGATGGTTTGCTGACCCGTGCGTTCGGTCGGATCGAAAATCAGCGCCGGTCCGATCTTGCCGATCGAGGCTGTGCTGTAGCCCTTGTCCCGGGCGAGCTTCAGGATCGTTGCCTCGTCGAGATAATTGCCGGAAAAGTGCTCGTCGACGTCGCCGAGGACGACGTCGCTCTCCAGGAACGGGGTGAGGCTGCCGCCGGCGCCGGGAACTTCAAAGCCGGCGTAGATCGTGTTGGAGAAATCTCCGGTATCGCCCAGCAAATGGCCGGTCGCCATTCCGGACGCATTGGCGGTGGTAAAGGTCGGGAATAGCGCATGGCTGTCGCGCAGGCTCACGCCTTCGCGCGCAATGGCCGCCATTGTCGGCGCGGTGCTGTCATCGACCATGCGAAACCGCAGGCCGTCGGCTACGAACAGCACGACGTTGTGGGGTTGCGGCACGGGCGTCTGGGCAAAAGCCCCGGGCCCCAAAACGGTTTGAAGAATCACCGAACCGGGCAGAAGCAGCGAGCGCATGGCGAAGCTCCGTGCAAAAGAAGATCGAGGTGTTCTGACGAGGCCAGATGACGATGGTGTGACTGTCGCCAAGCCGGTCGGCACCGGCTGCGGCTGCCCGCCATCTTGATGACAAAACCTTCCGCTTTTACAATGCTTTGTGCGAAGCGGTTGCGAGTCTGGGGAACGCTATGCCCGATCGCCTGCAGGTGCTGCGCGGTTTGAGGGTGCCGCTGTGCGCGGCCGCTTTTATTGCGTTGCGCGCTTGGCAACCGGCTCTGGCGCAAACCCACGATCAGATCGTCGATCAGTGCAAACAGTCGCTGATGCCGCAATTGCACGCATGCGTCGTCGGCAAGATCGGTAATCCGCAGGCCGCGGCCGGCGGCGAGCTTGAAAAAGCCCGGCAGGCTTGCGGCGCGGTGATCGTGCGTCCCTGCGTCATGGCCG
>JBEKDC010000446.1:0-2620 GCA_050014535.1 Rhizomicrobium sp.
AGGTTGGGGTAGGGCCGGCCGGCCATCACCCGATCGGGGGGAAGCGTGAATCGCGCCTTTGCAATCGTCGACGATTTTCTCGACCCTCGGGAACATCTGGACCTGTGGAATGCATTTCAGGAAACCGGCCTTTCCCCCGAGCGCGCCGGCGAATGGAACCAAGTCTATCAGCGGCAAGACGCGGAACATGGGTCGGAGTCTCGGCTGCGCACGCCCGCTCTGCAAGACGCCGCCGGCAATCTGCCGGGAGCACTGCGCGTATTCGGCGAGAAGCTGTTCGCGCTGGCGAGCGGCGATCAACCGCCCGTTTCGGAGATACCGTGGACGTGCTTCAGTCTTTCGGCCTGGATCTATCGTCCCGGCTTCGGTCTCGAATGGCACAGCGACACGGGCTGGCTCGCCGCCTATATCTATTACATGCACCCGGTCTGGCGTTCTTCCTGGGGCGGAGAATTGCTGGTGGCGGCGACGGATGACTCCGCGTCCGGTATCGAGGCCGTCGCTCCGTCGAACGCGGATCATTCGAGGGACGCCGTGGAAGCGGTCTGTCGAACGGGCGGCGCGTTCGTCTATCCGCGTCCAAATCGGCTGGTGCTGTTGCGCGGCGGCACTTTGCATTGCGTCAAGAATGTCGAGCGCGCGGCGGGCCAGGCGTTCCGCGCCAGCCTGTCGGGATTCTTTTTCAACGCGGACAAGCCGCTCTAAGCTGTAGCTGTGTTGCGTCGCACAGCACCCGACCACAGTGTTGCATAGGAAGGTCGGAGGAAGGTCGGAATCAGAGTAGGAATTTGCGTGGCGCAGGTACTGAAATCCCGAACTACAGCCGACGATCTTACTCTGAGCCCAAAAGTACCGGCGATTGGGCAGGCGCGGCGCTTGCTGCTTCCGCCATTCGAGAACGGTTTCGCGCACGAAGTCCTCATAGGGGGCGTGCCCCAGCAATGCCGTCAAGGTCGCGAGATAGCCCGGCTACGCCAAGGCTTCGCCGAACAGAACGCCTTATCCGCCGAAGCTTCAGCGAAGGCGGATTGAAGTCGGGTGGGATATGACTCTGCCGCATGTGTCTTCCACTAGAACGGCATCCGGCTGACGCGCATCCGCGCAAACCGCTGCTTCTGCATGCGAAAGCGGCGCGAACCCCGACGCACTTGCCGCAATTGTGCCGCATAATATTTTTTTGCGGATGTCGCTGTAGGTCAAACGCGGCGCTCCAGCCCAAGTAGACGTTTCCCCGCGTCCCTATGTACCCGCGCAACGAAGCACAGTGTCGGCGCGGAGATTGCCAAATGACCAACTACTTTGTGAACAGCCTGCAGGAAACGACCGCCAACAACGTCAACGGTCAGAACCTCACGGGGACCGACAATCTTTATGTCTCGCCCACGGGCGATATCGTTGCATTGGGCACGGGCTCCGTTTCCGCAATCTATCTCGATGGCAGCAGCACCGGCAATACGGTGACGATCGCCGGTGAGGTCTACTGCGCCTCCGGCGATGCCGTTTTTTCCCAGAGCACGAATCTCGATCTCACGCTGACCGGCAGCGCGTTCGGCGGCGTGGACGGATTCAATCTGCTGGGCGCGAGCAACATCCTCATCGGCTCGCAGGGCGTGCTGTCGGCCGACCGCGACGGCATCTTCGTGGGCGCGAATGCCGGCGGCAGCGCGATCACGGTCGACGGGTCCATCCTGTCTGCGGACGGCTCCGGCCTTGCCGTCAACGCCCAAACGAACATCACCGTCATCGCGGGCGCCGTCGTCTCCGCGAAGGATTGCGGTGCTCTTTTCTTCGCCGGGTCGGCCGGAAGCGCCTTGTTCAACGCCGGGACGATCGAAAGCAGCCACAATTCCAACAACGACATCTACATCGCGGACTCGAACATCGAGATCAACAATTCGGGCATCCTGGCCGGGCCGGTCGATCCGATCGACGTCTATGGCGCGAATGCGCTGATCGTCAATTCCGGCACGATCGACGGCGGGGACGGCGGGTCGATCGTCATGTTTGCGCCGGCGAACGACACGACGATCGAAAACAGCGGAACCATTGACGGCGCAATACAGAATGCCGGGTCCACCGGACCGATGTATCTCTCGAACAGCGGTACAATCCAGTCTGCCGGCATCGCCGTGACGGGCACGAACTCCAACGACACCGTGACCAACAGCGGAACGATCCATGGCTCGGTGGTCATGGGAACGGGGACGGACGCCGTCAGCAATGAAGGCAAGATCCTGGGAACCGTCTCTTTTGCAGGCGTGGGCGACACGCTCGACAATTCGGGCACGATCAACGGCAGCGTCACGCTTGGCTCAGGCGATGAAATGTCGAACACCGGCGTCGTCACCCAGGGCATCAGCGGCACCGGCGAGGAAATCGACAACCAGGGCAAGATCTCCGGAGGCATTCACTTTGGCGAGGACGGCGGAGACCAGGTCACCAACACGCAAGGCACGATCAGCGGCGGGATTACGCTGGGCATGAACGACACGCTGACGAATTCGGGCGGCACGATTTCCGGCGGCATCACGGGCTATGGCTCGGACACCATCGTCAACTCCGGAACGATCACCGGCCCGATCTCCGACTCCCAACCTGTCGATTCCCTCGACAATTCGGG
>JBEKDC010000447.1:0-2609 GCA_050014535.1 Rhizomicrobium sp.
AGAAGAGCATGCCTGCGTCATCGACAACGCCGGCGCCGGGAGGAGGATTGCGCAAAGCCTGCCGGATCAATTCCTGCACCGCTCGCCCGAGACGGACGTACAAAGGCTGATCGCCCAAATCGACGAATCCAGACCATTCGTCGGAATGCGGCCCGTCGGATACTGACGCAGCGACCCGGATTCGAAGAAAGATCGTTACGATCCCGGCACGGTGGTGCGGGGCACCTCCGCTTGGCGCCAAAACCACTCTTTGCCCCTTGCGGGTCGGGGTCTAATGTTTTCCCGGGGTAAAGGATCGAAGCTATGAGCGACGCAGTCGGACCCGGCGATCTCGTTCTATGCGTCAATGCCGCGCCGAACCACGCCACGGGCAGGCCGGTGCCCCTGCGTGCCGGGGAGACCTACCGTGTTCTCGCCGTCATGGAATTTGCCTGCCCATGTGGACGTTCCGATGCGCTGCTGGATGTCGGCATTGATTTCGCGTGGTGCCAAACACGCTTCCGCTTCCTGCCCAAACCCAAAGCCGAGGCAAAGACCCGCCGGGTTTCTGCGCCCAAAGAGAAGGAGAAGGTTTAGCCGGCTTTGGATTCGGCCGGGGGTGGGAATGACGTGACAGGAGCAACGTTTCCCAACCACCACGCTGCGCCAAGCCGCGAACGAAAACATTGTCGCTGACGCGGTATTTTCACCGGCCTGTTTCAGACGCTCAGCGATGCGCGGGTTCGATCCATGGCGGGCATTCGGCTTTTGCGGGGCCGGCGGGTCTGATAGGACGTGATCCCATGCGTCTGGGCGGGGGGCAGCGATCATGGACATTCACAAGCCGAAGCCGTTCCACGGCTTGCGCGAATTCCTCGTCGAGATTGGGACAATCGTCGTCGGCGTGCTGATTGCTTTGGCAGCGGAACAGGCAGCCGAAGCGGTGCATTGGCATTATCAGGCGGCGCACGCTGAAGCCGCAATAAACGACGAGTTGAGCGCGGATTTGGCTCAAATGGCTGAGCGAGAAGAAATTGACCCCTGCATACGCAAACGTATCGCCGAGCTGCGGGACAAGCTTCTTCAACCCGGTACACAATGGAAGGCCGACCCGCAAATACTCGCCAATCCGCCACCAACCGTTCTCCCTTCGGCGTACAGAACGCCAGACAGACTCTGGCTTCGTAATGCGTGGCAAACAGCCGTGGCGAACGATTCGGTTTCTCACATGTCCCCGGATCGCGCGGCGGTATATGGAGGGACTTACAGGCAGGTCGAACATATATCGGACCTGCAGGATTCAGAGTTTCAGGCGGCGCAGGAAATGACCGCGCTGAGCTACGATCTCCAGCTTTCGCCGGACAAACGACAGGATTACCTCAATACGCTCGGAAGGCTCGACGCACTCAATGATCTCATCGTTGCGATAAGCCAGCAATCTCTCGCGCATGCAGCGCGAATAGGATTGGGACCGAACAAGCGCGCTATTGCCGAGTTATTTGCCGCGCAGCGTCACTACCGGGGCGCCTGCGTCATCGATGCCAAGCTTCCGCGCGTCGAATGACTTCGCACTGTCGCACCCGAGATGGCGTGCACCCGGCTTCTTTGACGGGCACTTCAGCCAATCCGCGCGCCGGCCTTTTTCAACACTGACGGAGACCATCGGCGCACTACGCCGCGCGAGGCGCGCGATCACGCAGGAACGTACGTCAACCTGATCACGTCCTCGGCAATGAGATCGCTCGCCACAAGGCGGAGCCGCGGCCGGGGACCCGTGAAGAACGGCTTGCCTCCACCGAGCACGACGGGATGGAGGTAGATCCGATACTCGTCGATCAGACCGAGGTCGCCCAGGGTTCGCGCGAGGTCCGGTCCGCCAAGGTCGATCTCCCCAACGCGCTCGGCCTTCAGCCTGCGCATCGCCGCCTCGAGGTCGCCCTCGACAAGAACGGCGTTGGGACCGACCGACGCGAGCGAGCGCGATACGACCCATTTCGGCTGGCTGCGCCACGCGATCGCGAATTCGCGTTGCTCCGCGTCCCACTCGGGAAGGTCGTCGTCCCAATAGCGCATCACCTCGTACAGACCGCGACCGTACACGCTGCCCGCCTGGTTGCGCGTCAGCTCGATGAAATGACGGAAGAGCACGGGGCTTGGTGCAAACGCCGTGTGATCGACGTAGCCATCCAAAGTCTGGTTCATTCCAAAGACGAACTTCGCCAAATCTCCACCCCAGGTTCTGCACGATAGGTTTAGCCGCCGTTACGCGGGCATCAGGTTGGACACAATGCGCCGTTTCGGCGGTGTGGCCAATAACCGGAGGTCCACTCTCCATCCACGGTAGATCATGAGGTGCAAATTTCAAGAATTTCGTACCGCTGGTGGTTGTTCCTCAGCGATGGACACTATCTGTTTGCACTCCAGCTCCGAACCCGCAGCCACGAACGTCCAGCTTGGGTCGATGCCACCAAACGAAATGGTGAACATATCGAGGTAGCCGCGGTAATTGCGACCGATCCAGCACCACCCCAGTTCTTGTCCTGCGAGTCGGGAGAGGCTGGCGATCTCGGTCCAAGGCGTATCTTCGCCCAGCGGAAGTGACTCTAATGTCGCAATGATTTCGTCGGTGT
>JBEKDC010000448.1:0-2603 GCA_050014535.1 Rhizomicrobium sp.
CGCGGGACGAAGACCCCGAGGTGGGCCGCTGGCTCAACCGGCTGAACTGGGCGCTCGCGAGCGCGGCCGACCGCGAAGACATCGTGGAGGAAACGCGCGGCCATCTCGCCGAAGCGATCGCAGGCGGGCTTTCGCCGCGCGACGCGCTCGCGTCTTTCGGCGCCGCCGAAACCTATGCGCGCAAATTCCTCGACGACATCGAATTGTCCGGCGCGCTGGGCTCGCAACGATCGGGTGCGATGCTGTCGGCGCTGGCGCGCCGCGTGCACACAAGCCTCGTGGCGGCCGGCGGGTTTGCGCTTGTCGTGGTGCTCGGGGCTTGCGCATTCGCAGCCGCGCTGACGGCGATCGTCAAACTCTTCGATCCCGTTCATGCCGGGATGTGGGTGGGGCGCGGGATTTTCATGATCGGCGTCCTCTCCGACCCGTCGCAGGCGCGCGAATTGCTGGGTAACTGGATTTTTCCGGCGGCCGCGCTCGTCGTCGCGCTCGCCTGGATCCTCGGCCGCCTCGTTCTCCTGTGGTCGCTGCGCAGGATCGCGCGGGCAAGGTGAATTTCGCGCCGGAGACACTGCGGTGAAACTGCCCGCACTTCTTCTCTACGTCTTCCTCGTCTTCGCGCTGAGTTGGGCGCTGCAAATCGGCGCGATCGCGTTTGCCGGGAATCCGGAAAGTCCGGCTGCGGCGCCGTGGCTGGTGAGCGCGATGTTCGTGCCCGCGCTCGTCACACTTGGTTTCGTGCGCTTCTATCGCCCCACGCGCGGGTTGCTGTTGTGGAAGCCGACATGGGCCATGATTCCGCTGCTGCTCGCGGCATTCGTCGTGCCCACCGTAATCGGATTCGCGACGGTCGGCGCCATCGAGCTGCTGCAATGGGGACATTCGAACTGGTTCGTGTTCCGGCAAACGAGCGTTTCGATTTCCGGCGGACCGTGGCTGTTCGGACGCGGCGTCCAATCCTGGCAGCTGTTCGTCGCGAATGTGTGCGCCACCGGCGGCGCCTATGCGCTGTTCAACGCGCTGTTCGCGATCGGCGAAGAACTGGGTTGGCGCGGATTCCTGCAAGGCCAATTGACCGCGCGGCTGGGAACCACCGGCGGCATCGCGCTCCTGGGACTGCTCTGGGCGTTCTGGCATCTGCCGGTGCTGCTGGCGGGTTACGATTATCCGGAGCAGCCGTTGCTCGGCGCATTCGTGTTTATGCCCATCCAGCTCGTCGCCGCGTCGTTCTTTCTCGGCTGGCTCACCGTCCGCGCGCGTACAGTCTGGCCCGCCGCGGTCGCGCATGGCGCGGTCAATTCGATCGAGGAAGGTGTGACGTCTCATCTCCATCTCGCCGTGCCGCATCTCGCCGAAGACCTGACGCGGCTCGCGATCATCGTGTTCGTCGGCTTGATGTTCTGGGCGCTGTTGGCACGGCGGGAACGGCAGAACCGGGATTCGACTTCGCACGCGATACCTAAATCCGACGCGTCCTAGACACAGCTTCGCCACATTGGCATCAGAGATTTGCCCCCGCCGGTATTTGCGCCGATCATCCGGCGTGCAGCGAATCGTTTCGGAGTTTGCGTTCCCGTCCCCAAGCCGTTCTTCAGCCGCGTGGTGGAATCGATGGAAATACTGGCTCTCATCGCGATCGTCCTGGCCGTCGCGGTGTTCGTCAAAACGAGCGATCATAAGAAGCGGCTGGACGAAACGCAGCGCACGCTGCAGGTGCTTTCGAACCGGATCGGCGCGCTCGGCATCGAACTCCAGGCGCTTCGCAACGAATCCGGTCCGGTTGCGAACAAATTCGTGCCGCCGGAACCTGTGCGGACAGAAACCGTCGCAGTGCGCACGCCGCCGCGCGAAGTCCCGCCGCCGATTCGAGAAAAAGCGCCGGTGCCTGCGATTGTCGTCGCAAAGGCCCCGCCGGTTGCCGTTAAGGGTTTCGAAGAAGCGCTCACCTCGCGCTGGCTCGTGTGGCTGGGCGCGCTCGCCATCGCGCTCGCCGGCACGTTCCTCGTGCGTTACGCGATCGATCATAACCTGCTCGGCCCTACGGCGCGTTGCACGCTGGGCTTCCTGCTCGGCGTCGTTCTCACCGTCGGCGGCGAATGGTTGCGCGAGCGGCCGCTTGAGCGCGCGATCGCCACCATCCGCAGCAATCAGGTGCCGCCTGCGTTGACCGCCGCCGGATTGTTCACAGCGTTTGCCAGCGTCTACGCGGCTTACGCGCTTTACAATCTGCTGCCGCCGCTCGTCGCCTTTGCAGGCCTCGCGCTTGTCGCGCTGCTCGCCGTCGGGCTTTCGTTGTTGCAGGGCCGGCTGGTGGCGTTGATGGGATTGCTGGGCGCGTTCGCGGCGCCGGCGATGGTGGAAGCGAAGGATCCGTCCGTCTGGACCCTGTTCGCCTATCTTCTCGTCGTCGAGGCCGCCTGCATCGCGGTGGCGCGCTACAAGAACTGGTGGTGGTTCGCGCTCGCGACATTGGCGGGCGCGTGCGTGTGGCCGTTCCTGTGGATGCTCGATTCCCACTGGAGCGCCTTCGATATGCTGCCGCTGGGACTTTATCTGCTGCTCAGCGTCTGCGGCTATATCGCGCTCGAATGGAACGCGCCGGA
>JBEKDC010000449.1:0-2593 GCA_050014535.1 Rhizomicrobium sp.
GCTGGTGCCGGAGCGCTGGTCGGGCAACTGGCCGGACAACAAGAAGCTCGCAATCATGTCGGACGAGGCCGGCATCGATTTTCTTTTGCCGATCGGCCGCTGGAAGGGCTATGGCGGCGATACCGATTATCAGGGCACGACGCTGGAGACCATCACCTGGGCGACCGGACTGCTCGCCGCAACGAAGCGCATCAGCGTGTTCGGCACGGTCCACGCGCCGATCTTCAATCCGGTGGTCGCGGCCAAGGAAATGGTCACCGCCGACCATATCGGCGAGGGCCGCTTCGGGCTCAACATCGTGGTCGGTTGGAATGAAGGCGAGTTCGACATGTTCGGCGTCGAGCAGCGCGAGCACGAACATCGCTACGAATTCGCGCAGGAATGGATCGACGTCATCAAGATGATCTGGTCCGACCGCGAGGATTTCGACTTCGACGGCAAATACCTTCACATGAAAGGCATCAGGGGCAAGCCAAAACCCTATGGCGGCACGCGGCCGGTGATCATGAATGCCGGGGCCTCGGCGACCGGCCAGGCCTTCGCGGTAAAAAATTGCGACGCGTTTTTCTTCCACGCCTCGCGCACGTCGCTGGAAGAGAACAAGCAAAAAGTCCGCGACGCGCAATCGGCGGCGCGCGCGCAGGGCCGCGACATCGGCTGCTACACGGTCGGCGTCGTCACCTGCCGGCCGACCAGGAAGGAGGCCGAGGACTATTTTCACCATTGCATCGTCGAACGCGCCGACTGGTCGGCGGTCGACAGCATCCTCGCTTTGAAAAATATCTCGCCGCAGACCGTGCCGATGGACGAATTCCTCGAGCAGCGCAGCGGCTATGCGCAAGGCATGGGCGGGCTGCCGATCGTCGGCGATCCCGATCATGTCGCGGCCCAGTTTGCCGACTTGAGCGCGGCCGGGCTGACCGGCATCGCCATTTCGCTGGTCAATTATCTCGACGAGCTGCCGTACTTTTGCGACGAGGTGATCGGCCGGCTCGAACGCATGGGGCTGCGGGAGAAGCGCGTCGGCTAGCAGGCAGAGCGACACGCCGCCGCTATTTGATGCCGTCGCGCGCCAGCTCTTCCGCGACGTTGGTCTCGATATCCTTGGCAGCTATCATGTCGGCCTGGGCACCCTCACGGTCTCCGTTCTTGAGCTTCGCCAGGCCGCTACCGTAAAGTGAGGTTGCCAACGTCGGATCGAGTGCGAATGCCGCAGTGAAATCTTTGATGGCATCGCCGATCCGCTCCAGCTTCAAATATGCAAACCCGCGGTTGTCATGCGCGCGGGCGTTGTCGGGCAAAATGCGCAGCGCCGCGTCGCAGTCCGACAGCGCCTGTTGCAATTGTTGACCGATAACGACACGCGCCCAGCAGCGATTGCTGTAGGCGAAGCCATATTCCGGATTGAGTGTGATCGCGCGGCTGTAGTCCGCCATGGCAGCGTCGTAATCGGCGGCGGCGTTGTCGAGGTTGCCTCTGGCGAAGTATGCATTGCCGCGGTCGTTGTAGGTCGAGGCATCCTTGGGATCCAGGTTGATCACTTCGTTGTAGCCCTGAATCGCCCGGTCGAAAATTTTGTCTCGCAGATCGGGCGGCAGGCTAAGTACGCGCGGGTCACGCCCCAGATCGAGCACGAGCGCGTTGGCCATCTTCCGGGTCGAGTCGAGCGCCTGCTGACTGATCCTTTGCTGCCAATAAGCGAGGCCGGCAAGCCCGAGCGCCAACAGCAAACCGATCGTCAAGCTCGCCGACAGGATGTCACGCCGGTGTGATGCCGTGCGCCGGCTCTCCGCAATGAAGGCCTGCGTTTCGGCGGTCGGCATCGGCGCATCGCGCGGCCGCGAGGCAATCCAGCGCTCGGCCTCCTCCAGGATCGGCGGGCGCAACAACAGGCCCCGCGGTCGCTTGGCGTCGGCCCAATCGTGCGCCTGCTCGCCGAACTCGGTGTGCTTTCTGATCCAATCGATATCGACCTGGAGCGCCTCGACGAGGCGATCGACGTTTTGCTCGAACTTGTCGGCGTCGTCGAAGAACTCGAAGTCGAGACGCTCAAGCGCGCTCGGAACCATCTTGGTATCGATTTGGCGAAATTGAATCGGCGCGAAACGTTTGTTACGCGAGGCCGCGAACCCGACCTCCTTGTGGCATGTATCGGAAGCCACCGAATCCGGGCTCAGCACGAAAATCACCGTATCCGCCTGTGTGATCAGGGTTTGGATGCGCTGCCACCAATCCTCGAAAATATAAATCTCGGTGCGGTCGATCAGCGGGGCGTAGTCGTGCGCCTTCAGCGACGCGTCGAGGCGATCGGCGAAGTCGCTGTCCTTGCGGGAATATGAGATGAAGACTCTGGCCTTCGCCGGGCCTGCGATTACGTCTGATGCGGTATCGTCCTTCCTGGCGTTCGACACGGCAGAGCCGGCGCTAACCATCTGTGTTGTTACGCCGAGAGCGGACATTTGACGGCTAGGCCGCAAGCACGGCGGCGACACCCGCCACGGTGTGCGTAAGCAGGATTCTGGCTGCGGTTGGCATCGCGCTGTCCCCCCGGTTACGGGCCAAGAATAGTTGCCCGGCACTATCTTACTCAATC
>JBEKDC010000450.1:0-2585 GCA_050014535.1 Rhizomicrobium sp.
CAGAATGTCGAGGCGCTGGGGCTGACGGGGGTCACAAGAATCTGGCGGCGCGACGCGACCGATCTCGGGCCCATGAGCGCCGGCGCAGGCGGTCCGTTCGATCTCGTCTTCCTCGATCCGCCCTATCGCAAAAACCTTCTCGCGCCGGCGCTCGCCGCGTTGCGCGACGGCAACTGGCTCGCGGCCGAAGCGTTGATCGTCACGGAATCCTCCGAAGAAGAACCCGCGCCTGAAGCTGACGGCTACACCCTCCTCGACCACCGTACCTATGGCGATACAAGGGTGGCGTTCTTGAAAAGATAATTCGAATTGGCGCGCAAAAAAATTCTCCGTGGCCGCCCTTGAGGTGGCGATGGTGAGTTTTTGGTTCGCCAGAAGTTCGAAACAGCATCTACGTCAAAAACAACCCCACCGCTGCCGCCCCCATTACCGCCGTCCCGGCCCAGCCGACAATCTTGAGACCGAGCTTTAAAGTCAGCCGGCCCATGATGCGCGGATTGGAGCCGATCACCATCATCGCCGCCATCAGGGGTGCGGCCAGCACGCCGTTCACCACTGCGCTGTAGTAAAGCGCTTTCATCGGATCGATCGGCGTGAAGGCGATTCCCACGCCGAGCACGGTCGCGCCGACGATAACGCCGTAGAACGCCGCCGCCTGGCGCGGTTTGCGATCGAGGCCCGTGTTCCAGCGGAATGTTTCGCACACGGCGTAAGAGGCCGAGCCCGCCAGCACCGGCAGCGCCAGGAGCCCCGTGCCGATGATGCCGGCCGCGAACACGATGGTCGCAAAATGTCCGGCGAACGGCGTCAATGCCTGGGCCGCCTGCACGCTGGTCGCGATGTTGGTGATGCCGTGCTTGTGCAGCGTCGCCGCGGTCGCCCAGACGATGAACAGCGCCACGATGTTCGAGGCCGCCATGCCCACCAGCGTATCGACGCGAATGCGCCGGAGTTCGGGGCCCGCCGCGCGCGGCGCAACGCAAAGCGGCTTGACGTGCCTTCGTCCCAACTCCTCCACTTCCTGCGACGACTGCCAGAAGAAAAGATAGGGGCTGATCGTCGTTCCCAGCACGGCCACGAGCGCCGTCATCGCGACCCGCCCGAAGTTGAGCTGTGGAATAAATGCTCCAAACACAGCTGCGCCCCAATCCGCATGCGCCATGATCACGGCCGCCACATAGGCGAACAAGGACAAGGTCAGCCATTTGAGAACCGAGGCATAGCGCGCATAGCTCAGATAGATTTCCGCGAGCACCGATATGATCGCGATTGCGACCATCCAGGCCTGCATCGAGCCGCCGATCAGGAGCTTTGCCGCATCGCCCATCGCCGCAATGTCGGCGCCAAGATTGATGATGTTGGCGACGAGCAGCGACAGCACGAGCACATCGAGCAGCCAGCGCGGATAATGACGCCTCAGATTGGTCGCGATGCCATGGCCCGTGGTCGAGCCGATGCGCGCGCTGATTTCCTGAATGGCGGCCATCAGCGGATAGGTGAGGACCAACGTCCACCCCATGCCGTAGCCATATTGCGCGCCCACCTGGCTGTAGGTCGCGATCCCGCTGGGATCGTCGTCCGCGGCGCCGGTCACGAGTCCGGGACCGAGCACGGCCAGCCAATGGCGCTTCGGCGCCGCGCTCACGCGCGCGTTGTCTGCCGGCGTCGCATCGTCCAAGAAGTTCTCCCGTTTAAATTCAACGGCGGCCGAACAGCCGCTCGATATCGGACAGCTTCAACTCGACATAGGTCGGCCGGCCGTGATTGCACTGACCCGAATGGGGGGTTGCTTCCATTTCGCGCAGCAGCGCATTCATCTCCTCGGCCGTCAACCGCCTGCCCGCGCGCACGCTGGTGTGACACGCGAGGGTGCCCACCACATGCTCGAGCCGTTCCTTGAGCGAAAGCGCAGAACCGGATTCGGCGATGTCGTCGGCCAGATCGCGCAGCATCGCTTTCGCATCGACCTTGCCCAGAACCGCCGGCACTTCGCGCACCATCACCGCGTCCGGTCCGAATGCTTCGATCACGAGTCCCAGTTCCGCGAGTTCGTCCGCGCGCGCCAGCACGCGTTCCACTTCGGAAATATCCAGTTCGACGATTTCCGGAATGAGCAAAGGTTGACGCGGCACGCCTCCCGCCTCGATTCCGTGCTTCATGCGCTCATAGACGAGACGTTCGTGGGCCGCGTGCTGATCGACGATCACGATGCCATCGGCGGTTTGCGCCACGATATAAGTCTCGTGCAGTTGCGCGCGCGCGACTCCGAGTGGCGTCTCCGCTGCCTGCGGGCCGACCTCTTCCATGCGGGCCGAGAGAACCGGCGCGGCATTGCCCGAGAAGAGCGGCGCATGGAATTGCGCCGCCGCTTCCGCGAAACCGCGAGATTGCGCAGGCTGAGGATAAAGCTGCGTGACCGGCGCGAAATGGGGCCGAAGCGCCGCGAGAGCCGCACCGGACACGGTCGACGACGCGCGATGACCGGCGCCTGCCAGCGCATGCTTGAGCGCGGACACGATCAATCCACGCGCGAGACCCGCGTCGCGGAAGCGCACTTCGGTCTTGGCGGGATGCACATTCACATC
>JBEKDC010000451.1:0-2574 GCA_050014535.1 Rhizomicrobium sp.
CGGCTGCGTGAGCCGCGATTGCCGCGACGAAACCATCACGCTGACATTCTCGGGCGATCCGGCCGGGCTCGAAATCGCCGAAGGCCGCTACGCCTTCCCGTCCTTCGGCGCCTTCCTCCAAGCCGCGCGGCCGGCAACCGCAATGGCCTCCCAAAGCGGCGACCAGATCGTCCTCGCGAATGCGGTGAAGATGAAGTGATAACAGCGTTGTCTCCCTCTCCCCTTTTTTTAGGGGGAGAGGGTCAGGGTGAGGGGGTGCTCATGCAGCGCGCGTAGCTTGAAGGATTTGACGCTGCACGAGCGCCCCCTCACCACTCGCTGTCGCTCGTTGCCTCTCCTCCAGTGGAGGAGAGGCAAAAAATCCCTCACAAACTCGGGCCGGGGATTTGGCCGTTGGGCGGGTAGGCGGGCAGCGGCGGCGGCGCGGGCGGCAAGCCGCTCTTCTGCTTGGCGAGCTTCTGCATCAGGTAATTGACCGCCGTCTCGAGTTGCGCGTCGTGACCGGCGAGCAACTGGCCGGGATCGGTGTCGACGGTAATATCCGGATCGACGCCGTGATTCTCGATCACCCATTCCGATTGCAGGCCATATTGCGCGTCTTCCGGCACGGTGATGTAGCCGCCGTCGAGCATCGTCCATTCGCCGCGAATGCCGCGCACGCCTCCCCAGGTCCGCGTGCCGATCAGGGGGCCCAATCCGTATTTCCTGAAGAAGAACGGAAAGATATCGCCGTCGGACGCCGAGTAATTGTTGATCAGGCACACTTTCGGGCCGACCAGCAGCTGCTGCGGAATGGATTGCGCCACCTGCTCGCGATTGGTGGTGAGGCCGACAAGAATGCGCCTCAGCCGCTCCAGCACGATCTGGTCGATGTTGCCGCCACCGTTGTAGCGGTCGTCGACGATCAGCGCGGCCTTGTCCATCTGCGGATAGAACTGGCGGACGAACTGCTGCATGCCCAGCGCTTCCATGTCGGACATGTAGACATAGCCGATGCGTCCGCCGGACAATTTGTCGACGATGGCGCGGTTGCCGTCGATCCAGTCCTGCTCGCGCACGGAAAGTTCGTTCTTGATCGGCTTCACGGTCACGTCGCGGCGCGGGCCGTTGGCGCCGCTCGCGACCGTCAACGTCACCGGCTGATCGTCGAGTCCGACGAACAGGCTGTAGGGATCCGCAGGCGCCTTGAGTTCGCGGCCGTTGACAGCCAGCAGGAAATCGCCCTGATGCACGTCGACACCGGGCTCGGTCAGCGGGCTGCGATAAGTGTCTCTTGAATTGTCGCCGGGATAGATTTTCGCGAAGGCGTAGCGTCCGGAGGCAGGCGCCAACGTGAAATCGACGCCGAGCATTGCGGTGGGCATCGCTTCCGTCGGATCGTCGACGTCGCCGTCTCCCACGTAAGTGTGCGAATTGCCGAGTTCGCCCTGCATCTCGCCGATTAAATAGGTCAGATCCTGGCGCGAGCCCACCAGAGGCAGCAGTTTCGCGTAAGCATCGTGGACGGCCTGCCAGTTCACGCCGTTCATCTTCGGATTGACGAACAGGTCGCGTTCGAGCCGCCACGCATTGTCGAACATCTCCGCCCATTCGGCCGTCGGCTCGATGCGGATTTTCATATGGTCGACATCGAGCGATTTGGGATCAGCCTTCTTGTCGTCTTCCGGCGGCTTCGCATCGACGATGGCATAGCCGTTATCGTCGCTGTCTTCGCCGCCGCTCTTCTTGAACAGCAGCTGCGAACCGTCGGCCGAAAGGCTGTAGCCGTTCAGTCCGTCGACGACGGTGACCGCCTTGCGCTTCTCCAGATCGAAGACATGCAGGGTCGGTTTGCCGCCCGGCAATGGTCCGTCGATCATCTGCGGCTGCGTGGTCAGGTAATAGATGAGGCTGTCGCGGGCATCAAGCTGCGCGATATCCGCGGCCGGAACCGGCACGGGCACCGCGCGCGCCATCAGGCCGTCGAAATCGATGGCGACTGCCGCAGACGCTCCCGGCTTCCAGGGCTTGGGCTTGTTGTCCTTGTCGGCTTCGTAGGCGCCTTCGTCGGAGCGCGGCGCAAAGGCAGAAGGTTCGTTCTTGCGCAGGGTTGCGACATAGATACCGTCCATCTCCAGCGTCGCGACGTTGAATTCGGTTTCACTGGCCGTCGCATTCTCGTGGCGTGTCGAGATGAAATAGAGATATTTGCCGTCGGGCGAGAACACGGGGCCGAAATCGTTGCCGAGCGGCGTCGACACGCGTGTCGATTTTCCGTCGCCGACATTATCGATCCAGATTCCCCGCTGCTGGTTTGCGCCGGTCGTGCTGTAGGCGAGCCAGCGTCCGTCCGGCGAGAAACTCTGATCGTGAATCTCGTTATATTGGTCCTGCGCCACCTGAACGACGGCGCCGCTGCCGACGTCGAGCAGCCACAGGCGATGATTACCGTCGGCGAACGCCAAGTGCTTGCCGTCCGGCGACCAGATCGGCGTGTAATAGAAACCGGTCGCAAAATGCGTGAGAATTTTTTCCGCGCCGCCCATGGCCGGCCGGACCGCAATCTCCTGCTCGCCCGTCACGTCGGTCGTATAC
>JBEKDC010000452.1:0-2569 GCA_050014535.1 Rhizomicrobium sp.
AGCGCGCGCGGCGCGCGGAGATCAAACAATCCTTAGTCGAGATCGAAGGACGACGCACATTCAAGGGTCTCGCCGGCGATTTCAACCTGCGCTGCCGGGCCGACCGCATCGACATTCTGGCCTCCGGCGGCGGCTCCATTGTCGATTACAAAACGGGAGAGCCGCCGACGAAGAAGCAGGTGCGCGTCCTTCTGGCGCCGCAATTGCCGCTGGAAGGCGCGATCCTCGCGGAAGGCGGCTTCGAGGCCATCGGAAAGCTCGCGCCATCCGAACTTCTCTACATTCGCTTCGGCGGCGGCGACGAGCCGGGCGAAGTGCGCGATGTGTCCGACAATGCGATTGCGCTGGTCGAAAAGGCAGAGCAGCAGCTGATCGGCCGCATCGCCTATTTCGACGACGCGGACACACCTTATCTGCCGCGCATCAAACCGTACCGCGCGGATGTTTCGGGCGACTACGATCATCTCGCGCGCGTGCGCGAATGGTCGCTGGCAGGATGGGAGCCGGAGGAATGAGCGCTGCTCCGCTCGACTCACGCGCCGCCGCCGATCCCACACGCTCGGCCTGGGTGTCGGCCAATGCCGGCGCGGGTAAAACTTACACGCTGGCCAATCGCGTGACGCGCTTGCTGCTTGCAGGCGCCAAGCCCGAACACATTCTTTGTCTCACCTACACCAAGGCGGCGGCCGCGGAGATGGCGGGACGCCTGTTCGACCAGCTCGGACAATGGGCGATGGCGGACGATGCGGAGCTTGGGACGCGCATCGCGGAGATCGGCGCATCGCAGCGCGACTCGGAAGGGCTGAAGGAAGCGCGGCGTTTGTTTGCGCTCGCGCTCGAAACGCCCGGCGGTCTCAAGATCCAGACGATCCATGCGTTCTGCCAATATCTGCTGGCCCGGTTTCCGCTCGAAGCCCGTGTGCCGCCGTCGTTCCGCGTGCTGGACGACCAGACGGCGCGCGAGCTGCGCGACGAGGCGCGGACACGTGTTCTGGAGCGGGCCGGCTCTGGTGACGATACGCTTGCAAACGCCGCAGCCCATCTCGTGACCCATTCCAGCGAATCGCGGTTGCAACAGATTCTCGATGGCGCGTTGGGCGGCGACCGGCGCAAATTCGAACGCTTCCTGTCGTCGCTGCCCGAGAGCGACGATGCGATGGCGCTGGCTGTGCGCCGCGCGCACGGCGCCGGCGCAGACGACACATGCGAAGGCATCGCTGCAGAATTCTGCGCGGCAATGAAAGGCGAGGATGCGCGACTGCGCGAAGTGGTGAGCTGGCTGTCGAGCGGCGGTAAGACAGACGTCAAAACCGCCGACGCATTGTTGCGCGCCATCGAAACCGATTCATTCGAGAAATTCCGCGAGGCCTTTCTCACCGGCAAGGGGACTAAGTTTGCATCGCTCGCCACAAAAAAGCTTTCGGAAGCCCGACCCGACCTGCTGCAATATTTCGAATCGATCGTCGAGCGATTTCTGGCCGCCGAGGAATCTTATCGCGCCGCCCATGCCGCATCCCTGGCGGAAGCGGCCCTGACGCTCGCGAATGCCGCGCGGCACGAATATGCGGCGGCCAAACGAGCGCGCGGTGTGCTCGACTATGACGACCTCATCATCGAGACCCTCCGATTGCTCGATCGCGAAGAAGCGTCCGGCTGGGTGCTCTACAAACTGGACGGCGGACTCGATCACATCCTGATCGACGAGGCGCAAGACACCAGCCCCGAGCAATGGCAGATCGTGCGGCGGCTCACGGAGGAATTCTTCGCGGGCAAAGGCGCGCGCGACGACGCGAAGGGACCGCGCACGATCTTTGCGGTTGGCGACGAGAAGCAATCGATTTTCAGTTTTCAGGGCGCCGATCCGGCGGAATTCGACATCAACCGCACGCACTTCGAGACGCGCGCGGCCGAGAATTCTTTCGTGGATGTACAGCTGCCGGTTTCGCGCCGTTCCGCACCGCAAATCCTGCAATTCGTCGACGAAGTATTCGCCGATCCGGCCGCCCGCGAAGGCGTCACATCGCCCGGTGTCGACGTGGCCCATCAGGCGCACCGCGCGGAAGCCAAAGGCCGCGTGGAGTTCTGGCCGGCGCTGAGCCCGGCCAAGACTCCCGAGCCAGATTACTGGCTGCCGGTCGATGTCGAATCCGAAGCAAGTCCCGTGGTGCGGCTTGCCGATCGCGTTGCGGGACAGATCAAAAGCTGGACCGACGGACGCAAGCGTCTGCCGGGCCACGACAAACCGATCGGTCCCGGCGACATCATGGTGCTGATGCCGCGGCGCGAACCTTTCGCGAGCGAACTGATCCGCCAGCTCAAGCGGCGCGGCGTGCCGGTCGCCGGCGCGGATCGCATCAGGCTGCAACACCAGATCGCGGTGATGGACCTGGTCGCTCTCGGCCGCTTCGTGCTGCTGCCCGAAGACGATCTCAACCTCGCGGCGCTTTTGCGCTCGCCGCTGATCGGGATCGACGAGGAGCAATTGTTTTTCCTCAGCGCATCGCGGAAGGGCTTCTTGTGGCGCGAGCTTGCGGAACGCCGCGGAGAACTTGCCTCATTCGCCTTTGCG
>JBEKDC010000453.1:0-2564 GCA_050014535.1 Rhizomicrobium sp.
TTACCTCGCGCCGGAGGTCGTGCGTTCGCGTTCGACACGCGATGTGGTGCTATCGCCGCGCGGCCGGCAGGAAGCCTCTGCCGCAGGCCGCGCATTTGCACAAGTTCCGTTCGATCGCGCGATCTGCTCCGGCTATCCGCGCACGCGCGAAACGGCCGAGATCGTTTTGTCCTGCATTGAATCCGCGCCTGCGCTCGAAACCGAGCCGGAACTCGAGGAAATTCGGGGCGCTCATATGTCGGTCAAGAGCCGCAAGGAATTGATCGCGACGATGTCGTTCTATTTTTCGAAAGCTGGCGAACCCGGCGCCACAATGATGGAAGGCGGCGAAGCGTTCGCCGGTGCGCAGGACCGGGCCGTCGGCGCCATTAAAAAGCTCCTCGGCGAGCCCGACTGGAAACAGATTCTCGTCGTCGCCCATGAGGGCATCAATCGTCTTGTGTTGAGCTGGGCCACCGGCGCGGGGCTCGCCGCCACCAATGCGTTCGAGCAGGACACCGGCTGTATCAACGTGCTCGATTTCGACATGGTGCCGGGTGAAAGCGCCCCCGAGATCGCGCGGATATTGATCAAGGCCGTGAACCTCACGCCGTATAATTACCTAAAGCACGGCATGAACCTGACGAGCCTGGAAGCAATATTTTCGCGCGACGACGGACGGGACCAGATTTAAACTGGGGCTTACACCGCCAGCTCGCACCAGACCGGCACGTGATCGGAGGGTTTTTCGCGTCCGCGCACATGCTTGTCGATGCCGCTCGCTTTGAGGCGGTCGGCCGCCTGCGGTGAGAGCAGGATATGATCGATGCGGATGCCGTGATCCTTCTGCCAGGCGCCTGCCTGATAATCCCAGAAGGTGTATTGCTGCGGCTCCGCATGGCAGGCGCGGAACGCGTCGGTGAGGCCGAGAAACTCGATACACTGCAATGCTGCGCGCGATTCCGGCTGGAACAGCGCGTCGTTCATCCACGCTTTCGGGTCGTAGCAATCGTCTGGTGTTGGGATCACGTTGATGTCGCCCATGAGAGCGAACGGCTCTTCCTGCTCGAGCAATTCGCGCGCATGTTTTTCGAGGCGCGCGAGCCATGCGAGCTTGTATTTGAATTTGTCGGTTCCGATCGGATTGCCGTTCGGCGCATAGATCGAGGCGACGCGCATGACGCCATGCTCGCCCGGCACGACGGCCTCGATGTAGCGCGCATGATCGTCGCCGTCGCCGCCGGGCAGCCGCGGCGTCACGTCTTCCATCGGCCGCTTGGAAAGGATCGCCACGCCGTTATAGGTCTTTTGTCCGTGTACGGCGCAATTATAGCCGAGCGCCTCGAACGCGTCGGCCGGAAACGTGTCGTCGGTGGTCTTGATTTCCTGCAGGCACACGACATCCGGCTGGGCCTCCTTGAGCCACAGCACCGCCGCATCCAGGCGAGCCTTCACCGAGTTCACATTCCAGGTAGCGATTTTCATGAAGACGAGTGCGGAGGCGAATTGCGACTCGACCTAACTACACTTGTCATGGCCCGCGAAAGCGGGTCACCCAGGTGACGCATCTTCGCACTCGAAGAAAATGAAGCGGACTGAATGCGATCTTTGAGATCGACCAGTTTCAGCTGGGCGGCCCGCTTTTGCGGGCCGTGACACCGGGAGTGAGGAGAAACTGAGGTCAACGCCGTTACACCGAAAACGACGTGCCGCAGCCGCAGGAGGAGGTGGCGTTGGGGTTGTGGACCTTGAACGCCGCGCCGATCAGGTCGTCGACATAGTCGATCTCGGCGCCTTTGAGAAAATCGAGCGACATCGGATCGACCAGAACGGTCACCCCGTCGCGCTCGATGACAAGGTCATCGTCGGTGCGCGCATCGTCGAGGGCGAAATTGTACTGGAAGCCGGAGCAGCCGCCGCCTGTGACCGCCACGCGCAGCATCATCGGCGCGGGCTCCGCCTGCAGGATCCTGGCGATCTGCCTGGCGGCCCGGGCCGAAACCGTGACGGGCATCGAGACTTCCGCGTTCATTTCGTTCCTTCTTCGGACAATGTCCGACTATATGTAGTCCTTGGGAGGCCCGGAGCAAAGACCTTGGACGTTAAGCAATCGCCCGCCGGCCGGCTGCTCGGGCCTTTATTCGAGGCCCCGAAAGCGTTTGCGCCGTTCGCGAGCCAGCCTGCCACCAGCCATGGCCGCTTCTATCCCGAGCCCGAAAGTGCGACGCGCAGCTGCTATCAGCGCGACCGCGATCGGATCATCCATTCCACGGCTTTTCGCCGCCTCAAGCACAAGACGCAGGTCTTCGTGCAATCCGAAGGCGATTATTATCGCACGCGGCTGACCCATTCGCTGGAGGTGGCGCAGATCGCGCGTTCCGTCGCGCGCGTGCTGGCGCTGGACGAAGACCTCGCCGAGGCGCTCGCGCTCGCCCACGATCTCGGCCACACGCCGTTCGGCCATGCGGGCGAGGAGGCATTGAATGCCGCCACGCGCGAATTCGGCGGATTCGACCACAATGCGCATACGCTGCGGCTAGTGACCAAGCTCGAGCATCGCTATCCGGAATTCGACGGCCTCAATC
>JBEKDC010000454.1:0-2560 GCA_050014535.1 Rhizomicrobium sp.
GCACGGGAAATGGACCGCCTCGGGTAAAATGAACCATCCAATAGGCAATCGCCATTTCGCCAGAGCAGATGAACGCGGCGATGCGCGTGAATAGACCGATGATAATGAGGAAGCCGCCGACCAGCTCGATCGCGCCTGCGGCCATGATCAGCGGCGTCAGATGGTCGAACATCGCGACATGCGGATAATGGAACAGCTTGGACATGCCGTGCTCCAGGAAGAGCAGGCCGGCTACGAAACGCAATACGCTGAGAAGTTGAGGCTCCCACTTGGCAAGGACGTTCATGGAGGTTTCCCCTAATCCGATTGTTGCCGCCAGTTTAACCCGAGTCGCCTCGATCCGGCAGGCCGTCTCACGCCCCGTGCGCGGCGAGGTAATGCTCCAGCCAGTGGATGTGATAGTCGCCGTTGAGGATATCGGGGTCGCGCACGAGTTGCTGGAACAGCGGGATGGTCGTGTCGATGCCTGCCACGACCAGTTCGTCGAGCGAACGGCGCAGCCGCATCAGGCATTCGTTGCGATTCTTGCCGTGGACGATGAGCTTGCCGATCAGGCTGTCGTAATATGGCGGGATGCGATAGCCCGCATAGATTCCGGAATCGAATCGCACGCCCAAGCCGCCCGGCGCATGGAATTGCGTGATGGTGCCGGGTGAGGGCTGGAAGGTGAACGGGTTCTCCGCATTGATCCGGCATTCGATGGCGTGACCGGAAATCACGACGTCTTTCTGTTCGAATTCGATCGCACCGCCCGCCGCAATGCGGATCTGTTCGCGCACGATGTCGATGCCGGTGATTGCTTCGGAGACGGGATGCTCCACCTGCAGGCGCGTATTCATTTCGATGAAATAAAACCCGCCGTCCTCGAAGAGGAACTCGACCGTGCCCGCGCCCAGATAGCCGAGTTTGGTGAGCGCGTTGGTGACGACCTTGCCGATGGATTCGCGCTGCGCTTCGTTGAGTGCGGGCGAGGGTGCTTCTTCCCACAGCTTCTGATGGCGGCGCTGCAGCGAGCAATCGCGCTCGCCCAGATGCACCACCCTGCCGAATGAATCCGCCAGCACCTGCACTTCGATGTGTCGCGGCCGCTCGAGATATTTTTCCATGTAGATGGAATCGTCGCCGAAGGCGCTTTTCGCTTCGGCGCGCGCGGTGGCGAGCGCGAAGCTCAGATCCTCGGGCTTGCGCGCGACTTTCATGCCGCGTCCTCCCCCGCCGGCCGCAGCCTTGATCAGAACGGGAAAGCCGATTTGGGCTGCGATGATCTGCGCATCGCGATCGGAACCCACGGCGCCGTCGGAACCCGGAACGGTCGGAATACCGAGACCTTTCACGGCTTGCTTCGCCGCAATCTTGTCGCCCATCAGGCGGATATGTTCGGGCCGCGGTCCGATGAAGGTGATGCCGTGCTCGGCGACGATCTCCGCGAAGCGCGCATTCTCCGAAAGAAATCCGTAGCCCGGATGGATCGCTTCCGCGCCGGTGATTTCGCACGCCGCGATGATCTGGGGAATATTGAGATAGCTCTGTGTTGCGGCCGGCGGCCCGATGCACACGCTTTCGTCGGCAAGCCGCACATGCATGGCGTCCGCATCGGCGGTGGAATGAACCGCAACAGTGGCGATTCCCATCTCCTTGCAGGCGCGGTTGATGCGGAGCGCGATCTCGCCGCGATTGGCAATCAGGATTTTTTCGAACATCTCAGGCTATGATGAGCAGCGCCTGGCCGAACTCAATCGGTTGCGCGTCGTGAATGCAGATTTCGCTGATCGTGCCGCCGCGCGGCGCGAGAATGGGGTTCATCGTCTTCATCGCTTCCACGATGAGAAGCGTATCGCCTTCCTTCACCACATCGCCGACCTTGACGAAAGGCGGCTTCGTAGGCTCCGGCGAAACATAGACCGTGCCGACCATGGGCGAGGTGACTGTGCCCGCGGAATGACCTTCGCGTTTCGGCGGCGGCGCGTCGTTGGCAGGCGCGCTCGGCGCAGCCGGTGCCGCATTCGGCGCATGCCCTTCGACATGCGTCACGGGAGACAGTTGGCGCGAGACGCGAATGCGCTGGCCGTTATGCTCGACTTCGATTTCCGTCAACCCGGTTTCGGCGAGCAGGTCGGCAAGCTCGCGCACCGCACCGGAATCGATGGCCATCGTTGCTTTCGATTTCCCGCCATTGGAAAGCCTGGCGCCCAACTGCTTCACGTCTTTGATGTTCATTCCGTTCGATCCTTGAGGAGACCCGCCAGCGCGTCGACAGCCAGCAGATATCCGGTCGCGCCGAGCCCGCAAATCACTCCGCTGGCGGCCTCGCTGATATAGGAACGCCTGCGATAGGGTTCCCGTTTATAGGGATTGGAGAGATGGACCTCGATGAGCGGCTTGTCGAGCATGCGGCAGGCATCGAGCAGGGACACGGAGGTGTGGCTGAGGCCGGCCGCATTGAGAATGACCCCGGAAGCCTTGGTCCGCGCTTCCTGCAGCCAGTCGATCAGCACACCTTCGTGATTTGAGTGACGGAACGTCACCGAAAGTCCATGGGTCTTGGCCCGCGCACCCACGG
>JBEKDC010000455.1:0-2555 GCA_050014535.1 Rhizomicrobium sp.
AACCCGGAGAGCGCCACCCTGCTTGGCCTCGATACCGGACAGAACGCCGACCTCCGAAGCAAATTGCGCGATGAATCCGCGGCGGGCATTGCGGCGGCGAAGGCGCTCAATGCCGACCAGCTCCGCCGCCTGAAAGCCTTCGATGCCGGCGCACTCGCTGGCATGGATCGGGTGAACTACGACACGGTTCTCTACACGCGCGAATCCAACGCCGCCGTGATGGCCTTCGATTTCGGCGGCACGTCGTTCGGCCCGTCGCCCTATGTCGTGAGCCAGCTGACGGGTGCCTATCAATCGATTCCGGATTTTCTCGACACCAAGCACAAGATCGCGGATGGGGCCGATGCCGATGCCTATCTCTCGCGGCTTGAGGCGTTCGCAGTCCAGATCGACGACAACACCGACCGCATGAAGCATGACAGCGGTCTCGGTGTCGTGCCGCCGGATTTCCTGCTCCAGACCACGCTTGCGCAATTGAAAGGCACGCGCCTGCCCGCGGACCAGACGATCCTGGTCACCTCCATCGCCAAGCGCGCGAAGGACAAGGGGATCGACTCCAGCTACGCGACGAAGGCGGCCGACATCTACACATCGAAGATCGCGCCGGCGCTGGACCGCCAGATCGAAGAGACGCAGAAGCTGCTTGCGACCGCCGACCACTCCGCGGGCGTGTGGAAACTGAAGGACGGCGAAGCGTTCTATGCGGCCACGCTCCACTCCGCGACGACGACAAACATGACACCGGACGAGGTTCACCAACTGGGTCTCGACCAGGCGCGCGATATCTCCGCGCGGGTCGACAAGCTGCTCGTTGCGCAGGGCCTGACCAAAGGGACCGTCGGCGAGCGCATGAAAGCGCTCTATGCCGACCCGCAATATCTTTATCCCAACACCGACGACGGCAAAGCGCAGATCATCGCCTATTGCAATACAAGGCTGAACGAGATTCGCCCAAAGCTGCCGAGCGTATTCAAACGCCTGCCGCCTTATTCGTTCGAGGTGCGACGCGTGCCGCCGGCGACCGAACCGGGCGCAGCCTCGGCCTTCAGCCAGGGCCCCGCGCTCGACGGCTCGCGGCCCGGCATCGTCTATTTCAACCTGCATGACAGCGCGGAATGGCCGAGATTCGCGCTCTCCACCACCGTGTTCCACGAAGGGTTGCCGGGCCATCAGCTCGAAGGCGGGCTTGCGCTCTCCAACAAGAACCTGCCGCTGATCCGCAAATCGATCGGCTTTTCGGGCTATGCCGAAGGCTGGGCGCTTTATGCCGAGCAACTCGCCGACGAAATCGGCATGTATGACGACGATCCGCTCGGCCGCATCGGCTATCTCAAATTCCAGTTGTTCCGGGCCAATCGCTGCGTGGTCGATACCGGCATCCATCACATGAAATGGAGCCGCGAGCGCGCCATCCGCTATTTCATCGACCAGGAAGGCGAGGCCCCCGGATTCGCCACGCGCGAAGTGGAACGCTATTGCGCGACGCCGGGCCAGGCCTGCAGCTACAAGATCGGCCACACCGTTTGGATCAAGGCGCGCGAGCGCACCAAGGCGGCACTCGGCGCACGCTATGACATCAAGGATTTCCATGAGGCGGGCTTGAATTGCGGCCGCGTGCCGCTCGAGGTTCTCGACGGCGTGATCGATCGCTATATCGCGCAGTCTCAGGCGACATAAGAAATTTCATCCCCTCTCCCCGTCGGACATGGTTGTCCGGATGGGAGAGGAAAGAAATTCATGACATCAGCAGCCTTGCGCTCAATGCGAGGATGAGCGCCGCCGGCATCGCGATCGCGCCGACTTTGAGGAACTGCCAGAATGTCACGGTCTCGCCTTCGCGCCTGATCGCCGACAGCCACAAGATTGTCGCAAGCGAACCCGTGATCGACAGATTGGGGCCGAGATCGACGCCGATCAGAAGCGCGTCTGTGACGCGTTGCGCCACATGCGCGTGGGCAAGCGAAAGACTTGCGATCAGGCCCGCGGGAAGATTGTTCGTCAGATTGCCAGCGACCGCGATGGCGACCCCCACAGCAGCGGCCGTCGCATTCGCCGAATGTTTTGCGCCGTCGTGCAGCAGACCAGCGAGTGCGGCGATCAGACCGGTGCGATCGAGCGCCTCGATCAGGACGAAAAGGCCCGCAACCAACGCCAGCACGGACCAGGAAATGCTCTTGAACAACGGCCATGGCGATGTCCGACTGCCGATGAGAACGGCGAGCGTCGTCAGCGCGCCCAGGATCGCAGTCGGCAGGCCGAGGCGCATGTCCAGCGTCGACACGATCAGGAGCACGGTCGCAGTGAGTGCGATCCCGCCGAGAGCCGTCCAGCCGCCCGGCGACAATGTCGGCTGCGCGATACCGGTTTCGTACTTGCCGACCAATCCGCGGCGTTCGACGAAGCGCAACACGGCGTAGGTCGCGAAAATCGACAACAGCGATGGCAGCGCAAAGCGCGCGAGCCAATCTCCCAGCACGGGCATATGGTCGGCGTAAAGCACGAGATTGGCCGGGTTGGAGATCGGCAACACGAAACTTGCCGCATTGGCGATGAAG
>JBEKDC010000456.1:0-2553 GCA_050014535.1 Rhizomicrobium sp.
GACCACGCGCTCGGGTTGAAGCCCGGTTTCCGCTGCAATGCGACGCACCGACGGCATGACAGGCGCGGGTTCCGCTTTCGGCGCGGGCGGCGTCACCGGTTTCGTTTGCACCGGCGCCGCAACGGGAGCGACGGCGGGTTTCGCGGCTGCAGGCTTCGCACCACCTTGCGCGATCAAGCCCAGGATCGCGCCCACCTGAACGGTGGCGCCGGTCGGCACGGAGATCGATTCGATCGAGCCGTCAGACGGCGACGGCACTTCCACTGTCACCTTGTCGGTTTCGAGTTCGACCAGCGGTTCGTCGCGGGTGACGGTGTCGCCCTCTTTCTTGAACCAGCGCGCGACGGTTGCTTCCGTCACGGACTCGCCCATGGCCGGGACCTTGATGTCGATGCTCATAAATTCCTCGTTTCGCAGGGCACGCGCGGGAACCCCGCAACGCTACAGCGTCAATGCTTCGTCGAGAAACGTCTTCAACTCCGCCAGGTGCTGGCTCATCAAGCCCGCGGCGGTGGACGCATATTCCGGACGGCCCACATAACGCGGACGCGAATTGCCGCCCAGATCCTTGATCGTCATTTCGATGCGCGGCGCGATGAAGGTCCAGGCGCCCTGGTTCTTCGGCTCTTCCTGGCACCAGATCACTTCCGCCTGCGGAAAGCGCGCCAGCTCTTGCGCCAGCACGCCTTCGGGGAACGGATAGAGTTGCTCGATGCGCAGCATCTGGATGCGCGTTTCGTTGCGCTTCTCGCGTTCTTCCATCAGGTCGAAATAGACTTTGCCGGTGCACAGGATCACGCGCTTGATCTCGTTGTCGGGAACGAGCTTGACGGTGGTGGCGCCGGGCACGGTTTCGGCCTGATCGCGGAACACGCGGTGGAACGACGAGCCCGTCTGCATGTCCGACAGGAACGAGGTGCAGCGCTTGTTCCGCAACAGCGATTTCGGCGTCATCAGGATCAGCGGCTTGCGGAACGGGCGATGCACCTGGCGGCGCAGCACGTGGAAATAATTGGCCGGCGTTGTGCAATAAGCGACCTGGATATTGTCCTGCGCGCAAAGCTGCAGATAGCGCTCGAGGCGCGCGGAGGAATGCTCCGGACCCTGGCCTTCATAGCCGTGCGGCAACAGCATTACGAGGCCGCACATGCGCAGCCATTTCATTTCGCCCGACGCGATGAACTGGTCGATCACCACCTGCGCGCCATTCGCGAAATCGCCGAACTGCGCTTCCCACAGCACGAGCGCGCGCGGTTCCGCGGAGCTGTAGCCATATTCGAAACCCAGCACCGCTTCCTCGGAGAGAAGCGAATCCACCACTTCGAATTCGCCCTGGCCTTCGCCGATATGCCCGAGCGGCCAATAGCGTTCTTCGGTTTCCTGATCGACGAGGGCGACATGGCGCTGCGAGAACGTGCCGCGCGAAGTATCCTGCCCCGAAAGCCGCACGGGGCAGCCTTCGTTGAGCAAGGTGCCGAAGGCGAGCGCTTCTCCCGTGGCCCAGTCGAAGCCTGTACCCGTCTCGAACATCTGTGCTTTCGCCTGAAGCTGGCGCGCGATGGTTCTGTGCAGATGGAACGACTCCGGCGCGGTCGAGAGCGCGCGGCCCACTTTCAACAAATCGTCGAGCGGCACGGAGGTTTCGCCGCGGCGATCGCCTTCTGGAGCGGTCGCAAATCCGGACCAGCGGCCGTCCAGCCAATCCGCACGGTTGGGGCGATGGCTCTTCGCGAGATCGAGTTCCTCGTCGAGCCGCTTCTGGAACGCGGCGATCATGCCGCGCACGTCGTCTTCGGTCAGCGTGCCTTCGGCGACGAGCTTCGCCGCATAGAGCTCGAGCGCGGTCGGATGATCCTTGATCGCGCGATACATCAGGGGCTGTGTGAACGCCGGCTCGTCGGTCTCGTTGTGACCGAAGCGCCGGTAGCAGAACATGTCGATCACGACGTCTTTGTGGAACAGCTGCCGAAACTCCGTGGCGATGCGCGCGACATGCACCACGGCTTCGGGATCGTCGCCGTTCACATGGAAGATCGGCGCCTGCACCATCAACGCCACATCGGACGGATAGGGCGAGGAGCGCGCATAGGCGGGCGAGGTCGTAAAGCCGATCTGGTTGTTGACCACGAAATGGATGGTGCCTCCCGTGCGGAAGCCCTTGGTGCCGGACATCGCGAAACATTCCGCGACCACACCCTGGCCCGCAAACGCCGCATCGCCGTGCAGCAGCAGCGGCATCACGCTGGCGCGCGTGGTCTTGTCGCCCAATTGCGTCTGCTTGGCGCGCGCCTTGCCGAGCACGACCGGATCGGACGCTTCGAGATGGGACGGGTTCGCGGTCAGCGAGAGATGCACCTTGACCTCGTCGAATTCGCGATCCGACGAGGCGCCCAGATGATATTTGACGTCGCCCGATCCCTGCACTTCGGTGGGCAGCACGCTGCCGCCCTGGAACTCGTGGAAGATCTGGCGATAGGGCTTGGCCATCACATTGGCGAGCACGTTGAGCCGCCCGCGATGCGACATGCCGAGCACGATTTCCTTCACGCCCAG
>JBEKDC010000457.1:0-2539 GCA_050014535.1 Rhizomicrobium sp.
TAGCCCGCTTCCTGCACGCCGATGGCGCCGGGAACGAAAATGGCGGCGCTGCGGATCGCCGCGAGCACGGCCTCGATGGCGACGGCATTCGCAAAGCCGACCCGCGCACCGAGAAGAAAAAGCGCGAGCCAGGTCCCGAAGGCACCCGTGAGCCACCCCACGATATGCATGACGAAACCGGCAACCATTCGACCCCGAGCATCGTGTATCTTCGCCAACGCGATCGAAACGGCGCCTGCACCTGCGGCCCAGGCCGGCATCATGTGCGAAACCGCGCGCTCGATCAGTGCGAAGAAGCGCCGCTGCAGGAGCAGGAACCCGCTTGCGAGCGGGATGGCGATGCAAATTCCGATCAACATCGTTTTCACCAGCGGCGTCTGCAACGCGGCACCGGGAAGACCGATTGCGAGAATCGCGAGGCCGGCACAAATGAAAACGACCTGCGCGCTCATTTCCAAGGTCATGTCCACGATCGTGGAGGCAAAGGCGACCGCCTGACCGATGCCGCGCAGCATCACGGCACGTGCGCCGACGACCAGTCCGCCAAGTTGCGAAATCGGCAAAATCTCGCCGGCGGAGTCGCGCGCCGCGCGACCCCAGATATACGTCGCGATCTTGCGCCAGGCGTAAGGCGGATCGAGCACGAGCCACGCCGCGCCCAGCAGACAGAAATTCGCAAGGCCGTAGACGCACAGCAGAGCCATTCCGCCCCAGCCGACGGAGATCGCGGCGTCCCACACCGACGACACGCCGAGACGGAAGATCAGCCATGCCGCGCCGAGCAGTCCTGCGAGGCCGGCAACAATGACCGCGGGCTTCATCGTGTTTTCGTTGTCCTCAAGCCGACGAGCTTACGGTACTCAGACAAAATCCGAAAAGCCGCCCAGCCTGATGCCGGCGTCGCCGGCCGCGGCCGCCACGCTGCGGTCCGTGAGGGCCGCGAGTTCGTCCGCGTAACGATAGCCCGCCGCGGCGCCGGCAAATCCGCCGCCCGATGCCGGGTGAAGATAGATTTCCGACAATCGCTGCGGCAAATTCCCGATCAATCCGCGCAGCCGCGCTGCGTGCATCGCGCCCGACCATGCCAGCCCAAAGACGGCATCGGGAATACGAATGCGCTGGTTGCGCAGGCGCCACCGCAACAGAAGCGCGAAAGGCGCCGTCAGATAGGCAGGCGCGATGGGAGTCTCGGGTTCCGCCAGAGCGAGAACACGGCGCGGTTCCAGCGGCAGCCGCATGGTCCGCATGCCATGTCGCTTTCCAACTCTAACAATCGCGTCCGCAATTGTCGGATGCAGGTGAAAATGCTTGTGCGTGTTCACATGATCAAGCGGCAACCCCGTCGCGCGATAGGCCTCGAACTGCGCTTCGATTTCGTCTTCCAGCTGGCGGCGCACATTCGGTCGGAAGAAGATCGCCGCTCCCGCGCTCGCCATGTCGTCGCGGAAATTTCCGCTTGCATCGACAAGGTCCGGCAGCGAAGCCGCCGGCAAAACCGGATGGCCGTCGACGAGCACGATATGAAGCCCGACGCGCAGGGACGGCATTGCCCTGGCGCGCTTCACGGCATCCTCGGCCGCCGCGCCCGCCACCATCAGACTCGCCGCGGTGAGGATGCCGTTGCGATGGGCCTCCTCGACTGCTTCGTTCACCTCGCGGGCAAGGCCGAAATCGTCCGCTGTGACCACCAGCTGCTTCATGGCCGGGTTACGCCGCGCTGCGGCGTTCGCGCAGAAACTGGAAGAACTCCACGCCTTCCCGCAGGCGCCGCTTCATCATGTCCGACGAGCGCACCATCTCGCCTACGATGGACGCGATCTTGCTGGGCCGGAAATAGAACTCCCGGTAGAAGCTTTCCAGCGAATCGAAGATTTCCCGGTGCGACAGATGCGGATAGTGCAGCGGCGCGATCTGGATGCCGTGATCGTCGACCAGTTCCGCGTTGGCCGCGTCGAGCCAGCCGTTCTGGATGGCCTGGTTATAAAGGAACGTGCCGGGATAGGGTGCGGCGAGCGACACCTGGATCGTGTGCGGATTGATGCGCTTGGCGAACTCGACGGTTTCGCGGATGGTTTCAGTGGATTCGCCGGGCAAGCCCAGAATGAATGTGCCGTGGATCCGGATGCCCAGTTGGTGGCAATCGCGCGTGAACTGTTCCGCGACCTCGATGCGCATGCCTTTCTTGATGTTGTACAGAATCTGCTGATTGCCGGTCTCGTAACCGACCAGCAGCAGCCGCAAACCGTTGTCCTTCAGAACTTCCAGCGTCTTGCGCGGCACGTTGGCTTTGGCATTGCAGGACCACACGACCCCCAGCTTGCCGAGCTCTTTCGCGATCGCTTCCGCGCGCGGCAAATCGTCGGTGAAGGTGTCGTCGTCGAAGAAAAATTCCTTGACTTGCGGGAACGCGGCGGTGGCATATTTGATCTCTTCGATCACATGGCCGACGCTGCGGGTGCGGTAACGGTGTCCGCCTACGGTTTGCGGCCATAGGCAGAAGGTGCAGCGCGATTTGCAGCCGCGGCCGGTATAGATCGAA
>JBEKDC010000458.1:0-2532 GCA_050014535.1 Rhizomicrobium sp.
AGTTCCGACTCGCCGGCGCGAACCTGCGCCTTTGCGCGTCCAACCTCGGCATAGGTTCGCCCGCCGCGGAAAATGGGCTCCGACAGGGTCACTTGCCCGGTGATGGGATGTTCGGTTGAGGCAGGAATCGGCAGGCTCGAATTTGTGCCGGTCGCGCTGAGTTCCTGATAGCCGTAGGTGCCGCCGGCATTGAGCGTCGGTCGCCATCCGGCATTGGCCTGCGCAACGTTTTCATCTGTCGCACGAAGGCCCGCCCGATCGGCATCGAGCTGTGGATTGGTCTCGTAGGCGACGCCCAACGCATCTCTCAATGTGAACGTATCGGCATAGGCCGCGCCACACGTCGCAATCGTCGCCGCCAGCACCAGCGCGGAGGCTGCGCCCCGTACTGCCTTCATTGCGTCACCCCGCTTGCACGCACCCGACGCGCTGATCTGGGTATTCTAGAAGACAAATCCAACCTTCTGCCGGAATCCGGCCAGCAAGGGCGTCCACGCGTCGAAAGCGATGCGGCTGCCGATACGTCCGTTTTGCCGCAGATAGAGGTTCGCCCTGCTCTGCTCACCCGATTGCACGACGGCGACCAGGCGTCCACCTTCGGCGAGTTGGCTCAGCAACGCTTCGGGCTCTGCTTCAATCGCACCATTGATGAAAATCGCATCGTAAGGCGCTGCCGCCCGATGGCCCTCCGCAAGGGAGCCTTGGACGATCGTAATGTTCGTAGCGCCGACCGCAGGCGCCATATCGGACGCGACCCGGACGAGATCGGCGTCCTGCTCCAGACCGATCACCTTTGCCGCGAGGCGGGCGATCACGGCCGTGGAGTAACCGGTGAGGCAACCGACATCCAGCACCTTGTCGGTAGGCGCGATCTGCGCCAGCTGGATCGACTTCGCGAAAGTGCGCGGCTCCAGCAGATAGCGGTTCGCGACGACCTCGACCGCACCATCGGCATAGGCCACGGCGCGCTTGGCAGTCGGCACGAAACGCTCGCGCGGGATATCCCGCATTGCCGCGTGAATGCGGATATCCGTCACGTCATTCGCACGAACCTGCGATTCGACCATGTTCAAGCGTTGGGCTGCGTAGTCCGGCATCGGCGCGATTCGCATCATGTTTCGACGGTCGGCGCTTATACGTTGCTGCCGGGGCCATGACAACGCGCGCTAACCGAATGTCATGGCGTAGGTTTTTTGGGCCGGGCACCATTTGCCCGCCGCGCAATCCTTCTGTTATAGGGCGCGTCCCCCGGCCACGTGGCGGAGTGGTGACGCAGCGGTCTGCAAAACCGCGTACCCCGGTTCAATTCCGGGCGTGGCCTCCAAATCTTCCCGGGTGCCCAGCAATTAACACAAATGCTGGGGTACCCTGTTAAGCATTCGTTAACCTTATGGTGGCACCTTCACGTCGTCTTCCCTTGAAGACACCCCACCATTACCCAACGCCTTGGGGCCGGGCTCACACCCGGCCCTTTTTTTCTTCCTGTTCGGCCCGGCTGATTCGGAAGTGCGAACATCGATGCACGCTGGTCCAGATTGCAGGGCGTCGTCTGCGGCGCGCGGCCAAATTCCAGCCAATCCAAGCAATTGTTCGGGACTTTTGCTGTAGCCATCGCACGGGCGATGCGCTAACAACGCGCCCCAAGTTCCTGGGTAGCTCAGCGGTAGAGTCCTCGGCTGTTAACCGAGTTGTCGTCGGTTCGAATCCGACCCCAGGAGCCAATCATTTTAAAAACGCCGAAACGACTCGACCGGCGTCGCGGCCATAGGGGCTGCGCCCCATTTCCTGCGCTCCCTACGGCGACCTCTTGAACGGAGTCGGCGGCCTCTTGTCCTTCAGTCGCATGCGTCTAAGCGCGTCGCCGACGCGTCTCGCGATCGATTTCCAAAATTTTGGTTGCTGGCGGACCCTCAACATCGTCCGACGGATCGACCGCTGCGGCGAAGGGCTTTCGAGTTGTATGCCAAATCGCGCCAGCTCTGCGTCGGTGTCCCTCAATACGCTCAGCCCGGTTTTTTCCCTGTTGAGCAGGTTGGTGCCGTGAACATTTTGCAACCACATCGGCCGCCTGGTGACCGGCAGATAGACCTTCCCGCTCTCGAATATGTGACGGTGGCTGCCGCTTTGCGCGGTGCCCCACTCGACAGACGATCCGGCGCCGACGCGAACGCAGCGTGACAGGAAGGCGTTGCCCGTCTGCGGCATGAGTCTGCATTCGCCGTTGGCGAATTGCATTCCCAGCGGGAACGAGATCCAGAAATCCCCATCCTGCGGATTGGCGCTAATCACCGCGCCTGTATATTCGCGTGCGGCCTCGCAAAAAGTGAGGCTGAGCGCATCGTCATTGTCGAGGCGCGTGGTCAACACCCACTGATGCTCAGGCTTGAGCCTTTCGACAATCGACCGCCTGAAGCAGCGTTCGAAATTGTCAGGCCTTCCCTCCTGAGTCTTCTGCCAGACGGGGACGATCCAGGGATGCGGAGCAATCATGTCGAGGATCGGCGCCACCTCCCGCTCGCGGTTCAAATCGAA
>JBEKDC010000459.1:0-2528 GCA_050014535.1 Rhizomicrobium sp.
TCCAGTTCGGTAGCGGTGACTGGACCACGGTGATCACCCGCACCAAAGGGACCTTCACCGGAAAGATGGTCCTGCCCGGCGGGAAGGTGATCGCCCCGACTGGAAAGGCGTTCGACCTCGACTTCACCACAACCGCCAAGTGGGACGGCGACCTGCTCATCGAAGAGTTCGTTTTCTGGGACTCCGCCCTGCAGGCGCAGCAGCTTGGGATCGGCTGACCCACCGGTCCGAACGTTGACAGCGATACCACACGAAACGATTCGTAAAGTCTAGGAATACATCGAACAGCCGCAACGCCTTCTGAACCGTAAACCGCGTTATCGACGCGCACCGAGGAAACACGATGGCGAAGAAGACCTACCACGGCTCCTGTCACTGTGGCGCGGTCGCCTTTGAGGCCAAGATTGACCTCGATAAAGGAACAACGCGCTGCAATTGCTCAATATGCACCAAGACGCGTTTTTGGTTCGCGCTCGTGCAGGCCGCGGATTTTAAAATCGTAAAGGACGAAGATCAGCTTTCTGACTACACGTGGATTCCGCCCGGAAAATCCAAGGCCAATCTTCACTATCGCTTCTGCAAGACCTGTGGTGTCCGCGCATTCGGACAGGGAGACAACGCATCACTCGGTAAGTTCTACGCAGTGGCTATCGCCGCGTTGGACGATATCGGGCAAGACGCCGACCAAGTCGTCAAGTCGATAAATTATGTCGATGGCCGTCACGATGACTATGAGCACGAGCCGGCCGACACGCGCCTGCTGTGAATGTGGTTGAGAGTGATTCCCAGCCCTACGATGCGTGACGCCTGCGCGCCACATTCGGCGAACCTATCGTAATTTCCTTTAAGCGCCGCAGACAAGGCTGAGTCGACGAGGCAGCCGCAGGGTAAAAATTGAGATTTTGTGCGACTGCGAATGTCCGCTTTGGGTCAAAAGCAGACATTTACGCTCCACTCCCACCTTGAGCAGCCGCGGCGATTCCCTGCCTTCAATGGGCCGGCGAGCAAAATCAGCAAATTGTCCACGAGCTGGCGCAGCTCTGCACCAACACCGGCCAACTATTTCTATCCCGCGAAATAGCCCTTCCGGCCGATATCGGCGATGAGGCCGATCTCTTTCGGCTTCCATCCCAGCCACTTCTGCGTCAAGGCGCTGGACGCCGGCATGTCGAGGCCGGCGAACATTGCGAGCGGGCCGTAATAGTCGCCGGCTTCTTCCAGCTTGATCGACTTCACCGGCACGTTCAGCGCGCGCCCGAGCACTTCGATGATCCGGCGCATGGGCACACCTTCTTCACCAACCGCATGATAAATGCCGTCCGCAGTACCTTTCTCCAGCGCGAGCCGGTAGAGACGGACGACGTCCAGTCTGTGCGCCGCAGCCCAGCGCGCGCTGCCGTCGCCGACATAAGCGGCCGTGCCTTTTGCGCGCGCGCCTTCCAGCAGATAGGTAATCAATCCTGCTTTGCCTTTTTCGCCATGCACTTGCGGCAGACGTATCGCCATCGCGCGCACGCCGCGCTTGGCATAAGCGAGACCCGCCTGTTCCGACACGCGCGGAACAAACTCGCCGGCGTCGAGCCGCATCTCTTCGGTGACCAGCGCACCCGGCGCGATGAGGGCCGTTCCGGATGTGACGATGAACGGCTTGTTCGTGCCCACCAGCACGTCCCCCATCGCCTCGATGGCGCGCTTGTCGATCTGCCCGTTCTCCGCGAATTTCGCGAAATCGTGGATGAAGGCAAGATGGATCGTACCGTCAGTCTCCTTGGCGCCTTTGCGCAAGCTGTCGAGATCTTCGAGCGAGCCGCGATGAACCTCCGCGCCGGCCGCTTTCAGCGCCGCGGCGTTGGCGTCGGAGCGCGCGAGGCCGACCACTTGATGCCCGTGGGCAATCAATTCTCTTGTCGTCTCGGTACCGATAAAGCCGGCCGCGCCGGTGATGAATACACGCATGGCACTCTCCTGTGTTGTCACGAGAACGATCAGCCGGCGAGCGCGATGCCGCCTTCGATTCGGATGATCTGCCCGGTCATGAAGCCGTTGCGCATGCAGGTGAGATAGCATTCCGCCGCTTCGGCGGTGCTGCCCGGACGCTGCACCAACTGTTTCTTCGTCATCGCCGTCATCATGTCGCGATAGCCTTCGGGGAATTTCCCCCACATTTCGGTTTCGATGAGGCCCGGGCAGACGCAATTCACGCGCACCGGCGCCAGATCGACGGCAAGGCCAAGCGTCAATCCTTCCGCCGCGCAGGCACTCGCGGTCACGATGGGCATGCCCTTCATCGGTCTGCGCGCAAGCATGCCGTTGGTAATGGTGTAGGAACCGCCGGGCGGCAGCTTGGTCGCGCCGTGCTTGGCGATGGCAACCGCGCCCCAGAACCGCGTGGCCATTCTTTCTGCCGCTTTTGCGAGATCGAGATCGGCAAGCGCGCCGGGCATGAAGCCTTCCCAATCGCCTGCGGTGAATGCGATGTGATCGAACGCGCCATTGTCTTTGAAGAATTGCGCGACGTTCTTTTCGTC
>JBEKDC010000460.1:0-2522 GCA_050014535.1 Rhizomicrobium sp.
GCCAGGATCGCGCGCTCCCACCACGAGGCATAGGTCGTGCGCGCGTTGCGGAACACGTCGTTGTCGTCGGGCACCACGGCATGTTCGGCGATGTTGCGCACGCGGGTGATCACCATGTGCCAGGTGATGAGCGGCAGGATCCAGAACATCAGATAATAATGCGGCTTGCCGAACGCCGTGAGGATCGCGAGCAGCACGAGATTGGCGATCACGGGTCCGCCCAGCTTGCGGCGGAAAATGGCGAAGCGCACGGCGAAAGGTTGTCCGGGTTTCCCGAGGCCCGCGCGAATCTGCGCGCGCCGCTGCTTGAATCCCGTCTGGCCCGTGATGTCGCGGATCATTTTGCGCACAAAGCTCTGGCGCGTGATCGGGAACGGCGCCGACAAGCCGATATCCGGATCGTCGGCTTGCTGGGTGCGGCGGTGATGCACGAGATGATAGGCTCGATAGGGAATCGTGTCGGTGAAGACGGGATAGGCCGCGAGCCATTGGCTCACGGGATCGTTCCATTTGCGCGTGCCCATCAGCACGCCATGGGCCGCATCGTGCATGAGGATCGCGAGGCCCAGTTGCCGCGCCGCGATCAGCACGACTGCGATCACGAAGGTCAGCGGATTGGGCCACAGCGCGAACAGCGCCATCGAGGCGCCGATCACGACCCAGGCGTGCGCGATGCAGAGAAATCCCTTCAAGTCGGAGCGCGACCGCACGCTCGCCAGTTCGGCGCGTGTGAAGGCAATCGTGGGATCGAAGCGCGTGACGTTCATGGTTCGATTATACGCGCGCGGCCGGGCCGATGCGAAGCGGTTTCATCCGCCGAAAATCCCCGCCTGCTGCAGGATCATCACGCCCATCCACACGAAGCAGACAAGCTGCACGCCGTAAGCCGCGAATCGGAGGTTAATCGCCAGCGCCGAGCCGGAAAAGATATGAATGACGGACTGCACCACCCGCGCGCAGACGACGATCACGGCCAGCCGGTTGAACATCAGGGTTTCGAGCCCGACCGCCCAGCCCGAGAGCACGATGGCCGCGAAGATCGGCAGGTTCTCGACCGTGTTCATATGGGCGCGGTTGATGCGCCAATAGGAGTCCGAACCGTGCGGCACGCCGGGGGTGAAGCTCGTGATCTTGGCATCGCCCTTGAGGACCGACAGCACGCGGTCTCCCCCAACCATCAGCACCAGCACGATCGCCCACAGCGCAAAGAAGACGAGAGCGACGATGGAATGCGGAACGGCATCTGCCGACATGGTTTCCTCCGAATTTATGGCGGCCCGGCGGGCCGGTCTTCAACGCATATAGCACGCCAGAACGAGCGCCGCTGCGAACAACAGGCCCGTGTCGCGATTGGCGCGGAACAGCCTGAGGCAGATATCGGGCTCGTTCACCCGCAAGGCCGCCAGCTGCCACACCAGATGGGCCGCCGCCGGCGCCAGCAGCAGCAGCGCGAGCGGCCCGAGTCCGGCCTCGAACGCGGCCATGCCGATCAACGCCATCGCCGCGATGTAGAACGCCGCGATCCATCCGCGCGATCCTTCGCCGAACAAGCGCGCGGTCGATTTCACGCCGATCAGTGCGTCGTCGTCCTTGTCCTGGTGGGCATAGATCGTGTCGTAGCCCAGGGTCCAGAAGAAGCAGCCGGCATAAAGCAGATAAGCGGGCAGGGTGAGGCGGCCGGTGATGCTCGCGAATCCCACCAGCGCACCCCAGTTGAACGTGAGCCCGAGCCATGCCTGCGGCCACCAGGTCACGCGCTTCATGAATGGATAGATCGCGATCAGCACGAGCGACGCGGCGCCGAGCGCGACCGAAAAATGATTGAGCTGCAGCAGAACGCCGAGTCCGATCGCGCATTGAACGCCAAGGAATATCCACGCGCCTCTCACGCTCACCGCGCCGGACGGTATGGGTCGTCCGCGCGTGCGCGCCACGGCCGCGTCGATGTCGCGATCGACGATGTCGTTATACGTGCAGCCGGCGCCACGCATGACGAGCGCGCCGAGCGCAAACAATGCGAGCAGCCAAAGTCTCTGCGCGGGTTGCATCTCGGGGCCGTCGGCGAGCCCGAGCGCCAGTCCGAACACGCAAGGCAGGAACAAGAGCCAGGTGCCGATGGGCCGGTCGAGCCGCGCGAGCCGGAGCCAGGGCTGCACCGCGCGCGGCGCCCCATCCACCCAGCCATGCGGGATCGCGTCCGGCGTCGGGGCTTGCAGGTCGGAGGCCATGTCCCGAATGTGTCACGGTCTGGAGCAGTTGTCCTTGCGAAAAACCGGCAAGCTTCTTCTGAAGGTTGAATGAGTAGGCGGAATGGTTGGCAAGAACGATACTCGCATCGTGCGGCGCGGCCCCCCTTCCGTCACGCGGCTGGCGCCGCGCGCCACCTTCCCCCGCAAGGGGGGAAGGTTAAGAAAGAAAAGTCGGCCGCGATTCCAAATTTCTAACCTTCACCCCTCGCGGGGGAAGGTGCCGAGCGCAGCGAGGCGGAAGGGGGGGCCGTCGAGCGCGCGATGAGCGGCGAC
>JBEKDC010000461.1:0-2508 GCA_050014535.1 Rhizomicrobium sp.
GTTACGGAGATTCGCGACGGCACGGGTTCATCGTCCATGACTCTCAAGCAATGGCCGGTGCTGGGAGTCTCGAGCCTGATTGTCGGCGATATGAACATTCCCCTCGCGCCGGCGGTCGGCACCATCCCGCTGCCGACCACGAATTTCGGCATCGGTTATGTGGTCGAACAATGGGACGGCGCGCCTCCCGGCCGGCCGCAAACGCTTTCGATGCGGGGCCAGTCGTTCGGCTTGCAAGGCGCAAGCAATATGCAAAACGTCCAGATCGTCTATCGGGCCGGCTATCAGGTCACGGCCGAACCGCAGATGGTGTCCGGCGGAGTCGCGTCCGTGAGTGCGCCTTACGGCAATTGGGCATCCGATGCGGGCGTCGCTTATGCGAACGGCGCCGCGCTGGCGAAAGTCGCCGGCTCACCCACGGTCGGGCAATACGCGCTTGATCCAACGGCGGGGACCTACGATTTCAACTCCGGTGACGACGGCGCGTCCGTTCTGATCTCTTACGGTTACATTCCGTCCGATCTTGCCGATGCCTGCATCGAGCTTGTCGCGGAGCGCTTCAAATATTCCGAACGCATCGGCGAACGGACGCATTCACTGGGCGGCAACGAGACGGTGTCGTTCGATACGACGCGGTTCACGCCGCTGGTCGCTGCCGCGCTGCAGCCCTACAGAAATCTGTTGCCGGTCTGATGACCATCGAAATTCAGGTCGACGCCGCGCGCGCCGCGGCCAAATTGGCTGCTTTGCCGGATAAGGTCCGTACAGGTGTGCGTCAGGCCGTTCAGGCCGGTGCGCTGAGCTTGCTTTCGAAGGCGCAGCAGAAAGTCTCCGGCGATGTCCTGCAGGTCCGCAGCGGCAGCCTCTTGAGCAGCCTTCGCGAGACGGGTCTTTCGGAATCGGCGGATGCGATCAGCGATGGTGTCGCCATCGCGCTCAAATATGCCCGCATCCAGGAATATGGCGGCCGGATCGAAATTCCAGAGATCGTGCCCGTCAATGCACGCGCGCTCGCATTCGAATATGGCGGAAAGGTCGTGTTTGCGATGAAGGCTGCCGCGCATGTGATCGAAATCCCGGAGCATTCGTTCTTGCGGTCTTCGCTGGCCGAGATCGCGCCGACAATCCTGGACGAGATCCGAAAAGTCGTGGCGGGCGTGGCCGATGAGTGAGCCGGGATTCGTTCGCGAAGATATCTTCGCAGCTTTGTTCGCGCTCGTCAGCGGAGCCGCCGATTTCGAGACGGCGACGCGCCGGATCAAGGTTTATTCGGCCGTGGCATCCGGTCAGCAACCGGCGCTGCTGCAGATCGAGTTGGGTGAGAAATGGATGGCGCCGCCCGGCATGCCGCCGGTCGTCAACTTGAACTGCGCCGTCTTCATCTATTGCGAGCAGCCGGACCCGACCGCGGCCGTGTCGAGCATCCTCAATCCGCTGCTCGATGCGGTGACGGGTGCGATCGCGCCGGATTCCTACGCCGACGAATACCAGACGCTGGGCGGCCTGGTCACGCATTGTCGCATCGCCGGCGACGTGAAGATTGCCGAAGGCCTTGGTGGCCAGTGCGAGGCCGTCATCCCGATTGAAATTCTCGTGAACCATTGAGGAAAATCCAATGACCGATTCCGATATCGCCGCGGCGGAAGCCGCCACACGAACCGCCGAAGCCGCAGCCGCGGAACTGAAGATCGCGAAGATCGGTACGCTGCTGGATCGCTATCTGAACGATGCGGCTGGAAATTCCGCCGTGTCGCGCGATACGGAAACCTGGAATTCGCTTCAGACGAAAATGCAATCGCTCAAGGCCGCTGTGGCCGCCATTCTCAAGGAGTAAACCATGACCGCACCTTTCAACGGCAAAAAGCTTTTCGGCGCCGGTGTCGCTTTCGCCACGCTGAACGCGAGCAACCCCACGCCCATCCGCTTCGGGCTTGTCCAGGATCAATCGATCACCTTCAAGCGGGGAGCCAAGGAAATCTTCGGCCCGAACCAGCTCGCGGCCGATGTCTCGAGCGGCGAAATGAGTGTGACCGGCAAAGTGACGGCCGGCACGACCAATGCCCGCATCTTCACCGATCTGCTGTTTGCAGACAGCGGCGCCTCCGGCATCGTGCGGGAATCAGACAACGAGCTCGGAACGGTCGCAGGCTCGAGCCCTTACATCGTCACGGTCGCCAATTCCGCGACCTGGACGCAGGACCTTGGCGTGACCGCCGTTGCGAGCGGAGTGCGCTATGTGCGAGTGGCGTCGGCGCCGGTCGCCGGCACGTCCTACACCGTGGCGGCTGGGGTCTACACCTTCGCAGCCGGCGACGAAGGGTTGTCCTTCAAGATTTCCTATCTCTACACGGTCCCGTCGACGGGCGAGAGCGTCACGCTTTCGAACCAACCGATGGGCAAGGTCGGCAATTTCACGGCGGCCATGGTGTTTCCATGGACGCCGCCTGGCGGCGTGGTCGAGCAGGATGTGCTCACGCTCAATTCCTGCCTCGCGACGGATTACGAGAT
>JBEKDC010000462.1:0-2507 GCA_050014535.1 Rhizomicrobium sp.
CCGTGCGCGCGACGACCGGGCCCGTGACCGTCACCACCCATTCGGCGCGGGCTCGATCGGCCACGGCAAACGCCGCGTCGCCCGGCTCGATCACGCATTGGGTGATGCCGTAATGGTCGCGCAGGTCCAGGAACAACAGCCCGCCGTGATCGCGCCGCCGGTTCACCCAGCCGGACAGACGAACGCGCGAGCCGACATGCTCCTTGCGCAATTGGCCGCAGGTGTGTGTGCGATAGGCATGCATCGAATGGAATCCCGGAAAAAGCGCGGTATGTGGCGAGGGGGGCGTCCCCAAGTCAAGGGCGGGTTTCCCGGCTTAGGTCCTCCATTCGCGCCTCACCGGACCGGGTCGGCCTTGTGCCTCGCTGATCGTCGCAGCGGGCAGATTTCGCGGCGGAAGCCCCACGAATCCGCTATAGCCGGTGGATGGACGTCGTCGCCACAACCAAAGAACTCAAATCCCTGATCGCCCAACTCGAACCCGCGCCATATCTGGCGTTGGATACCGAGTTCATGCGCGACCAGACCTATTGGCCGAAACTCTGCCTGCTGCAGGTGGCCTCGCCCAGCGTCGAGGCGATCGTCGATCCGCTCGCAGACGGCATGGACCTCAAACCGTTTTACGAACTGCTCAAATCGCCTCACATCGTGAAGGTGCTGCACGCTTCGCGGCAGGACATCGAAATCTTCCACCAGCAGGGGGGAGTGATTCCTGATCCGCTCTTCGACACGCAAATCGCGGCGATGGTGTGCGGCTTCGGCGACTCCGCGTCCTACGAAACGCTCGCGCGCAAGCTCGCCCATGTGGAGATCGACAAATCCGCGCGCTTCACCGATTGGAGCCGGCGACCGCTTTCCAAACGGCAGCTCGAATATGCGCTGGCCGACGTCACGCATCTGCGCGTCATTTACGAAGCGCTGAAGAAGCAACTCGAAAAAACGGGTCGCGCGGAATGGGTCGAGGAAGAGATCGCGGCGCTGCGTGACCCCGCGCTCTATCAGCTCGATCCCGCCAATGCGTGGAAGAGGCTCAAGCCGCGCACCAGCAACAAGCGTTTCCTTGCGATGCTGGCCGCGATCGCGGCGTGGCGCGAGCGCGAGGCGCAATCGCGCGACCAACCGCGCAACCGCATCATCAAGGACGAAGCGTTGCTGGAGATCGCCTCGCATCCGCCCGAGACAGCAGAAGCGCTCGATCACAATCGAGCAGTCCCGAAAGGTTTCGGAAGCTCGCGAATGGGCAAGTCGCTGCTTGAGTCGATTGAAGCGGGCAAGACCGCCGCGCCGCCGGACGGCATCGAACCCGAGCGTCCGCGACGCAAGCGCGAACCTTCGCCCTCGGCGATCGATCTGCTGAAGACATTGCTGCGGCTGCGCGCCGAGGAAGCCGGTGTCGCGCCGCGGCTCATCGCCAACGCCGAGGATATCGAACGCCTCGCCGCGCATGAGGACGAAGACGTTTCCGCGCTGCATGGCTGGCGCGCAAAGGTGTTCGGCGACGACGCGCGCGCGCTGCGCGACGGCAAACTCGCCATCGCCCTCGAAAAAGGCGACGCGGTGGTGGTGGAACTCGAGGATTGAGGCTGACTGCCGCCAGAATTTCGCACGCGGAGGCGCGGAGCCGCGGATGTAGGAAAGAACTTTTCCCAACTTTGAACGAGAAAATAATTATTGCGCGCAAACGCGCGCAAAGAATTCCATCCAAAACGATGATCGCGCCCAGTTCTTCTCCGCGTCCTTCGCGCCTCCGCGTGAGCCAATCTAACTTCGAGCCTCCGTCGCAGCCCGCAATGCCGCCATCAACTCGTCGATCGATCTGGTGTGGCCCATCACGAAGCGCGAGACGAAGCGGAAGAACGGATTGTAGACCTCGCCGCGTTCGGTGATCGTCAGTGTGGTTCCCGAACCCTGCGGCGCAAACTCGTAAGTCCAGGTGCCGCCGAACGGCAGGCCCTTTTTGACGATGGCGGTCACAAAGCGATGCGGCGGCGATTGCTCCACGATTGCATAGGTTCCGTCGTTCGTCTTGTGGAATTGCGCCATGGCGAGGTCCCACAATCTCTGCGGCGGCACGGCGAACGTCTCCGTGCGCGACGCGACATGCTTCATCGGCAGCAGCGCACCGATGACCGTGACGAGAACCAGCGCCGCAATCAGTGCACCGACAATGGCGCCGCTCCACACGAAAAATGTTTTCACGATAGAACCCCGCTCTCCTTCGCATGCATCTGTTGCGACGCCGCGCGCGCGAGCAACTCGAGTCCGCGGATGGCATCGCGGCGTTCCGCATCGTTCAGGTGCGCGAGCATCGCGTCGACCTTTTCAGCATCGAGCACGGAATGCGCTTCACGAATGCGCCGGCCCTTGTCGGTGAGCAGCAAGCGGAGCCGTCTTGCATCTTCGCGGTCGCGCGCGCGCTCCACATAACCCGCGTCTTCCAGGCGATCGATGGCCAACGACATCGTCGAGGCCGTCACGCCCATATGTGCCGCAAGTTCTGCCAGGCT
>JBEKDC010000463.1:0-2815 GCA_050014535.1 Rhizomicrobium sp.
CTCGAGCGGATCGTCGCGATGATCGGCCGTGCATACGAAAGCGGCGATCCCGGGCATCGGAGTGGATCATGACGCTACGGGCGCCGCTCGATCGCCGCCGCGTGCTTCAGGGGTCGGCGAGCTTTGCAGGGTTGGGCGCGCTGGGTCTCGCGGGCTGCGCCACGCAGGAGAAAGCGACCGGCCTTCCCGTCTACGACGTTGTCCCGCCGCTTGCGCCCATCCGCGCGCATGTGGATCGCCTGTTCGACATCACCGTCTGCCTGCGTCCGTTCCGGGCCGCCGGGCCCAGGCTCGATACCGAACAGATCGGACACACGCTGGTCGTGCACAACTACGGTCATGGCGGCAGCGGCTGGTCGCTCTCCTGGGGTTCGAGCACTATCGCCGTGCAAAAGGCGATGGCGGGGAGCCCGCGCAAGATCGCAGTCATTGGAAGATCGCAGTCATTGGTTGCGGCGCGTTGGGGCTGACATCGGCGATCCTCGCGCAATCGGCCGGCGCCGAGGTCACCATCTATGCCCGCGATCTCTTGCCCGACACGCGCTCCTTCCGCGCCACAGGCACCTGGACGCCCGATTCCCGCATCGCGCTGACGAGCGCCGCCGGCCTGCAATTCGGCGATCTGTGGGAACAGATGGCGCGCACCTCGTTCAAAACCTATCGCCGCTATCTCGGCCTGCCGGGCAATCCTGTGGAGTGGACGGATCGCTATTTCCTGTCGGATCTTGCGCCGGAAGAAGCCGCCAAGCGTCGCCCACCAGATCCGCTCGGTTTCGCAAACTATGACGATCGTATCCGCGATCTGACCCCCGCCTCGCAGTTGCTGCCGCCCGGCAGTACGCCGTTCCCCACGCCCTATGTGCGCCGCACATCGTCCATGCAGTTCAACATTGCCGATTACGGCCACACGCTGATGAGCGACTTCGTTGCCGCCGGCGGCAAGTTCGTGAGGATGGAATTTCATAGCCCCGGCGAATTCGCGCAATTGAAGGAGAAGGTGGTGATCAACTGTCCCGGCTATGGCGCGCGTGCGCTGTGCAAGGACGAATCGATCGTGCCGGTGCGCGGACAGATCGGCTGGCTCATTCCCCAGCCCGAAGTGAATTACGGGTTGTTTTACAACGGCGTCAGCACGCTTGCGCGCCGCGACGGCATCGTCGTGCAGGTGCTCGAAGGGGGAGACATGCGCGGCTACAACGACGACAACGAAACCGTCGACCGCTCCGAATCCGAAAAAGCGGTGGCCACCATCGCGGAACTCTATTCGAGATTTAAAGCGTGACTTCCCTCTACCCCATCGGGGGAGAGGGTCGGGGTGAGGGGGTGCTCACGCAGCGCGATACGCCTGAGAGATTTGACTCTGCATAAGCACCCCCTCACCGCTTCGCGCGAAGTGCGCTCGCCGCCTCTCCCCCGAAGTGGGAGAGGCGAAAAATCAATGCGCTGCCAGTTCGTGGATCTGGCTGTTGGCGAGCGTGAGTTTCGCGATGGAGAGATCGCCGGTGCGTTCGAGTTCACCCAAGAAACTGCGTGTGCGCGAGAGCGCGTCGGCGTGCTGCTCGGCCCACAGTTTCACCGCCTCCGTGCCGTCCGACCGCGACCTCGCGGACTTGGCATCGATCGACGACAGCGCATCGGCCGTCAGGCCGCGCTGACCCGCATAAAGATCGTCGATGATGCGGCGAATCGCGAGCCGGTCCCAATGCTCTCCCCCAAGGATTCGCGCGGCGAGCCCGCGTAGACGGTCGAGCCCGATCGTCGTGCCCACTGCGAAATAGGCACCCGCCACGAGATCGAGCGGCAAACCGCGCGCATGCGCAAGCAGCGCGATTTCCGGCGCGCCGCCGAGCAACGGCAGCACGGCGATGTCTTCGGCCACGTCGAGTGGGGCACCTGCCTTCTGCAATTCGGAGATGCGCGCTTCGGTGTCGTGCGCCTCATAAGGCGAGACGAGCGTCGAGAACGTGCCGCGCAGGCTTTCCACACCGGCGCGATAGAGCGCAATCGTATCGCCCAGATCGGCATTGATCGGAACATTGATGAGGAACCAGAGTCCCAGCCGGCGCAGCAACTGCGCGAGATCGGCATACATCCCGGTCTGCAACGCGGCCGGAACGCGCAGATCGAGCGCATCGATACGCGATTTGAGCGCGGAGAGTCCGAACGCGCCTTCCGCCAGCACGAAGGCTCGCGCCACTCTGGCGGCCGGCGCGCTTGAAATCTCCTTGGTGCGATGGATGAACACGGGGCCAGCGAGATTGACGATTCTGTTGGCGAGCGAAGTCGCAACGATCTCGCGCCGGAGCCGGTGGTGGGTCAGTTCGTCCGGAAAACTCGTCACGGCGGCCTGCGGGAAATAGCCCGCGAGCTCCGACGTGAAATAGGATTGATCGGGCAATTCGCTCGCCACGATCTCCGCGTCGAGATCGAGCTTGGCATAGGCGAGCAGCACGGCGAGTTCGGGCCGCGTGAGCCCGCGATTGTCGGCGCCGCGTTTGCGCAGGTCTTCGTCGCTGGGCAGGAATTCCACCGCACGGTCGAGTTTTCCGCGCCGTTCCAGATCGTGGATGAATCGTCCGTGCGAATCGATGTCCTGACGCGCGTGCGACAGCGCTGCGGACAGCGCTAGCGTCTGGTCGTAGTTATCTTTCAACACATGGGCCGCGACATCGTCGACCATCGCGTTGAGGAGCGTGTCGCGCGCAGGTCCCGTCAGCTCGCCGCGCCGCAGCGGACCGCTCAGAAGAATCTTCAAATTGACTTCATGGTCGGAGGTGTCGACGCCGGCCGAATTGTCGATCGCGTCGGTATTGAG
>JBEKDC010000464.1:0-2812 GCA_050014535.1 Rhizomicrobium sp.
ATTGCCCTGACCGGCTGAGCTTTGCGAGAGTGCAAGCACCCCGGCCGAGGCAAAGAAGTAAAGCGACAGAGCCACCGCGGCACCCAGTCCGATGCGGAACAGCATTTCGCTGGGCTTCTTGATCTCGCCGAACAGGATCATTTCGCGCGCCAGGTAAATCAGGCTTCCCAGCATGCCCATAAATATCGAGAGCATCAGCACAAGCATGGTATTCGGCACGAGAACGACATCGAACAAATGGGACCCGACCAACCATTTGAACGCCCGGAAATCCTCGACGACGCTTCGATAGGACGGATCTTTCAGCCTGCCCGCGGGCGCGATATTTGCCAGTTGCGCGTGCAGTTTGTCTTCCGCGGCGCCGTCGGCTTGATCGCGCGAACTTGCATCGACGTACAGTTCCTTGGCGAGCGTAAAGTCCTGCAACGGCGCCGAAACCGCGCTCGACAACTCCGCAACGAAGCCGGGCGTCGAACGCTGTGCGCCGGTTCCAGGCAGCGTGGCCTTTTCTTTGGCCTTTGCCTCTTCGATAAGCGAATCGACGCTTTGACCGACGGTTTGCCAGTCCTGCAAATTGGCGGTGAGTTTCGGAAGGATCCCGCTTGCCGCGGGATCGTACGGATATTTGGTTACCACGCTCCGAATGATGCTTTTAACGTTGCCGCGCAAGATCAGCATCTTGGTTTCTTGGTCGATCACCGCCTTCTGATGTGCGGCGCGCTCCCCTCGCAAGGCATTCAGTTGGTCGGTCAGCGAAGCGCTCTGCTCGTCGATCGAATCGAGGGTCGCGATGTCGAGACGCACCGACCCGATCGTCGCTGGCGTTTGGGGGTCCGTATTGGTTTGAACCGAGTGCTGCAGGGAAAGCGCGGAAATGAGGAACAGGACGCCGACGAACACGACGGCAAAACTCAAAAGCAATACGACACCTTCGACAAATCGTGCCGAAAGCCCCGGCAATCTTTCGAGGAATGGCTTCGCCGGTTTCTCGGAGTTGTTTGCAATATCCGACATCGTTACCCCGCTCGCACCCTTGCGGCAAGCTTATGTGTCTATCGCGCAAAACACAAATTTGAGAAAGTGCAGTACAATGAAGCGTATGGATCGACTGCGTCCAAAAGCTCGCGTTGCCTGAATTGCCGCAAACGGCGCTCTACAGCAACCCCAACTCCGCCAGTTCCATCTTCAACGCTTGCGGCAGGCCCTTGCCGCCTTTGAGATCGCGCACATCGGGGGGCGCAGCCTTGGGATCGAAATAGCGCCAGCCCTGAAACGGGCGGTGCGCGCGGCGCAATGTCGGGATCAGTTTGGGCTCGTAGACAAGACCGCAATGGGGCACGCCTTCGCGGGTGAGCGATCTCAATTCCAGCAATTTCTGTCGCGCTGCGATCTGACCCCTGATCACCCAATAAAGCGAGCCGCCGTCGAGCAGTTCCTCTGCGCGCTTCGGCGTCTGCCGCGTGACATGCATCAGCTCGAGCTTCCTGCCTTTTTTCTTGAGGTCCGCGAGCCGGCGCTTCTGCCATTGCGCGAGATCGTCAAGCGACTCCACGCCGACGCAGAGCTTGATGAGATGCAACGTCATGACGGTCAGGCAGCCTTGTCCATTTCGAACCGCACGACTGTCGTACCCTCCGCGACCTGATCGCCGGGTGCGACATCGACGGACGCCACTTTCGCGTCGGCAGGCGCCGATAGTGTATGCTCCATCTTCATCGCTTCCAGCACGGCGAGCGGCTGGCCCTGCTTGACCTTGTCTCCGGGCTTCACCAGCACCTGCACGATCTTGCCCGGCATGGGTGTCGTCACGCGATCCGTCGCGGCGTCGGCTGCGTCCGCGGCTGCGAATGGATCGAACAGCGAAAGCGTCCAGGTCTCGCCCGCGTCCATCACGGCGATCGCGCCCGATGAAAGCCGCGCGACACTGCCCGAGTGCGAATGCAAGTCGAAATTTCGACCTTCGACAATAAGGCTCATATCCCCGCCGCGGCGATGAACGATTCGCACGACCGCACGCTTGTCGCCGACGATGAATTCGATCGTCTCGCTGGAATCGCCTGCAAGACGAAAACCGTCCTGCGCGTCCCAGGGATCGCCGCTGCGATGGAGCGCTCTGCGTTCCTCGACAATAAACATTGCGGCTCGCGCGAGAATTTGCGCCGGCGATAAATCCGGTGTCTATCTCACCCGCAACAAAATCGGATTGGCGCAGAGCCCGCACGAGAAATCCGGCATTTGTGCGCACTCCGGCGACTTCGGTATTTGCCAGTGCAGCGGCCAGCTTCGCGGCCGCGCCTTCGCGCGTCGCGTCCCAGGCAATCACTTTCGCGATCATGGGATCGTAGTGGATCGTCACCTCGTCGCCCTGGCGGACGCCCGCATCGATGCGAATGCCGTCGCGCTCCTCCGGCAATCGCAAAATCTCAAGCTGGCCGACCGAGGGCAGGAATCCCCTGTCGGGGTCTTCGGCATAAAGCCGCGCTTCGATCGCGTGGCCGCGCGCGTGCATTTCGCTCTGGCGCTTGGGCAACGCCTCGCCCGCCGCGACCCGCAATTGCCATTCGACAAGATCGAGTCCCGTGATCGCTTCGGTCACCGGATGCTCGACCTGCAGCCGCGTGTTCATTTCCATGAACCAGAAGCGATCTTCCTTCAGTCCGTCCGACGCATCGGCGATGAACTCGACCGTGCCGGCGCCGACATAACCGACAGCCTTCGCGGCCTTCACCGCTGCCTCGCCCATTCGCGCACGCATCGCCTCGGTCATTCCGGGCGCGGGTGCTTCCTCGATCACCTTCTGATGGCGGCGCTG
>JBEKDC010000465.1:0-2921 GCA_050014535.1 Rhizomicrobium sp.
GCTCTTGGCGAAGAGCCTGCACACAGCGAGCGCGCAGCATGAAAGACTTCAAAGGGAAGACCGCCTTCATCACGGGTGGCGCAAGCGGCATCGGCCTCGGCATGGCCATGGCGTTCGGTCGCGCCGGCATGAATGTGGCGATTGCCGATATCGAGCGCGAGGTCGCGCTCAAAGCTGTCGACATGTTGAAGAGAGATCAGATCAAGGCCGTTCCCATTCATTGCGATGTCGCACTCCGAAGCGAAGTCCAGCGCGCGGCGCTGGAAGCCGTCGCGGCGTTTGGCAAGATCCATATCGTCTGCAACAATGCGGGCGTGGCCGCGGGCGGCGCCTTCGGCTCGGTCGGCGAGCGTGACTGGGACTGGATCATCGACGTCAATCTCAAAGGCGTGATCTACGGTTTCGAAACCTTCGTGCCGCTGATCAAGAGCCACGGCGAAGGCGGCCATATCGTCAATACGGCCTCGATGGCCGGCATGATCAGCCCGCCGGGGATGGAGCCGTATTCGGCCACGAAATTCGCCGTCGTCGCCATGAGCGAAGGCTGGTCGCAGCAGCTTGCGCCGCTCGACATCGGCGTGTCGGTCCTCTGTCCCGGTTTCGTGCGCACGCGCATTCACGAGAGCGGTCGCGCGCGGCAGGATCGCTATGGCGGGCATGGCGAGGTCGACCCCGGCGTCGGCGCGACGCGCGATGAAGCGGCGCAGAATGTGATGCACGGCCTCGATGCGGACATCGTGGGCGCGCGGGTGCTCGAAGCGGTGAAAGCGAACGAGCTCTACATCTTCACCCACCCCGAGATGAAGGAATACGCCGAGGCGCGCTTCAAGAACATTCTGGCCGCCTTCGATTCCGCGGCCCACAGCGACGCGCTGAAGGCGAAGCCGCAGGCGAAAAGATAAACGAGGAGCCGTCCCGTGAAATTCGGAATCTTCTACGAACACCAATTGCCGCGGCCCTGGCATGACGGCGACGAACTGAAGTTGTTCCAGGATGCGCTCGACCAGGTCGAGCTCGCCGACCGGCTGGGCATCGATCACGCCTGGGAGGTAGAGCATCATTTCCTCGAGGAATATTCCCATGCCCGTCGAGAAGAAGCGCGACATGTGGCGCGAAACGCTCGAACAATGCCTCAACATGATGACGATGAGCCCCTATCCCGGGTTCAAGGGCGAATATTTCGAAATGCCCTGCCGCAACATCGTGCCCAAGCCGGTGCAGAAGCCGCATCCGCCGGTGTGGGTCGCATGCTCCAATCGCGAGACGATCAAGCTTGCGGCGCGTCTGGGCATCGGCGCGCTCACCTTTGCCTTTGTCGATCCCTCGGCCATGCCGTCAATCCGAACATCTGCATGGTGACGGGTTTTTCGGTTCATCGCGATGGCGACGAAGCGCGGCGGCGCGGGCTCGACGGCTTTAAGTTCTTCGGCTATGCGCTCGGACATCACTACATCTTCGGCGAACACAAGCCCGGCCGCACCGACATCTGGAAGAATTTCGAGGCCGTGAAGGATGCGATGCCGAACAATGCGGGCTCGGGCGGCATCGGCACAATCGACGAGATGCGCTCGCACATGCGCAAGTTCTCGGATTCGGGTGTCGACCAGGTTGCGTTCATCCAGCAGGGCGGCCGCAACAAGCACGAACATATCTGCGAAGCGCTCGAGCTGTTCGCGCGCGACGTGATGCCCGAGTTCAAGGAAAAGGAAGCACAGCGCCAGGCGCGCAAGGCGGAAGAGCTCGCGCCATATATCGAAAAGGCCTTCACCCGCAAGCAGCGTATGAAGGAGCTGACCGACGACGAAATTCCGAACGTCATCGCGCTCGGCCGCCAGATCACGCAACCAACCGCGGACGCCGAAGCGAGTGCGAAAAAATGGTCCGAAACGAGCGGCGTGCCGCTCGACGATCCGGCGAAGAAGAAAGCAGCGGCGGAATAGGGCCGGCGCGGAACGTCGGATTCGGATTTCGCGAAGTCATTGAAACGTTGATCGAATTGTATTAGGAAACCTCCAGCGCGATCCCTTCGCGCGTTTTCTGGAGGCGCCATGTCGACCGCAAACCGCTCAAACCGCTTGAATGCGGTGCCGCGGAATCGTGTGCGCGCCACGGCTTAGGCCGCACCTTCTTTCGCACCGCATCGTGAAACCCATAGTCGTCGCGCTTTGCCGCGCGCCGGCCGGCGCACGCATGTGCAAAAGAGGACCAGATGAATTCCGAACGAACCGAACTCAATCGCCGTATCCAGGAGTATCTGCGCGTCACCATTCAACGCTCCGATGATCATCTTCGCATCGGCCCGTTTCTCGCCGGCTTCGATCCGGGGAGCGACAATCTCTATCGGAACTATGCCGTTCCGGACGAAGGCGCGCGACCGAGCGCTGCGGATATCGAAGCGTTGAATGCCGCGTTTGCAACGCGGAACCGTCGCCCGCGTCTCGAATACATCGCCGAGACTGCGCCGGAGGTGGAAGCCATGCTGCTGGCAAGCGGCTTCGAGGTCGAGAAGCGCTATCCCATCCTGGTTTGCACGGCCGACACTTTGCGTGCCGCCGATTCCACCGGTATTGATGTAACGCTCGTGCAGAACGACGAAGACATCGTCGCCGCCGCCGACGTCGGAGCGGAAGCTTATGACGACAAATTGTATTCCGATCCGCTGCGCAGGCTGGTCGCACAAGGCGGTGCGCTCGCGATCGCCCGCGATCCGGCAAACGGGATGGTCGTCGGTGCCGGAATGGCCACACCGTCACATGAGGGTGTGAGCGAAATCGCCGGTATCGGCGTGCGATTGCGCTATCGCCGCCGCGGCATTGCGGGTGCAGTGACGGCCTGCGTCACGCGGGAGGCCTTCGCGCGGGGAACGGACCTCGCATGGCTCACACCCGGTCACGATGACGCCGAACGAATCTATGCCCGCG
>JBEKDC010000466.1:0-2974 GCA_050014535.1 Rhizomicrobium sp.
CCAGGTCATCGTTGCGGACAACGACGCGGTGGGCCATCAAGGCGTCGATCTCAGCAATCGCATGAAAGCCCAAGGCTATCGCTGGGAACTCGATGCCTTCGTCGTCCCCGACCGGGGCATTGCACAGGCCCGAAATGCCCTGGTCGCACGCGCGCTCGCCGATCCCGATACCCGATACATCGCCATGCTGGATGACGACGAGTGGCCGGAGCCGCATTGGCTTGAAGCGTTGCTTCGCGTCCAATCGCAAACGAGTGCCGACGTGGTGCGCGGCAGCGTGCTGCGGAAATTCGAAACGGCCCCACCGCGGTGGGCATCGACCTGGGAGGGCATCGCGCCGATCCGACACGCCACCGGCTACGACGGTCTCATCGAGGGAACCGGCAACGTATTCATCAATCGAAAGAGTTTCGAAGCGCTCAGTCGTCCTTTTTTCGATCAGCAGTTCGGGCTGACCGGAGGCGAAGACAGGGACTTTTTCGTCCGCCTCAAAGCATCGGGAATGCGCTTTTCACACGCGGAAGATGCCATCGCCTACGAATATGTTCCTGCAGCGCGCCTCAGCCTTTCCTGGTCGCTGATGCGCGCTTACCGGACCGGAAACTCGGACATGCGCATCGCGCTGAAGTACAAGCGAGGTCCCGCCGACCTGATTGTCGAAATTGCCAAAATCGCGGCCGCGCTTTTTGCGGTTCCCGTTCTGTCGATCGTTCACTGCATGGATCCTTCGCGCCGTCTCGACGGCATCCGGAAGCTCTATCGTGCGGCCGGAAAAATCGGAGCATTGCTCGGCTACCGCTATTATGAATATGCAGCGCCACAGTATCGCTAAAGGCGACGCCCCGTTCGCTTCCGCGGCCGGTCGATTCTCCGGGCGCAGCAGCGCAATCGGCGCGAACTTCGCGGAGATAGCCTATATATTTTTCCTGCTGATGGTCTTCGTCGGCGTCACGCCGTTCGCCAGACCGGACGCAACCCCGGGCATCGATCCGGCAAGTGCGTCCGGCGCCGGCGACGTTGTGCGCCAGATTTGTTATCTCGCGGCTTTCGGCTTCATTGCCGGCGCAGCGTGGATGCGTCGCGCCAGGCTCAGCATCGACGCGATTCCCGTATTGATCGCCGTATTGCTTGCCTGGTGCGTTCTGAGTGCGGCGTGGTCGCTCGAACCCAGCGTCACAATTCGGCGTGGCGTGCTCTTATCGGTCGTCGCCGCGTCTGCGTTCATCGCCGTCGACACGATCGGCGCGCCGCGAGCGCTGCAGTTGCTGCGTTATGTCCTCGCGGCGATTATCATCGTGAACTGGATATCGATCTTTCTGATTCCGCAAGCCAGGCATTTCGCGAACGATTTGGAGCCCGGCGTCGCCGGCGATTGGCGCGGACTATACGTCTTTCTCATCGGCACCGACTCGAAGTCCTCGCTTGGTCTCCTGCCGGTCGCGATCGTTGCAGGCGGGGTTTATTTCTTTTGCGCCGGAAGCGCTATCAATCGCCGAATCGTTTTCACGGCATCGCTGCTTGCGGCGACCGTTGCTTTCGCTGCGCTGTGGATGTTTTGGGGTCCGATCGCGGGAATGCTGCAGGATCCGGCATTATTGACCGGTCGCTCCGCCATCTGGCAGGCGGAATTGGCCTTCATCCGGGACCATCCGGCGCTGGGGTCCGGCTTCGGCTCGTTCGCCTACACGGGCAAAAACTCGCCCATCTATCAATACATCGACTCCTCCTGGATCGGCGGGGTCGCCAGCGGTCACCAGGGCTACCTTCAACTCCTCGTCACGATCGGAATTCCCGGCTTTCTCATCGCGATGCTTTGCCTGTTCGTGCAACCCATCGTGTGGTTCTCAAGGGGAAGCAAGTTAGATCTACCTTTTCGGTCGCTCCTATTCGCGCTCTTTTCGTTCTTCTTCCTGCACAATTTCATGGAGTCGAATTTCCTGAACACCGACGGGCCGGAATGGGTCACCTTCCTGCTGGTGCTTGCGATGCTTCGCACGTCGCGTGAACCCGCGAAGGCAGGCCTGCCTCTCCCGGGACACCAATCGTTCGTCTAGCCCGGCCTTGACGCCACAATTTGCCGGGGTCAGCGCAAGGCTTTACGCAGTGCGATCGCCGCGTCTTGCCACGCCGTCGCGAATATCTTCGGCGCTGTCAACGGGGGACGGTGGCCGATCTCGGCGACGGCCTCTGCGAAGTCCGACGCGGAGGCGTTCGAGGGCACGAAGTGCAATGCGCCGCGATCGATCAAATCCTGAAATACCGGATGGTGGTCGAACTCGTCTGCGTCGATCGGCGCATTCGCGAGCACCGGACGGCCTGATTGCAGACAGGCCAACACGCTGCCGCGGCGCGACGTCAGCCCTTCAGCGAATGCATAGACGAAGATGTCGACGGCATCGAAGAGAGAATGGATTTCCGCGTCCGTTTCGATGTAGCCGGTCACGAGGACGAAGTCTTCGAGTCCGAGCTCTTTCACGCGTGCAAGAAACTGTGCTTCGCCGTCGTCGCGGCCTTTCACGAACCCGCCGATAAACACAACGAACACATCGAGCCCGCGCTTTCTCGCATCGCGAGCAACCTCGAGCAAAAAGCTGGCTTGTTTCTTCGGGTAAATCGAGCCGAATTGACCCAGGATGAAGCGGCCCGATGCCCTTTCCTTTCGAAGCCGCCGGACGGCTTGCGTCGACACCCGCTCCTGCGGTGGAGCGATATTAGGCGGTATGGGAACCAGTCCTTGGTCGACGCGAAGCCGTCCCACTGCGCTCGCCTGGAAGTCGCGCCGAACGTTCGGAGAGGAAGTCATGACGGACTTGGCAAACAGGAGATAGACGGAAAAGCACGCCCGCCTCATCGGATTCAGATCGCCCCATTCGTGCAAGATAACAACGGTACGAGCGCCACGCAGGCGCGCTATGACCAGGGCCAAGAGCGGCGTGAAAATAGTCTTCTTCCAGGCAACGACGGGCAGGCTCAC